>CANMKA010000014.1 GCA_947498355.1 uncultured Paraglaciecola sp. | reverse complement strand
ATAGCCACTTTTTTAGGCTTTCCTTGCTCAACTAATCGTTGATAAGTGGACTTGAAAACAGGGTTACATTGCATAGCCGACATCATTGCCATGTATAAAACTGTTCTCACTTGGTAACGTCCCCCCTGTATTTTTCGCTGACCTTTGAAGCGACCACTTTCTCTATTCATTGGCGCAACACCTACCAATGCGGAGGCTTGTTTATTGGTCATGTAACCTAGCTCTGGGGGGCTACAAAAAAGACAGCCATCATTAAATCTTTCGTAACAAAATACGGCAATAGCCTCTCTAGCGTAATCTTTCGGCCCGTTTGAACTCAACCAACAGTAAACAAATTGTTTAAAACGCGGATCGCACTATTTTTTCAGAGGTTTTCGTTACTTTCGGTGAATGCTGGGCAGCTTGAGTGGACTCAAGGTATTTGAGGTGTATTGACTAGTTGATTTATATGGTTATGCTGATTTGAATAGGATTTTGGCCCTTGCCATGCCTCGTATTCATCAAAAGACCATAAAGAGCCTAAAGGCTTAAAGCAAACCCGACTTTCTAACCAGATAGACGCAAACACAGCGTCAACTTCCACCAAACCACATTGATTCACATGTTAACTTGGCGTAATTTGTAATCGTGGATGTCTATTTAATTGCTTCTGGTACCAAAGCATTGCCGCATCGGAAAAAATGGCATATTGGTCTGCAACGGGAATGACTATTGGTTCTTTAAATCCAAGTAGCGGGTATAAAGCAGTAGATACTTTAAATAATGCGGCGAGCTATCTAGTTAAACGACAAACGACTCATAGGTCGTCCATGAAAGTGCCATACAACCCTCGAGTGCCTAAGGGTCATAAGCCTCGCTTACGAATCAGGCAGAAAATTAAATAAGAGCGATTTGACAATATGAATAACGAGGAGTTTAAACTCTACTTTAACAAAACAGCAATAGCATATATGTTTATTACTTTAATTATAGTCGTAATAATAGACATAGTTGTTCTTTTATATTTTGATGCTTTACCCGTAAGCGAACTGTTTTTAGTTAAGTTTTTTTTCTTTGTTGCATGCTGCGCCTTGTCATCAGAAGAAAAAAAATCAATTGGCATTGAAAGCACTAACTATGGAGCAATTGTGGATTTTAGTGCTATATACCTTGGATTGTGGTGCGTGGTGATTGATGTTGTTTTAGGTAATCAACTTTCTAAATTTGTAGGGCTGATATTGCTTCTTTCGCTTCCTTCAGTATTCGCTTTTATGGGAAGGCTAGTTGTTTTTTATCATTTTTCGAAAAATAATTTAGTTGCTTTTATTGTTCCTTTCTTGGGTAGAGGAGTGACAGTATTATGGGGGATGATGAGTATACTTTTCCTACTTTACGGAGAATGGAATTGGTATTTTTTGGCATTCATTTATGGGGAGTAATATATTATATAAGAACTCTTTTACACCACCTGCCCAGCTACCCAGCCGCTGCTCCATGCCCATTGAAAATTGTAGCCTCCTAGCCAGCCGGTGACGTCCATAACTTCGCCTACAAAGTATAGACCTTTGACCTTTTTGGCTTCCATGGTTTTTGATGAGAGTTCATCTGTGTCGACACCGCCTAACGTAACTTCAGCGGTGCGGTAACCTTCGGTACCATTTGGCTTGAGTTGCCATTGATGAAACGCTTCGGCAACTTGCTCTAATTGCTTGCCTTGATATTGCTTGAGGGGTTTATTTTCGAGGCTTAAATACGGCAGATATACTTGTATATACCTTTTGGGAAAGTATTTGCCTAAGGCATTACTGAGTATGATATCGGGTTGGTTTTGTTTGATACTTTGTAATTCATCATGCAGATTGCCGCTGGGGTATAAATCAAATTCAACCGTTTGGCCAGGTTGCCAAAAAGATGATATTTGCAGTACTGCTGGGCCACTTAATCCTCTATGGGTGAATAAGATACCTTCGTTAAAATGGGTGTCGTTACAACTGGCGTTGGCCTCTACTGAAATACCACTCAACTCTGCGAGTACTTGTTTGTCTTGTTCATGCAATGTAAACGGCACTAAACCTGCCCGTGTGGGCTTTACTTTTAAGCCAAATTGCTCGGCTACTTGGTAACCGTATGGGCTCGCGCCTAGTTTAGGCATAGATAAGCCCCCAGTCGCTATCACAAGGGATTCGCATTGATACTCGCCTTGGCTAGTTTGCAAAACAAACCCGTCTTCGGTTTTGCCTATACTTAGGGTTTCGCATTGATTGCTAATCGTTACCCCCGCCTTTTCACATTCGGCAAACAACATATTAAGTATGTCTTTGGCGCTATCGTCACAAAATAACTGGCCCAAGGTCTTTTCGTGATAGGCAATGCCATACTCTGCGACTTTGCCAATAAAATCCCATTGGGTATAACGGCTTAAAGCTGACTTACAAAAATGTGGATTGTCGCATAAGAAGTTTTCGTGACTGGCGTACATATTGGTGAAATTGCATCTGCCGCCGCCTGACATTAAGATTTTACCGCCGATCCGCTTAGCATGATCTAACACGGCAACGCTGCGGCCTCTGGCCCCAGCTTGGGCAGCACAAAAAAGTCCTGCTGCGCCCGCTCCAATAATAACTACGTCAACATAATTGTGTTTATGCATTTTCATTCTTTGCTGGTTACACCGTAAGAGGTTTGAGTAAGGATTGTAAGACTTCGGAGGTTAGTCCAGTGTCTTTATTTACCAGCTTATCCGACAAAATAGATTCAGCGAGTTCTTGTTTATGATTTTGTAATTCTTGAATTTTTTGTTCAATCGAACCTTCCACAATCAGCTTATACACGAATACAGGTTTATGCTGGCCAATACGGTGAGCACGATCTGTAGCTTGATTTTCTACGGCTGGATTCCACCAAGGGTCAAAGTGAATAACTGTATCTGCCTCGGTTAAATTCAAGCCTGTTCCTCCAGCTTTAAGGCTAATCAAAAATACGGGCACTTTGCCTTGCTTAAACTGATTAATAACCGTTTGTCTATCTTTAGTACTGCCTGTGAGCTTGACGTATTCGATCTCTTGCTTTTGTAACTCAGTTTCTATCAGGGCGAGCATAGAGGTAAACTGCGAAAACAACAGGATACGCCGCCCTTCTTCAACCAACTCGGGTAACATTCCCATTAGGCAATCTAACTTAGCCGATTGGGTCACTTTTTTGGCACCAGGTAAGGTTAACAGTTGGGGGTGGCAACACACTTGTCTTAACTTTAGCATGGCGTCTAAAATTTCAATTTGGGCGCGCATTAATCCTTTAGATTTAATGATTTCACGCAACCGCTGATCCATAGCTAAACGCACACTTTCATATAACTCAGCTTGTTTAGACTCAAGCCTTATGGTGCGTATTATTTCATTCTTTTCTGGTAAGTCTTTTGCAATTTTGTCTTTGGTTCGCCGTAAAATAAAGGGCTTAATTCTTTGATTTAAAAGCGCTTTACGCTCCATTGATTGCTGTTTTTCAATGGGTGTTCTGAATAGTTTAGTAAACTGCCCCTGGCTGGATAAAAAGCTGGGCAACAAAAAATTGAACTGAGACCACAACTCGCCTAAGTTGTTTTCCATTGGCGTACCCGTAACACATAATTTATGGGTTGCTTGCAGCGAAACGACAGCTGCATAAAGCTTAGTTTTTGGATTCTTAATATAGTGGGCTTCATCCAACACCAAATAATGAAATTGCTGCTCTTGGTACGCTGCTAGGTCTTTGACGATAAGCGGGTAACTCGTGACAACAATCTCATATTGCATCATCTCAGCTAATTTAGGCTTGCGCTTATCTCCATGGATGACTAAGCAACGCAAAGTCGGAACAAATTTAGCAATTTCACTTTGCCAATTATAAATCACACTGGTTGGTGCAATAATTAACGCAGGCTTAGTTAGCCGACCATTTTTATGCTCTATGGCCAAATTAGCTAAGGTTTGCAGAGTTTTACCTAACCCCATATCGTCAGCTAAAATACCAGCCAATTGATATTCACGTAAAAACTGTAACCAATTAAGCCCCTCTTGTTGGTACTCACGGAGCTCTGCATTTACGGTTGTTGGACATTCAACTGGGGTAATACCCTCAAAGTTATTCAATTTTTGCGCAATTTTACGAAGAGACTGGGCGCCTTTACTAACAATACTTTGGGTATCTAGGGCGTCTAAAACACTGGGGCTGTGTAACTTTGAGATCGTTAACGACCCGTCGGCTTTAAGGGCATTTGGCATGAATAGTTCGACAAATTGATTCAGCAGAGGCTTAATTTTTTCCACGGCTAGCAGCAAAATTTGGCCCTTACCTAACTCGATATAGATACTGGCTTCAGACTCAACTTGTTCCTCGACCAGTACCTTTTTGGGTAGTTGCTTGATTGCACTTTGCAATATTGGGAATAAAGGCAAGCGTTGGCCATCAATATCTACGTTCATCTCTAATGAGAAAAAATCACTGCCCTCTTCAGATACTTCGGCTTCAAACTGTCCAGCCTCGACCATACTGTAGTAAAAGTCATCCTCTTGAACAATTTGCCAGCCCTGCTCAGATAGCTCAGGCAGAAACTTATGTAAAAGAAATGGCCAAAGACTCTGGTTTACTCTCAAATAGTAGGCCGCTGGGCCGTACGTTTCTGATCTGTAATAGTCAGAAACCGTCTTGAACCCAGCCTGATGGAGTCTTTCTATGGCCTGCTGTTCAAAAGGCAAATTTCGGCCAAGGGGCTGTTGTTTCGCACTAATCAAATGTGATGTATCTCTGGGATTAACATCAATTTCTGCGTAACCAAAGCTCAACTTTACCGTGGGGTTTTCTTTGTCATAGTCAGGCGATGAAAGGACTAACTTAGGCCTAGGTATGTAAATATCTATGTTCGCATTTTTAACGGGCGAGCCAAGCTGTTCGAAATCATCTTGCAATACAGCTTTGAGTTGAGGCAATACCCAAGCAAGCTGCTGTTCGCTAATTGACGGCATAGTCAGCAGCTTTTGTACGCTATCCGCCTGCATAGTAAAATTAACCTGTCCTATGCGATTCTGATGTTTGTCTAGGTAACTTGGGGGATCGGTTAACAACAAGGTTGCCGTTTGGTCAGCCATGTTAGGCGTCAATTGAAAGGTCCCTTCTCCCTGCCAAGTAAACCAGCCTTCACAAGCCTCACCAAATACTAGGGGCGTTTCGGTAATTCCTTCCCAAAAACAGCGCTGAGTATTTACTAGGCGCTGAATAAGTCCTAAATCTCGATAGCGGTCTATTCCTAGGGCTACAGTCGAAAGGATACTCGCGCAAAGTTGTTTGTCTTCTTCAGATAATTTAGGTGACTTTAAAAAGTACTCAGACAAATACTCGTTCTGCAAAACTTTACTTAACGCTCCGCTTTTTAGTATTCGACTCGTCTTTACACTTATGTTGATCCCTAGGCCGTTATTTGGATTAGGCGATAAAATATAAACTAATTCCGTTTTTTTGAGCTTGGGTTTATTGTCGGTCTGCTGGATCTTAGTTAACCAACTTTCTAGCACTTTATCTGGAGGTCCTTGATGAGCAGACCCATGATCTGAAAACGCTTGAATAGCTAAGGCCGCTCCGTGCTTGCATTGATAGCCCACTGGGCAAGTACAAGTTGACTCAAGACCAAATTCATCGATATCGATCTCTACGGAGTAAATTGAGCTAGAACGTTCACTTTTTACACGTCCAGTTACTAAGGCATCGGTGCGGTTAATACTGTCTTTTAGTACTTTCTTAAATCTTACTAAACGACGTCCGCTCTCCCAGTCCCTTGTTCCAAAAGCATGTTTAATCTCTGTTAAAGATGGCATTATTTAACCCAATAAAGCGTTTTGCTAATTTGCGTAAGCGCAGTTCAAATACATATATTGGTTAGTTTACCATTAAATTTTGTCTATTTAGATGGGTTATCATCAGCAAACGAAATTCTGTTTTTAGACGTACAAAACCGGGTAATAGTAAACTTATTTTATATACCGGTAGAGGGGCTGTCCTTATCCCAATTCATCTTTCGCAACTTTAGGTAGGCTATGATTAAGTTTGTGTATGTTTGTTTTATTTCATTATTGTTAGTAGGTTGTTCGAATCAAGACTGGCGCACCGCGTCTAGAGAGCCAGCTGGCATTGCTCCTAACCCAGACACAAATAAGCAAGCCGTAATAGAGTTTTACGCCGCTGACGCCTTCAGCTGGCGGGGCTGGTTTGCTGTGCATACTTGGGTGGCAGTCAAGCAAGAAAATGCTGAACAATATACAGTGTATGAAGTGGTCGGCTGGCGCGTAAAGCGTGGCTTGCCGGCTTTACGAGAATACACCACACCGTATCCAGACAGATACTGGTATGGCGCTAAACCCGAAAAAGTGTTGTCTGTTCAGGGCGACAAAGCCAAGGCACTTATCCCTCAAATTCAACAAGCCATCGCAAATTATCCTTGGGCCGACGAATACACTTTAGTGCCTGGCCCCAACAGCAATACGTTTCCGGCTTGGATTGGTAAGCAATTTCCTGAGTTAAATCTGACTATGCCAGGCAATGCTATCGGTAGCGGTTATGCCACTCGTGACAAGTAAAAGCGCAACAGCATTAAATCGATAGCTCTCGCGATTTAGCGATTTAGCGATTTAGCGATTTAGCGATTTAGCGATTTAGGCCAGAGCTTACCCTACGCTCTGGCATTCCATTACATATTTTGTAAATGCTTGATACGTGCGTCTAGCGGAGGGTGACTAGAAAACAGTTTTTGCACTTTTCCAGCGTTAATCGCAAATGCTGCCATTTCGTCGGGTATTGCCGGCGTATCGTGAGCGCGCTGCAAACGTTGTAGCGCAGCTATCATATTCCCTTTACCTGCTAATTTTGCGCCCCCTTCGTCTGCACGAAACTCACGATACCGAGAAAACCACATCACGATAGTGGTAGCCAAAATTCCTAGTACGATCTCACAAATAATCGACACTATCCAAAAGGCTGGGCCATGTCCTCGCTCAACCTTAAATACAATGCGGTCGACCAAATGACCGATTACCCGTGAAATAAAAATAACAAAGGTATTCACAACGCCTTGGATCAAAGTCAGAGTAATCATGTCGCCATTAGCCACATGACTCACTTCGTGGGCTAACACGGCTTCAACTTCGTTGTCGGTCATGTTATCCAACAGTCCGGTACTTACGGCCACCAGCGCATTGTTTTTATTCCAGCCTGTCGCAAATGCGTTCGGGCTGGGGTGATTAAAAATACCGACTTCTGGCATACCTATGCCAGCCTGCTGGGCTTGGCGCTTTACTGTATCAACTAACCATCGCTCGGTGGGATTGCTAGCTTGCTGAATAATATGTACGCCCATCGAGCGTTTAGCCATAAACTTAGACAGCAACAAAGAAATAATGGCCCCGCTAAAGCCAATCACAGTGGAGTAAACCAGCAAGGTGGTCAAATCTAAATCGACGCCATTCTGCTGTAATAACCCCTGTACCCCTAGCAAACTAAAGGTGACACTAATCAAAGCAACCACGGCTAAATTGGTGGCAATAAACAACATTATCCTGAACATATCTACCTCTGATTTAGACAAACAATTAAAGTCGAATTACACCAGATTAACTGAGCACTTATTCGCAAATATCAACACTCTGCTTTAATAAATTAACAAAATTTGTCTGAAATATTTTGCTTTTAAGACCAGCTTTTTCGTTAAAAAACAGGTAACGTGCAACTACTGCCTATCGATAACAAAGCTCTAAGTATGGACGTACGATTTTTAGTCACTTTTATGGAAGTGGCCCACACTCGACACTTTGGCAAAGCTGCCGAAAACCTTTACCTCACTCAGTCTGCTGTTAGCGCTCGAATCAAGCAACTAGAAGAATACTTTAATTCCACCTTGTTTATTCGTAACCGCAATAGCCTAAAACTCACGGTCGCCGGCGAAAAGTTACTGCCTTACGCCGAAACCCTAGCCAATACCTTAAACCAAGCAAGGCAAGCCTTAAGTGATGAAAACATTCAGCAGCTTACCTTAGCGTGTACGCCAAATGGGTGGGATGTATTTTTAAAACACCAATTACACCCTCTGCAAAATCAATTTAGTGATTTACGCGTTAAAGCCGACGTATACAACAATGAACAACTGATGCGCCTTGTGCACGAGCATGCGGTTGATTGCGCCATCACCACTACACCCTTTAAATCTGACGATGTAGAAACCCTTGCTTTACGCCAGTCCCCCTTAGGGCTATTTGAATCAGTGGTTGAACCTAAGTCCACTCCTGTAACCGAGTATGTATATGTAGATTGGGGGAAAAAGTACAACGATACCCTAGACAAGCGTTATCCAGATCTAAAGCAGGCCAAGTTTCGATCTGCCTCATTGCAAGTGGCCATTCAACATGCCTCAAGCCACCCTGTTAAGCTCGTTTTACCTATCAATGCTCAGAGTCTAATTAAAGACATTCCATTACAACTTATTGAGCCGATTGAGGACTTAACCCTAAACTGTTACTTAATTTATTTAAAACAAGCTAAACAAACTTGGCTTAATCAAATTGTTAAGTTTTTATCTGGTAACATATAAATAAAGACGTAAAACTTGTATATACAAGACGAACAAGATAGTTAAATTTGTCATTTTAAAACTACCTTTGGAGTAAAAGCCAACGCAAGGTAAGCCACCCTGCGCTTTGGCCCTTACAACCTCAGATGCACTAATGCAGATCGCTTAACTCATCCATTGGCAAATATTTATCGCGCTTTGCATTTTTGTTGCGTTTTTTAGGCTTGGTTTCAAACTCAGAACTGTATTCAGCGTTAAATCTGTGTTTTTGTGACCCAGCTTTACCTTGATACTCACCTTTTTTAGAGTAAAAATCTTTTCTCATTGCCTCATCCAACTAAATGATTAACTCTCATAACGGATTATTGAGGAGTTTTAACGAAAACAAAAACATATTAATTTGCTCTTCAAGAACAATTTTTTTGATGGTCGGCAGTCTATACCGTTCGTCTCAACTGAATGAGGTGGGGATGGAAGTGGGAGTGGAGAAAAATTTAAGCCTAAAGAGCATTCTTCACAGACAAAAAAAGCCGCATGAGCGGCTTTTACAAAGATTCAAAACTTACATGTGAGCGAATAATGTCTCTGCATCGCTCACTTTAAATTTACCGCCATCTTCAGCGTTAAATACTTTTACAACACCGTCTTCAACCAACATGGAATAACGAATTGAGCGCACTCCACCAAAAGTAGCCGTTTGCATTTCAAGGCCCGCAGCTAGGGTAAACTCGGCTCCTCCGTCTGCCAGCATAGTGATATGTTCGGCGTTCTGAGTATTGCCCCAAGCTTCCATAACAAACGCATCGTTAACCGATAAGCAAATAATGGCATCTACGCCTTTGGCCTGAAATTTATCTGCTAGAGCAATATAGCCGGGTAAATGGGTCTCAGAGCAGGTAGGTGTAAACGCACCAGGTACTGCAAAAAGTACCACTTTTTTGCCAGCAAATAAGCTACTAGTGGTTGGATTAGATGCTTCACCGTTTTCGCGCAAACTAAAGTTTGCTTCTGGAAGTGTGTCACCTACTTTTATCATGTTATTTCCTTTAATAATTAATGCTTGGAGGTATGTTCGGCAAACGTGTTTTTAAACCACCTGTCTAACATTTGTTTTTCATATGCATATATTTCATTTTGATAACGACCAGGACGATTAGTTAAAAAAGCCAAATCCCGAATATTCTCATCGCCCTGTTTTAATACCTTACCCGCAGAATCTACAAGCTGATATGAAAATTCAATGCGCGGCGGAAACCTATCACGTACAACTCTAAAATTTTGCTGTAAGGCCTCTCCAGCTAGATCCAAATCTTTCACGTCGAGCTTGAGGAGATAATCCGCTGGCAATTTTTTGCTCAGCCTAGCTAAATGCTGCTCTAAATTATAAAACGTGTCTTCTGGCTCGTCTTGCAACACAGCAAATGGCGCTCGTGCATCTGTGTAATTTTCTGGATTAGTCCAAGCGACTTCAACCTCACCGGCAGAACTGTTAACACTCGCTACAGAGCCAAGTAACAGGGTTAACGCAGCAGTAAATTTATTCATTGTTTGCCTCCGTCTATTTATCAGACATTAGACCATGATTTGTTAATCCCGTGTGAACAATTTAGGTCTGAATTCAAATACGTTTGTAGCGCTAACCTACCTCGTAACAATGTACTCGTCACTCACAAACAAGTACCCAAAACGGGGGAGTACGAGATAGGTTAGCGTAAATAAGAGCTTTCTCAATTAAATAAAGTTCATATACACATCAAATCGATTAGCTTTACCTTGTAACTCTAGGCTGGGTTTAACCTCTGCTAAGTAGGGAGCTGCCGCTGGGCGTTTTACTACTACCCGCTTTTTGGCTAGTGCAAGCGCGGGTTCTAGCAGCAAATTTGCGTCTTGATCTGGGCCCAATAACTGCTGAAACAAGCGCATTTCTTTTTTCACTGCAGCCGTTTTTTTACGATGGGGAAACATAGGGTCAAGATATACAACATCTGGCGTGACACCTTGCCAATTTGCCAACAGCTCGTAACCTGTAGCATGTTGTAAACTCATGCGAAGGGGTACCCAACTACCTATATTGGGATCGTGCGCAGCTCGATTTAAACCATCGGCCAATAGCGCTGCCACCACAGGTGAACGTTCAATCATATCAACCTTGCAGCCTAAGCTTGCCAGCACAAAAGCATCGCGACCTAGTCCTGCCGTGGCATCTAAAATCTGAAGACTCTGCTGCCCTTTTAAACCCACTGCTTTAGCTATGGCCTCTTTTTTACCACCACCATGCAAACGTCTAAAGGTGGCGGCATCAGATGCAAAATCAACTAACACCCCACCGACTTTTGGTTCATCTAATTGCTTAAGTATTAACTGACTATCTTGTTGAACAAGGGCCAAGCCCGAGGTTAATCCCTCACGATAGTCTATTCCCCATTTTGCGCCTTGGGCTTTTGCTAAATCCACTGTAACCGGAGACGCGTTTTCCTCGGTTGTGATGTAAATACTATGCATGGCCAAAATGCTCTTTGCGTCCTAACCAACGGTTAATAATGGCTTGAGCATTGGCTGGGTAAGCCTGCCATAAGTGCTCTGCCATATTTTGTACTTGCGGGATGAGTTCAGCATCCCGCACTAAGTCGGCTATTTTTAAATCTGCCAATCCTGTTTGCTTGGTACCCAACAACTCCCCTGGCCCTCTAATTTCTAAGTCTTGCTGCGCAATATAAAAGCCATCATTGGATTCTCTTAACACTGCTAAGCGCTTACTGGCCGTTTTAGATAAAGGACTTTGATACATAAGTACACAATGACTCTCGATTGACCCTCGTCCCACGCGCCCCCGTAGTTGGTGAAGTTGCGCTAAGCCTAAACGCTCAGGGTTTTCAATTATCATCAAACTAGCATTGGGCACATCTACCCCAACTTCGATGACAGTGGTCGCCACTAAGAGATCGAGTTTTCCTCCTTTAAAGTCTGCCATAATTTGCTGTTTTTCGTCAGCTTTCAAGCGCCCATGAACTAAGCCTACCTTTAATTCTGGGAGTGCAGTACGCAACAACACGGCTGTATCTTCAGCGGCTTGGCTTTGCAAAAATTCTGATTCGTCAATCAAAGTACACACCCAATACGTTTGCCTCCCTTCATCTAAACTGACGCTACGCACCCGCTCCATCACCTCATCCCGTCGAGTATCGGGTAATACAACGGTTTTCACTGGGGTGCGCCCGGGGGGGAGTTCATCAATAATCGAGGTGTTTAGGTCCGCATATGCAGTCATAGCTAAAGTTCGAGGAATAGGTGTAGCAGTCATAATTAATTGATGAGGAAAACGTCCATCTGCTTGGCCTTTTTCTCGAAGGGCTAACCTTTGGTCTACACCAAACCTATGCTGCTCGTCTACAATGACTAGGGCCAACGAGTGAAACTCAACGCTTTGCTGAAAAATCGCATGGGTGCCAACCAGCATTTGAATTTTCCCAGACTTTAAATCAGTAAGTACTTGCTCTCGTTTTTTACCCTTTAATTTTCCGGCTAACCAGCCCACCTCAATATCCAGTGCCGCAAACCATGTTTTAAAATTATTCGCGTGCTGTTCTGCTAACAGTTCGGTTGGTGCCATCAGACCAACTTGATAACCGCCAGCAATAGCCGACAACGCCGCCATAGCCGCAACTAAGGTTTTACCCGAGCCTACATCGCCTTGCACTAAACGCATCATAGGGGCGTTGCGTTGCATATCTTGCTGGATCTCTTGAGTCACTCTTTGCTGAGCAGACGTGGGGGTAAAAGGCAAACTGCCAATAAACTTATCTAGTAGTGCATGGGCTAGAGGAATAGGATAAGAAGCGTGTTGCCGACTTGTATGCCTTACCTTGAGCACACTTAAATGGTGAGCCAGTAGCTCCTCAATCACCAATCTTTGTTGCGCTGGATGTTTGCCTTCTTCAAGTAATGATAAAGTCACGTCTGGCGGCGGCCTGTGCACCAAATGCAACGCATCTTGCAGGCTAATTTGATGCTGATATAGCCCCTCAGGCAATAAGTCCGTTAGCGCTCCTTGTTTAAGTTTAAGCAAAGCCTGTTCGGTTAAATTGCGTAACGTCAGTTGTTTAATACCCTCGGTGGCAGGGTAAACAGGCGTTAATGAATCCTGTACGACTTGCGGCTGACTCGGATCAACAACCTTATACTCTGGATGCATGATTTCTAATCCATATTTGCCAGCTTTGACTTCGCCAAAGCACCTTAGGGTCGCGCCAATTACCATATTGTTTTTTTGTGACGCAGAAAAATGAAAAAATCGCAGGGTCACAGTGCCTGAGCCATCACTCACCCTAGCAACTAACATGCGCTTGCGGCCAAATTGAATATCGCAAGACATGATTTCACCTTGAATACTGGCATGAATATGCGGCTGCAAATCACTAATGGGATAAATGCGCGTGCGGTCTTCATACCGAGTCGGTAAATGAAACAATAGGTCTTGAATCGAAACAATCGATAAATTGGCCAGTTTTTCAGCCGCCTTGCTGCCTACCCCTTTAAGTGAGGTTACTGAGGTCTGAGCTAAACTGTGCACGAGGATTTTGTCATGAAGAAGAAAAAAATAAGCAAGCTATGCCAGCATTAGAAACCGATTAGATTCGAGGATCAAGTCATTGTTAATCACGGTACCAGCTAAACGTTCCTAAGCTGGAGCTTACATGCTTATTTTTGGCCCTTAACACCCCATAAAATACAAAAAAATGTGTCGTAAAAGAGTGTGAATTAACTGAATACGTATGCAGGATTTTGTGTGTCATCATCCCTTGCGCATATGATAAAGCCTTATTCACTCTCTCGAGCTTTTCCTATGAGTACTTTCTCTATTTCATGGTTATGTGTTGGCTATCTGGGGTTACTAGCGATACTCACTAGCAGCTGCAATACCAAGCAAAAAACTGAACCAAACTATGCATTCGCCATTCAGGAAAACACAGAAGAAGCTGGGCCACTCGCCATGCGCACCACCTTAGACGGGGAAAGCCGCATAATTAACTTAGCCCTTAAACACAATGTCACTGCTGCCTATAGCACGACTAGCCTAGGTGTTTTTAAACTTTGGCAAGGAGACTTAACCCTAAGCGGCGCAGTGTTTGATCAAAAGCATGGGCCACAACCTAGCAGCCAAAGAACCCTATTTTTAGACAAGACTGGCGAACCCAATCATTACTGGCAACAAAATCCAAATGCACTGAGTTACCTTGGCCATCAAGTTAATGCAAATCAGGTTAGCCTGCTTTACCAAGCAAAAGGCAAACTAAACGGCCAAGCTTGGCAAGCAGAAATACGCGAAACCCCTCAAGCATCCATAGATGATACTGTGTTGGTTTATTATCAAGAGTTTGATACCCGTGAATTACCTAATCAGGCTGAGCTATCCCTAACACTCAGCTCTGGGGCTTTATCTCGCGAAGTACAAGGCGCCGCGCAATTAGTTGACAATACACTTGTCTTAAAAAAGGGAGTGAGTAGGGTAATCAGTCATTTTGCGCCAAAACTCAACGAAAAGTCTGCTCCTTCCCCCCTAAATCAACAGCATCCTGGCTTAACCCTTATCAATAACAGCGACTGTGCTGCCTGCCATAATCCTGAGGTACAAACTGTTGGTCCCTCATACCTAGCTATCGCCCAACGTTATCACCAACAAAAACAAGCTAAACCAGAACTAATCGACAAAATAATCCAAGGAGGCAGCGGCAACTGGGGGCAGGTTCCAATGTCAGCGCATCCAGATTTGAGCAAGCAAGATGCAACCAAAATGCTTGAGTATATATTGAGCTTATCCGTAAGTAAGTCATCACAATTATCAGACATATTACTAGGATTAGGTAACACTCCTATAACCTTTACAGACCAACTACCAGAATATCCCAGTGGTAAACATGGCGCACTGATCTATCAAGTTGGCTTTGCCAATTCTGAACCAAATCTTAGCCATGGCCAGCAAGGCACAGCAACATTGGCCGCATGGACACCCCAAGTTCATTTCTCGAATACAGAACACCTAGGCCCCCAGCCCGAAAACTTCATGTATAGAGTCAAGTCTCATCTCGACCTACAACACGAGCAAACGTTAAATTTGAGACTAGTCTCTGACGACGGCGCCTATTTATACGTTAATGGTAAGCGCATTATAGATAACTGGGGATTTCACGCCCCCGAAGCCCAAGATGCACGCCTAACGTTAAAGGCAGGATTGCACCCAATTGAAATCATTTATTTTCAAGCCGGCGGCGGCGGTGCATTATCTCTTCAATGGAAAAATCCAGCGTCGGGCCAGTATCAAGTATTGCCCAGCACTATGCTGAAGATTCAAAACGCAGATATTCAGCCTGTTGAATCAGTGGTTACCGATCCAGACATAGTAAAAAGCATTCCAGGCGACCAACAAGAAGTCTCGGGGGTACATCCTTCTTTTACCTTATCCCAAGCCCGTCCCGATAACTTTAAACCTATGGTGGGTGGAATCGACTTTTTTGCCAACGGCGATATGGTTATTACAACATGGGATCCAGAAGGCTCGGTATACCTGGTTCAAAACTATGACAAGCCAGCTCAAAACATACGCGTTAGGCGCATTGCTAGGGGCTTGGCCGAGCCCCTAGGGGTGAAAGTGGTTGACGAACAAATCTATGTATTACAAAAACAAGAACTTACGCGCTTAGTAGATAGCGACAAAGACGGACTAATAGACAGGTACGAAAAGGTCGCCAATAACTGGTCGGTAACCGACAACTTTCATGAGTTTGCTTTTGGTTTAGCCTTCGAAGATGGCCATTTTTATGCCGCTCTCGCGACTGCCATTTTACCCGGTGGTGCAAGTTTACAACCACAAGCTCCCAGCCGTGGCAAAGTCATAAAAATTTCTAAAGACACAGGCCAAGTAACCTACTTGGCAAGCGGTTTACGCACGCCAAATGGTATTGGCAGAGGCATAGACAACCAATTATTCATTGCCGACAATCAAGGTGATTGGGTTCCGGCTTGCAAGATAGTCGAACTAAGCGCCAATGCTTGGTACGGCTCACGCTCAGTAGATTTTCAAGGCACTGCCAAGCTACAAGAAACCTTGCCTGTTGTTTGGCTGCCTCAAGGTGAAATAGGCAACTCAGCGAGCCAGCCCGCGCCTTTGAATATTGGCCCTTATCAAAATCAAATGCTACATGGCGACGTGACACATGGCGGTCTTAAACGGGTATTTGCTGAGCGTGTAAACGGGCGTTTGCAAGGTGCGGTTTTTCGCTTTAGCCAAGGCTTAGAAGCTGGCGTTAATCGCTTAATGTGGTCGCCAAACGGCAGCTTGATCGTAGGAGGCATAGGGAACCCCGGCAACTGGGCTCATGGCGATAAACTCTGGTATGGGCTTCAAAGCCTCACTTATAATCACACCTCTACATTCGAAATGCTCGAAGTGTCGGCCAGAAGCGATGGTTTCGAAATTACTCTAACCGAACCTATTGCAGCGCATAGACAAATTGTTCCAGCTGATTTTGAAATACAGCAATGGTATTACCAAGCAACCGCAGCCTATGGCGGCCCCAAAAAGGCGTTAGAAAATCTTGAAATTGAGGCTTTAACCCTGTCCGATGACAGGCGCAAAATACAGCTTAAACTTAACGGGTTAAAGGCCGAACATCTGGTTTATATTAGGATTAAACGTGGTTTTTCCAGTACTAAGGATCAAGCATTATGGACAACAGAAGCCTGGTACACCCTCAATGCCATACCCGAAAACAAGCCAGTTACACTCAATCCCAATTATCAAATAATGCACAATCACCTGTCTGAAACCGAAAAGCAGCAAGGGTGGCGCTACTTATTCGACGGCAATAGCCTAGGCCACTTTCGAAATTACAACCAAAAGACACTAGGTAAACGCTGGCAAGTAGTCGATGGAACCCTATACTTTGCTGGCCGTACCCCCCAAGACCAAGGCTGGCAAACCGAAGATGGCGGAGACATAATCATTACCCCAGCCCCAGTTGAAAATTTTGAATTAAGCCTAGAATGGAAAGTTCAAAAAGCAGGGAACAGTGGAATTTTTTATCAGGTTTACGAACACCCAAGCTTAGAATTTCCGTTTTTGTCTGGAACCGAAATGCAAATTCTCGATAATGCTTACCATCCAGATGGGCAGATCCCTACGCATAGAGCAGGAGATAACTACGATTTGATTAAAAGTCGGTTTGTCACTGCCTTACCCGCTATGCAATGGAATCACGCGCGAATAAAAATGCATAATGGCAAAGTCGAACACTGGCTAAACGGCTATCTAGTCACCCAAGCTGACATGAACAGCCAGCATTGGCAGGCGTTAGTCGCAAACAGTAAATTCAAAGATTGGCCCCACTTTGCTAAGCACAGCAAAGGCCATATTCTGCTGCAAGATCATGGTGACAAAGTGTGGTTTAGAAATATAAAAATTCGCGGACTATAAGGCGTGTTTTGATCACTTAGTGGTTTGGTTTGTTTGCATTTGTTGCCACCAATCGCTATCAGCTTGAATATGCCCTTGATCGTCTATGTGCGGGTAAGCAATGCCTTTGCGGTCGCACATTTCTCTGAAGATAGGGAAGCCACCTTCAAACAACATCTTTTGGCAGTCGGCTTCGGACACCCGTTGGATGTCGTACATACCCGCAAGCTGTCTTTGTCTTTGCGCTTCATACAAAATTAAGGCCCCTGCCACAGAAACATTTAGGGACTGCACCATTCCCACCATAGGAATAACAATTTGTTGGTCTGCCATAGCCACAGCTTCGCTCGTGGCTCCATGCTTTTCTTGGCCAAGAATAATCGCAGTGGGCAGTGTGTAATCGACTTCACGAAAATCCACAGCGGCATCCGACAAATGGGTCACTAAAACCTGCATATTTTGCTGTTTAAATGTCTCAATAGCGCCTTTAGTGGTTTTGTGTTCTTGGATATAGACCCAGTTTTCGCTACCCATAGCTGTGCCTTTGCGCATCTCGGCGCGCTGCTCCCAAACTGCATGCATACGCTGAACACCCACAGCATCACAGCTGCGGACAATGGCAGACACATTAAAGGGTTTGTGGACTTGCTCTAAACAAACGGTTAGGTCGGGCTGGCGCAATGCCAGCAACTGACGGATCCGAGCATAACGCTCGGCAGACATATAAGCTTGGGCAGTCATCAATAATACCGAATATGTCAGGCAAATTTATTCGGGTAATTCCATTACACCATCAATCTCAATCTGTACGCCCTTTGGCAAAGCACTGATTTGAACTGCGGCGCGCGCTGGGTATGGCTGTTCGAAGTACTGGCTCATAATCTCGTTAACTGTGGCAAATTTAGACAAATCAGTTAAAAAGATATTCACCTTAGCCAAATCATTTGTACTGCCACCAGCGGCTTTGCATACTGCGCTAACATTTTTAAACACTTGGTGTGCTTGCTCGGCAAAATCTTCAGAAATGACTTCCATCGTTTCTGGTACTAAAGGGATTTGGCCCGACAAGTAAACAGTTGTGCCCGACTTAATCGCTTGGCTGTAAGTGCCAATAGCAGCAGGGGCTTTGTCGGTATGAATAACAGACTTAGTCATGGGGGTGTTCCTTTTTATGGTTAAATGGGTAACGCGTTAGTACTAGGCTTTATTGGTTGCTTTTCTTCAGCCTAGTTAATGTATATACATGTACAATTAATTTTAACGCATTGAAAAATATTAGTTTTTCTTAGTTTGGCTATGGCGAGATACCTTTTGAACTTCTGGCATAGAGCGGATTTTTCGCATAACGTTGGCAAGCTGAACACGGTTTGCTATGGTCAGCTCAATATCAATGTAATAGAGATTGCCTTCTTTCTCTTCGGTTTGCAGGCCGATAATATTGGAGTCAGCTGCTGCGACCATAGTCGTGAGCTTAGCTAAGGTCCCTTGGGTATTTAAAATCTCGATACGCACAGAAGCATGAAAATCTCCTTCAAGATCTTCGTCCCACTGCATATTCATAATACGATGAGGTTCCTCTTTGCTCATTCGGCGAATATTGCTGCAACCTGTTTGGTGGATTGCTAACCCTTTTCCGGGACGCAACATAGCCACAATTTCGTCGTCGGGTATGGGGTAACAACAACGAGAAAAGGTAACCACTAGGCCTTCTGTACCCCGAATCGCGACTTTCTGTTTACTGTCTATATCTGCCGACTCACCCAATAAACGCCTAGCAATAATGGCGCTCATTTCGTTGCCCAAACCTATGTCTGCAAGCAATTCGTCAAAGTTTTTATGGTGAGTATCTTTTACTACGCGTTCAATATCTTCTTGTTTTACGTCTTCTAACTTAGTTTCGCCTAAAGCATGGCGTAACAAGCGGGTACCCATTTCAATGGCATCATTTGAACGCAGTTGTTTCAAATACTGCCTGATTTTGGCCCTAGCTCTGGCACTCACCACAGAATTCAACCAACTTGCATTGGGCTTAGCATTGGGTGACGTGACAATTTCAACGGTTTGGCCATTGGTCAATGGTTTACTGAGAGAAAACGGACGACGCTCAACTTTAACGCCCACGCAGGTATTGCCAATATCGGTATGCACTGCATAGGCAAAGTCGACGGCTGTGGCACCTAAGGGCAACTCGATAATTCGTCCATTAGGCGTAAAGACGTAAATCTCATCTGGGAACAAATCAGTTTTCACGTTTTCAATAAATTCGAATGAAGAGCCTGCACTTTGCTGTAGCTCAATCAAAGACTGCATCCATCTGCGAGCGCGAACCTGTGCCGTGGTATCGCTCGTATCACTGGCGTCTTTATAAGCCCAATGTGCCGCCACGCCTTTGTCGGCCATAGTGTCCATGGCCTTGGTTCGTATTTGAATCTCAATGGGGATCCCTCTAGGACCAACAAGTGCAGTATGCAAAGACTGGTACCCATTGGTTCTGGGGATAGCAATATAATCTTTAAAGCGGCTATCAATAGGCTTGAACAAGCCATGCATAGCACCGAGTACTCGATAACAGCAATCAACAGAATCGACCACAACCCTAAACGCATAAATGTCCATGACTTCGTTGAACATTAGCTCTTTGTTTTGCATTTTACGGTAGATGGAATACAGCTGTTTTTCGCGGCCTGTGGTTTGTGCATCAATGCCAACTTCGGCAAGACGAGCTTCTACTTCGCGCTGAGTATTCTCTATAACTTCTTTACGGTTACCTCTCGCTTTATTTACCGCGCCTCTTAACGCTCGATACCTGAGAGGATACATAGCTTGAAAACCAAGGTCTTCAAGCTCGTTCTTCATATCGTGAATACCCAAACGATGGGCAATAGGGCAATAAATATCTAAGGTTTCTCGGGCAATACGACGGCGTTTGTCTGGACGCAACGAACCCAAGGTACGCATGTTATGGGTGCGATCGGCGAGCTTAATGAGAATAACCCGAATATCTTGCACCATAGCCATCATCATCTTACGAAAGTTTTCGGCTTGGGCTTCTTGCTTGCTGCTAAAGTGAATTTTATCAAGTTTACTCACCCCTTCGACCATATCAGCCACTGTGTCACCAAATTCGCGGCTTAGGTCTTCTTTGCTTTGGCTCGTATCTTCGATAACGTCGTGCAACAATGCAGCCATTATGGCTTCGTGGTCGAGTTGCATGTCGGCTAAAATTGCAGCTACAGCTACTGGATGGGTAATGTAAGGGTCACCACTAGAGCGCATTTGGCCACTATGGGCATCTCTAGCTAAAACAAATGCACGCTGAATCTCGCCTACCGTTTCGGGCGGTAAGTAGGTTTCAAGTTTTTGTTTTAAACCCTCGAATAAATACACAGCGTCGCTTAATAGAAGAAATTAGATATTAAGAATACGGGGAAATGGCGCACAAGCCAACGGCTAACATTAAGAAAATGCAGCCGAAAGCCTTAAAAAGCGATGTTATTCAGCAGATAAGATGTTGGCAACTGAAGCAAATTCAGCTTGGTCTTGCTCTTGTTGTTCACGAACAGAATCCGCTTCTAGGGTATCCGCCGTTACTAGCTCTTGCTCAATTTCACGCAATGCTATTACAGTCGGCTTATCAGAATCGGATGGGACCAGTGGTTCCTTCCCTTCGATTGCAATTTGGCGAGCACGACGAGCAGCCACAAGTACTAAATCAAATCGGTTGCCAATCTTTTCTACAGCGTCTTCAACTGTTACGCGAGCCATGATGATCTCCGTCGGATGGTGTTATTAATAAAAAAGGTCGCATAGTGTACTTATTATTCCGTGGATTTGAAAGCTTTTGATCAGCAAATGATCAGTTAACTCGCAAGGATCAGTCCTAATCTGCAAAAAGAGAATTCCATATAGCTCTTGTATCTTGTTATTTAACCCGATTATACTGATCGCTCTTGTCGGAGTGCCTTTTGGCTGAGACCGTTTATTCGGGATCCGTTGAACCTGATCGAGTTAATACTCGCGAAGGAAACAAGCGAGAGTTAACACAAGCTTCATACATATTTTATGTTAACTTCTGCAACTGAATGATTGTTTTTTATGCTCCTAAGCATACTAGTAAACAATTTGTTGTGCTTTTCAACACCACACTTCTCCAGACAAGCAACTTCCTTTTTAACGAAATTTGTGAGATTGCTAATGTCAAACCGTCGCCAAACCCGAGCTAACGCTCAAGAGTTCATTGATACTTTAAAACCCTTACTTCACCCTAATTCAAGCAAAGTATATTTGCCCGGCACCCTGCACGATATTCAAGTAGGTATGCGCGCTATCCAACAAACCGATACAGTACTGGGTGGCACCGAAGACGACCCTATCACAGAGTCGAACCCAGATATTAGAGTATACGATTGCGCGGGCCCTTATTCTGATCCAGAAGCGCACATTAACGTACGCCAAGGTATTACAAAATTAAGACGCGATTGGATTATTGGCCGCGGCGACGTTGAGCAACTATCAACCGCTAGTTCTCGTTACACCCAGCAACGTATGGCAGACGATGGCTTAGACCACTTGCGTTTTGATTTGCTCGATACCCCGCTAAAAGCCAAAGAGGGGAAACGTGTTACGCAAATGCATTACGCACGAGCGGGCATTATCACTCCCGAAATGGAATACATAGCCATTCGTGAAAACATGGCTAGAGAGCAAGTTACCCAAGAAGTCCTGACTCAAAAGGCCCCAGGCGAAACCTTTGGTGCACAAATAGGCCAGCCGATTACCCCAGAATTTGTTCGTGAAGAAGTCGCCCGCGGCCGAGCGATTATTCCAGTAAACATTAACCACCCCGAAGCCGAGCCTATGATTATTGGGCGTAATTTTTTGGTCAAAGTTAACGCAAATATTGGCAACTCAGCCGTCACCTCTTCTATCGAAGAAGAAGTAGAAAAGTTAGTTTGGTCAACCCGCTGGGGTGCAGACACAGTAATGGACTTATCAACCGGTCGTTACATTCACGAAACCCGCGAATGGATAGTGCGCAATTCACCTGTACCAATCGGCACAGTGCCAATTTATCAAGCCCTAGAAAAAGTTAACGGCGTAGCAGAAGACCTAACCTGGGAGATTTTCCGAGACACCCTAATCGAGCAAGCCGAGCAAGGCGTTGACTACTTTACAATCCATGCTGGGGTATTACTACGTTATGTTCCTATGACAGCCAAGCGCCTAACCGGCATAGTGTCTCGAGGCGGGTCAATCATGGCTAAGTGGTGCTTGTTTCATCACAAAGAGAGCTTTTTATACACGCACTTTAGAGAAATTTGTCAGCTGTGCGCAGCTTACGACGTATCTCTATCCTTAGGTGACGGTATGCGCCCGGGTTGTATTGCTGATGCAAATGACGAAGCCCAGTTTGCTGAACTTGAAACCCTAGGCGAGTTAGTAAAAGTCGCGTGGGAATATGACGTTCAAACCATTGTTGAAGGGCCGGGGCATATTCCCATGCAGCTCATCAAAGAAAACGTCGAAAAACAGCTAGATATTTGTAGCGAAGCGCCTTTTTATACATTAGGCCCACAAACTACCGACATTGCACCTGGCTATGATCACTTTACGTCTGGTATCGGGGCTGCCCAAATCGGCTGGTACGGTGTGGCAATGCTTTGTTACGTTACACCAAAAGAGCACTTGGGCTTACCTAACAAAGAAGATGTAAAACAAGGCCTTATCGCGTATAAAATTGCTGCTCATGCCGCTGATGTTGCAAAAGGTCACCCTGGCGCGCAAATCCGCGACAATGCCCTATCAAAAGCACGCTTCGAATTCCGGTGGGAAGATCAATATAACTTAGGTTTAGACCCAGACACAGCCCGGGCTTACCACGATGAGTCATTACCACAAGAGTCAGCTAAAGTGGCACATTTTTGCTCTATGTGTGGACCTAAATTCTGCTCAATGAAAATCACCCAAGAAGTACGGGATTATGCCGCACAGCAACCTATAGAAGTTGAACAAGACGCCTCTAGATTAGTCGAAAGCCGTATGCTTAGCGAACAAGATATCTTAGACGCTATGGATATCAAGTCGAAGGAATTTAGAGCCCAAGGTGCCAATCTGTACACTCCTGTCGACAGCAAAGCTGAGAAAACAGACTAATCAGCATGAAAAGCCATAGTCAAACTGATGATGCTCAAGGTTCACTTGAGCATCTGGCTAACTCTAGCCGCCCCATTGTTTGGAGCATTGCAGGCTCCGATAGTGGCGGTGGTGCGGGTATTCAAGCCGACAACTTAACCATCTACGACTTGGGCTGTCATCCATGTAATGTAGTCACTGGGATAACTGCTCAAAATTCAGTGGAAGTTACCCAAGTGGTGGCAACTGATCTTGAATTACTCAGTAGCCAGCTTGATGCATTACGGGTCGATTTACCGCCTGGGGCAATCAAAATTGGCTTACTGGTTAGCCACCAGCAAATTCAATTTATTGCTGAATGGTTGCAAGTCCAACTGCCAGCCCTCGAAGCCGAGTTAGGCCGGGATATTCCAGTAATTTGGGATCCCGTCATGGTAGCCAGTTCCGGCGATGCCCTGACCGACAGCCAAGATAACGCGAGTATGACCGCTTATTTGCAACTGGCGGCACAATCGACATTACTCACGCCTAATAGCCGAGAGTTGGATGCGCTACTTAACATAGCTAAACAAAGCTGTAGTGTGCACTTACAATCACGAGTTAAGCAGTTGTCACGTATTGTTGGCACCAATGTCTTAGTCACTGGAGGTGATGTTAATAGTGAACTCGCCCAAGATTGGTTAGCTGTCCATCACTTAGCGCATACCTCCGAAGACTATCAACAACAAGTTATCGGCTTAAGTAGCAATAAGCAGCAAGGGGTAAACAATCACGGTACAGGTTGTACTATGTCCTCGGCTATCGCCAGTTGCCTCGCACTGGGCTATCCCATGCTCGATGCAATTTGCATTGCCAAGGCATACATCAATCAAGGGTTGGCTAACAGCTATCAATTAGGTCAAGGGCAAGGCCCGCTATCAAGAGAAGGCTGGCCCAAAGACTTAACTAGCTTCCCGCAAGTGATTTTAGAGAACAGCGAAACCACCTCCAGCGAGCTGAGTTTTGCTAAAGTCACCACGCCGTTAAAGGTGTATCCGGTGACTGAATCCCTTAATGTACTCGAACAAGTGCTGGCTGCTGGAGCCCGCACCGTGCAGCTAAGAGTAAAGAAGCCAAACCAGCACTTAGAAAAAAAGATTAAGGCTGCTATTGCCTTAGGAAAAAGCTATCAAGCACAAGTCTTTATTAATGATCATTGGCAGCTTGCGGTTAAACATGGTGCGTTTGGCGTGCATTTGGGGCAAGAAGACGCGATGGTTGCCGACTTAGAGCAAATATCCAAAGCTGGCTTAGCACTGGGGCTGTCATCTCATGGATACTTCGAAATGCTGGTCGCGCTGGCCTTTAATCCGAGCTATCTGGCTATGGGGCATATCTTCCCTACTCCAACCAAAAATATGCCATCGCTACCGCAAGGTTTGCATAAGCTGAAACACTTTGTTGCCACTATGCAGGGCAAAGTGCCATTGGTAGCCATAGGCGGCATAGATGCTACGAATATGCCCCACGTAGCGGCAACTGGAGTGGACGACATTGCCCTAGCCAGAGCTGTGGAACAAGCAGATGACCCAGGGCAAAGCTGGCAACATCTGCAGCAGCAGTGGAGTAGCTTGCAATGACAGATGTTTTGTCTGATCAGCAACTGGAACAATACTATAGGCAAGTACTGTTGCCAGAAGTAGAAGAAGCCGGTCAACACGCCTTATTGCAACATCACGTACTGATTATTGGTGTGGGCGGCTTAGGCACACACGTGGCCCAGCAACTGGCGGCGGCTGGAGTTGGCCATTTACACTTAATGGACAACGACCAAGTAGAGCTGAGTAACTTACCTCGGCAAATTCTGTTTAACCCCACAGATGTTGGCCAGTTGAAAGTCACTCGCGCACAAAATACCTTAACCGAACATAACCCAAACGCCAATATTTACTCATATCCTGTACGTTTTAGTTTGCCAAATATCGGCAATCTGCTCGATGAAAAAGATGCTAACGCGCAGCCTAGTCTTAAACAGGCTATTCAAAATGGCCGACTAACCGTACTTGATTGCTCAGACAACATGACTACACGCCAACAAGTAAACCTGTGGTGTGTTAGCCAAGGCCTCCCGCTAATTTGTGGTGCGGTCAGCGGGTTTGACGGCCAATTGTTAAGCGTTACCCCGAATAGTCTTGAAAAATCAGGCTGTTATCGATGCATATTCAATGATAACGAAGTGGCTCAAAACTGCGCCTCTCAAGGTGTACTAGGGCCTATGGTTGCCACCATAGCCAGTATGCAAAGCTTATTAGCCATTCACCATATAGCGGGCCTAACTGTGCCGTCGACCTTGCAGTTGTTTGAGGGTAAATCCATGCAGTGGCATAGCTTAGGCCGTAAGCGCGACCCTCAATGCCCCGCCTGTCGGACTAAGGTAGCTACCCATAAAAATGAGCAAACCTGTCAGCCGCAGCCCTTTCAATCAGAGGCCCAATCATGATTACTGTTTTTATTAACGAACAGCCCCTTGAGCTAGAACAACACGCGTCTTTGGCAGATGCACTAACCATCTATCAAAACCAGTCAGGGCAGGTTTTGTCTAATATTGCCGTTGTCAAAGAACAACAGATCATGCCTAAGAGCACTTGGCATAATTATACATGTATAGACCACGATAAATTTCAGATATTTAGCGCAGTAGCAGGAGGGTAAAGGATGCTAACAATAGACAACCATACGTTCGGATCACGACTGTTTTCAGGTACCGGAAAATTTTCTAGTACTCAAACCATGTTATCTGCTTTAGAAGCGTCGCAAACCGAACTGGTCACCCTAGCCATAAAGCGTATTGATCAACAGCAAAAAACCGACAACTTGATGGCACCTTTAACCCAAATGGGCGTTAAGCTATTACCCAATACCTCAGGGGCAAGAGATGCCAAAGAAGCCATCTTTGCCGCACAACTCGCCAAAGAGATGTTTGACACTAATTGGCTTAAGCTAGAAATACACCCTGATCCTAAGTATTTAATGCCAGATCCAATTGAAACCCTACTTGCCGCTGAAGAACTGGTTAAGCAAGGCTTTGTCGTTCTGCCATATGTTCATGCTGACCCAGTCCTCTGCCACCGTCTTGAAGAAGTAGGATGTGCAGCGGTTATGCCCCTTGCGAGCCCAATCGGCAGTAACCAAGGTTTACTAAGCAAAGAATTTTTACGCATCATTATCGAACAGTCTAAGGTGCCGGTCGTCATAGACGCAGGCATTGGCAGTCCATCTGATGCCACAGCTGCCATGGAGCTGGGAGCAGATGCGGTATTGGTTAATACCGCCATTGCCTCAAGTCCGCAACCTGTGACTATGGCCAAATGTTTTAAGCAAGCTGTAGTTACTGGTCGTCAGGCATATGAAGCAGGATTGGGGCAAGTAAGCCAGCATGCAAATAACACCAGCCCATTAACAGGCTTTTTATCTTCATCTTTGGCATCAGTAGGATAAATCATGGCTAAGCACACCCGTTTTGCTGAATTATTTGCCAACCTAAATCCCCTTGATTTGCGTTTGTCGTTGTACGCAAGTACCGCCAATGATGTACAACGTGCCCTTGCTCAGCCTAGTGCGAATTTGTCGTCTCTTATGGCTTTACTCTCACCCGCAGCTGAGCCATTTATTGAAGAAATGGCTCAGCAAGCAATGGCTTTGAGCCAAAAGCGTTTTGGCCACAATATTAACTTGTTTATTCCTCTGTATTTGTCCAACTTGTGCGCAAATGAATGTGATTATTGTGGCTTTACCATGAGCAACAAAATTAAGCGAAAAGTGCTAAATACAGAAGAAATCGCCGCGGAAATGGCAGTGATTAAACAAGGAGGATTCGACTCAGTACTGCTGGTATCTGGAGAGCATGAAACCAAAGTAGGCGTAGACTACTTTAAACAAGTTGTGCCACAGGTAAAGCAGCAATTCAGTCATCTAGGCATGGAGGTGCAGCCCCTCGCAACCCAAGAATACCAAACACTAATCGATTTGGGCCTAGACAGCGTTATGCTTTACCAAGAAACCTACCAACCCCACACCTATGCTAAGCACCATACGCGAGGCAAGAAAAAAGACTTTACCTATCGCCTAGACAGCCCAGACAGGCTTGGCCAAGCGGGTATCGACAAAATTGGCTTGGGGGTATTACTTGGCCTTGATGATTGGCGTCTTGATGCTTTATTAATGGGCCACCATTTAGCCTATTTACAAAATACATATTGGCGCGCCAAATACAGCATATCGCTGCCTAGGTTACGCCCTTGTACTGGCGGTATAGAGCCTAAAGTCCCTATGACGGATCTGGGCTTAGTACAAGTAATATGTGCGTTTAGGTTGTTCAGTGAGCATTTAGAAATTAGCTTATCGACTCGCGAACCAGAATACCTACGCGACAATCTGGTGCCCTTGGGTGTGACCCATATGAGCGCTGGTAGTTCGACACAACCCGGGGGGTATGCGGCCAACAAAACCGAGCTAGACCAATTTGAAATCAGTGATGAACGCAGTGTGTCCCAAGTAGCCGACATGATTTTGAGTAAAGGCTATCAGCCGGTATTTAAAGACTGGGAAAGTGGCTGGCTGTAATACAACTTTACATTTGCTGTATTGTCGTATGTACAAAAACCAGTTTAGCCACATTCCAAAAAACTTAAGAACAAGCCAGATTGAAAGATTAAAAATCAAGCCTATATCTGGCAATATATTTAAAATAAGTGAGTGCTTATTTACCTAATAAATTATCAAATAACTTTTGATGACGAATAATCTGCTTTTCTTTACGTAAACGCCTAGTCATAACAATCGCATCTAGCTCTGCAAGGGCAGCTTCAAAGTCATCGTTTACCACTATGTAATCAAATTCATGGTAGTGAGAAATCTCAGAAACGGCTTTATCCATACGCTGAGCAATGACGTCTGCAGAATCTTGGCCACGACTATTTAAACGTCTTTCTAGCTCTTCGCGAGAAGGCGGAGCAACAAATACAGTTGCGGTATCGGGGATCTGGGATTTAACCTGACGCGCGCCTTGCCAGTCAATATCTAAAAAGACATCTACCCCTTCTCTTAAGGTTTTTTCGATCACGATTTTTGACGTACCGTAATAATTGCCAAATACCTCAGCCCATTCAAAAAACTCACCTTGGTCAATTAAGCCTTCAAATTCGCCGCGTTCAACAAAATGATAATGCACCCCATCAACTTCACCAGGGCGAGGCTTGCGAGTGGTATGCGAAACCGATACTTGCATCATATTGTTGTGCGCATCTGAACATTGATGTTTTTCGAGCAAAGCTTTGATCAAGCTAGATTTACCTGCACCAGAAGGAGCAGTTAAAATAAATAAGTTTCCAAGGGTTAAAGACATAATGTAGGTCGCTAAGTTTCGTGCTGCTAATGATTTGCAATGTTAGCATATTGCCAATAAATGGTGGGCTTATTGAATGAACTTTAATAAGCCTAATATTTGTCGAAGGTGCAGATTTTTACAAGCCTCAATAAATGTGGTTTATTAACGCCCTGCTATCGTATATAGCCAGTCCTTACCAATAGTGAGTAATTTAGAATGAATGACAGCCAATACCATCAAATGACAGACGACTTACTGATTAGCATCGAAGAAATGCTCGACAGTTGCGAAGTCGACATCGACTATGAGTCAGCGGGTAGCATACTAACCATGACCTTCGAAAATGGTACGAAAATCATTATCAACAAACAGCCGCCCCTGCAGCAGCTATGGGTTGCGACTAAATTTAACGGTCATCATTTTAACTTTGAAAATGAGCAATGGATTGATGAGCGCACAGGCGTAGAATTTTGGTCGTTTTTAGACGAGGCCGCC
The DNA here is from genome assembly GCA_947498355.1 of uncultured Paraglaciecola sp. GTDB lineage: Bacteria > Pseudomonadota > Gammaproteobacteria > Enterobacterales > Alteromonadaceae > Paraglaciecola. The sequence continues at coordinate 65,404 of CANMKA010000014.1, read as the reverse complement.
AGCAAGCAAGCCGAACAACCTGTTTCCCTTCGCAGTTAACCAGCAGAGATATCTAGCATGAGTGAATCACTTTTACCCTATGTTGAAGTCAACCCAAACACCCCAGCCAAAGCCACTGTTATTTGGTTGCATGGGCTAGGCGATTCTGGCAACGGTTTTGCACCTATCGTACCTGAATTGAAACTACCCGAAGCACTGGCCGTGCGTTTTATTTTTCCTCACGCACCTGTTCGTCCAGTTACGATCAATAATGGAATGGAAATGCGCGCTTGGTATGACATAAAAAGCATGGACTTTGCCGACCGTGCTGACAGCCAAGGCGTAGAAGAGTCGTCTGAATTGGTCAAGCAACTGATCGAGCAAGAAATAGCTAACGGAATACCCGCCGACAAAATAATTTTGGCTGGCTTTTCTCAAGGTGGCGTGATTGCTTTGCACTTAGGTACCCGCTACAACCAAACATTGGCGGGTGTTATGTCTTTGTCTAGCTATATGTGCGCTCCCGAAAAACTCTCTAGTGCGGCTCATACTGCCAATCAGCAACCCCCCATATTTATCGCCCACGGCCAGCAAGATGATGTGGTGCCTATGGCTATGGGTAAAGTGGCCCTAGACACGTTAATTAGCAACGGCTATGCGACCGAGTGGCATGAATACCCAATGCAACACAATGTATGTCAGCCAGAACTCCAAGATATATCAACTTGGTTACAAAGCCGCTTAGACTAACCAGCCGCCGTACATTCAAAAACTAAGTTTTGTTTTCGCCACTAATCTACTTAGTAGGTGGCGTTTTATTTTCGCCTCGGCATTTGAAAATTATGAGTACACGTCCTAACCTAAATTCAAATATTTCATCAATTTTCACTGTGATAAAAACGTGACGAAATAATTTCTCACCTCCCACGGTTTTATTCAATACCAAACCCATTCATTCAACAATTAGGATATGCCCAATGTTTAAATCATTAAAATTAGCCAGCTTATTTATCATCAGTATGTTTACGTTTTCGGCATTAGCTGCAGACGATGCAGTGAACACTGGACGTTTCAATGACACTGCAATTAAAGGTTACGATACAGTCGCTTATTTCACTCAGTCTAAAGCGGTTGAAGGTAGCGAAGCCTTTACTTACAAATGGCGCGATGGCGTATGGCACTTTGCAAGCCAAGAAAACCTAGATTTATTCAAAGGCGACCCAGAAAAGTATGCGCCTCAGTACGGCGGCTGGTGTGCTTACGCAATGTCTGACCGTGGACGTACAGTACGCATCGACCCAGAAGCATGGCACATCCACGATGGTAAGCTTTACTTGAACTACAACAAACGTGTTCAAAAAGCATGGTTAGAAGACAAGTTAACTAACATCGCTGAAGCAGACGGTTTTTACCCAGAAGCTACTAACGTAAAAAGCTTCTTAAAATAAAAGTCGACTAGGGCTTACTCTAGACTACTCGCAAAATAAAAAACGCAGCTAGGCTGCGTTTTTTATTTTTATTCGTTCCTTTCTGATAAAATCCCCATCATTATTTACTCGATTATTCGTAGTTTGGAATTTTGATGTCTACACGCACTATTCGAATCGCCACGCGTAAAAGCGCTTTGGCACTCTGGCAAGCTGAATACGTTAAAGCCGCCCTTTTACATGCACATTCCGATATCTCAGTTGAACTAGTACCTATGAGTACCCAAGGGGACAAAATTTTAGATACCCCCTTAGCTAAAATTGGTGGCAAGGGATTATTCATAAAAGAGTTAGAAATAGCCATGAGCGAAGGTCGTGCCGATATCGCGGTGCACTCGATGAAAGACGTACCTGTTGCCTTCCCGGAAGGTTTTGGCTTACACGCAATATGTGAACGAGAGAATCCGTTCGATGCATTTGTATCTAACCAATACGAAAATTTACATGCACTTCCTTTAGGCTCAATTGTGGGTACGTCTAGCCTTAGGCGACAATCTCAATTGCGTAAAATCAGGCCTGACCTTGTCATTAAAGACTTACGCGGCAATGTAAATACTCGCCTAGCCAAACTTGATGGCGGTGAATACGACGCCATTATTTTAGCTGCGGCTGGCCTTATTCGACTAAATATGCAGTCTCGTATTCGCTGCGAACTATCAGCTACTGAGTCTTTACCTGCTGTGGGTCAAGGTGCTGTTGGCATAGAATGTCGGAATGACGATCACCAACTTATTGCATTGCTAGCCCCTTTAAACCACACAGAAACAGCAACACGGGTGCGAGCCGAGCGCGCCATGAATGCCAAGCTCAATGGTGGCTGCCAAGTGCCTATTGGTAGCTTTGCCACCATAGATGGCGATACCCTAACACTAACAGGTTTAGTCGGTTCAATAGATGGTAAGCAGTTACTTAAGGCCCATGATAGTGCCCCATTAGCCGAAGCTGAGCAATTAGGTGAACGCATTGCCGAACAGTTATTAGCCCAAGGAGCTGGAGAGATTCTGGCAGCCTTGTATCAAGACTAAATACTTTGCTTACCTTATTACTCAGACCACAAGCTAAGTGCCAAGCTAGCGCACAAGCGTTTAATAACGCAGGGGTTGCCACTGTGGCTTGTGGACTAATTGATACTGTACTCGACGAACCTGCCATAGCTAGCTTACCCAATAAAATAGCCGACCTAGCTCGCGACCAAGATTATAAAATACTGGTAACCAGTACCGTTGCCGCAACACAAGCCGCTCAATTAAAGTCTTTGTGGCCTGCCAATGTCCAATTTTTTGCTGTAGGAAAAAGTACCGCCGCCATATTAGAAGCGGCAAATATTCCGACTATCGTTCCCCATACCCCCAGAACCGAAGGGCTTTTAGCATTGCCAGAGTTTGCTAAAGTCAATCAGCAACCGATTATCATAATGAAAGGATTTGGCGGGAGAGAACTTTTACACGACACTTTAGTTGAGCGCGGTGCAAAGGTTACCGAATGGGAAGTATACAAACGCCAGCGTGTTTTTACTCCCCGTTCAACACAAGACTGGCAAGCCGAGCAAATTCAATGCATTATTGCCACTAGCGGCGAAGTAATCTTAGCAGCGTTCGATTATTTTGAACCCCAATGGCTAACTTCGCTACACTGGATTGTAGTGAGCCAACGCACAGCTGACATTGCAGCTAAACTAGGTGTCACTCAAATTACCCAAAGCCGAGATGCCAGTGATCAGGCCCTTATTCAAAGCGCAAAACAGGTATTGTAAGCGCACATTTTTCGGAGCGTTAAATGTCAGATAAGCAAGACAAACTAACCCCAGCCGATGAACAAAAATTAGCTGACCTAAAAGCCCAAGCTGACAAACAATCAGCCAATAAGTCGGACGCTAAAGCGAGCCCAAACATCCCGGCTAAGGTTGACTCTACAGCATACGTTAACCCTCAGTCGGATGCTCAAAACAGCCCACCAAAAAGCAGTTCCAACACGAGCGCCAAGACTGAGTCAAAGAGCAGCAAGCAGCGCCCTAAAACCCCCACTAGTACCAGCAATACTCAAACTAAATCGGCTAAAAACACCGGTTTATGGATACTCAGTTTATTTAACTTTTTACTGATTTTAGCCGCACTTGGCGCTGCCTATTGGTTTTGGATGCAGTGGCAAGATCAGCTCGCCCAGCAAAATAATCAATTGAGCCAACAACAAACCAAAGTGGCTCAGCAGCAAAGTGCTATCGCTTCTAGTTTAAATCAGACCTCGCAATTTAAAGGTCAAATTGAACAGCAATCTGCGGCCCTTGAAACAAGCATTCAAAGCCTAATCAGTGAATTACAAGCGACCCACGAGCAAGTCAAAGTCAATCAGCAAAACTTAGCCGATGTGTCTGGCCGTCGACCGTCTGACTGGTTGCTGGCCGAAGCCGATTATTTAGTTAGAATGGCCGGTAGAAAACTCTGGCTAGAAAAAGACCTGTCTACCGCTCGCGAAATGTTATTTGCCGCCGACCAGCGCTTGCAAGAATTGGATGATCCTAGCCTATTACCTATTCGTGAAACTTTGGCCAACGACATACAAAGCCTGCAACAAGTGAACTCGGTTTCTACAGATGCTATCGCCCTGCGCCTAGGCGCTATGCTTGGCCAAGTCGAACAATTGCCGTTAGCTTTTTTTAAAAAACCCGAAAGCTCATTATCTGCTGCACCTTCGCCAGACGAGAATACATGGCAAGCTAACCTTGCTCGTAACTGGCAGCAAGTTACCGAAAACTTCTTTAGCGTAAAACGTAAAACCGCCGACATTAAACCTTTTATGTCGGCTCAAGAGCAGTGGTTAGCGAGGGAGCAGTTAAGCTTTTCGTTACTTCAAGCTCAAGTAGCAGCTTTAAAACAAAATCAGCCTTTGTTTAAACAAGCCTTGGCCCTTGCTCAACAGCATTTAGCCGAACACTTTGAAGGAGAGCATCCTAGCACCTTGCAATTTTCGGCAGACATTCGTGAACTGATTAGCACAAATATTAGCCAAACTTATCCCAGCCAGCTTTTTGCCGCGCCTTTGCTCGAAGATGCCTTAGATACCCGTATCAATCAGCGCTTTAGCCAAGAGGAAGCCATTAATGACTAAAATCTTGTTAGTGCTATTGTTGCTGCTCATTGGCCTAACCGTTGGGGCCATGGTGTTTGACGACAGAGGCTACGTGTTTGTTGAATTCAGTGGTTGGGTGATCGAAATGAACGTATTTTCGCTGGCCATTTCACTGATCTTTATTTTCGTTGGCTTTTTGCTGATCAACTGGCTGGTTAATGTTTCATTAAAAGTTACATCCGGCTCGCGTAACTGGCTTGGAAACTGGGGCTCACGCAAGCATAAAAAAGCATTTCACCAAGGCCTAATTGCCCTAGCCGAAAGCAATTACCCAGAGGCACAAAGTCAACTTAGCAAGGTAGAAGCTATAGACTTTGACGGCATCAATCTGCTGGCCCAAGGCGAAGCCGAAACTCAGTTAGGCCAACCAAATAAAGCGGTATCGTATTGGCAAAAAGCTCTAGGTCACAAATCAAGTAAATTGGCAGCGACTCTGTGCCTAGTCAGACATGATTTGCAGCATCAAGACGCTGAGCAAGCATTAACTCGTATTCAGGCTTTGTCTGACAAGCAAAAACAACAAGCCAATGTTATTAAAATCTGGGCTCAAGCGTTAGTTCAAGCTAAGCAGTGGGACACCCTAAAAGACAAACTAAAGGGTTGGAAAAAGGCACTGGGCGACGACTATTCGACCTTAATGCTTCAAGCCTCAAAAGGGAGCTTTGCTGAAATCGCTAGTAAACAAGGGGCCAGCGAGTTAAAACTCAACTGGTTAGCTCAGCCTAGAGCCACCCGCAAAGATCCTGCCCAGCAAGGGGCTTACGTTCAACAATTGCTCGACCAACACATGTATAGCGACGCTGAGCTGGTCTTAGTAGAACAACAAAAATCTGGGCCAGTAAAAGAATTAGTGCCCCTATTCAAACAAATCGTTTTACCTAATCCGACGCCATCCATTAAGTGCTTAGAAAGCTGGATTAAGCAAGATGAGAACAACGTAGACTTACTCTCGGCTCTTGCTCACCTCGCTTTCAACTCGAATGACCTAGTGCTAGCAGAAAAAGCCCTAGCAAAAGCCATTAAGCTAGAAAATCGACAAGCCGACTTAAGGCTCATGGCCGACATCAAAGAAGCCCTAAATCAACAAGGCTTGGCCTTACAATTTTATAAACAGAGCTTAGCCCATGATGAAAAGCCCTAAATGGATTGCAATTTGCCTGACGTTACTGGCGTTTAGTGCTAAGGCCACTGCCGATTTAAAGCCCGCCTTCGAGCTGATCACCCTAGGAGACAGTGGGGGTATTCAAGACGGAAACCTAAGCGCCTTTTTGCTTCGGGCTAGTTCTAACCCTCACTATATCGCACTTGATACAGGTACCTTAGTTAACGGCATTAACGTGGCACTGCAATATAAGGCTTTTGATAACCTGCCCTTACACAAGGACCCAGCTTGGCAAACTAATGGCATCATTTTACGCCACCATATTAAAGCGTATTTGATTAGTCACGGACACCTAGACCATGTAGCCGGTATGCTCATATCGTCGCCACAAGACAGCAAGAAACCGATTTATGCTTTGCCATCGGTCAATCAAACCTTAGTCGATACCTACTTTAACTGGCAGGCATGGGCAAATTTTACCGACAGAGGAAAGGCCCCAAGACTCAATCAATATTCGTTAATTGACCTTAAACCACAGCAAACCATCGAAATACAAGGCACCGACCTCAAGGTCACGCCTTTTAGCCTGAGTCATCCACTTGAATCCACGGTATTTATTATCGAAAACAAACAGGACGTATTTGTGTACTTTGGTGATACAGGCCCAGACGCAGTGGAAAAACAAGGCAAACTGGCCAAGGTATGGCGCTATCTTAGCCAACAACTCACCAGCAAAACCCTCAGAGCCATGGTGCTCGAAGTATCCTTTGATAATGACAGACCCGACAACCTGCTGTTTGGTCATTTAACTCCCAAATGGCTATTACAAGAACTAGCTGTTTTTCATGGGATGCTAGACGACAAAAGCCAGCTAGAACAAAGTAAAATCATCATCAGTCACATCAAGTACAGCTTAAAAGCTGAAGAAGACCCAAGGGCAAAAGTCTTGCAACAACTGCAACAGGGCAACCACCTTAACCTGCAAATCATATTAGCCAAACAAGGCCAAAGGCTGGCTTTGTAAACTGAAAAAAGACCTACCAAATTAACTGGTAGGCCTTAATCCATAATTAGGTTACAAAGCTGTCTGTAATCTTTAAACGACTAGCGTTGAATATCTGCAATAAAGTACACACCAGCGTTCCACTGGGCGAAACGCACTTCAACTATATTGCTTAAATCGACCCCAGAAGCAGCTCCATAATCCAAGGTCAAGGTAACCCATTGATCCATAGTTGCTCCATCTTGAGTCCAAGCAGACCAAGTCGCCCCCGTATTATCAACTAGGGTAATATAAACCGTATTATTACCTTGAGTATCACGTATATCAAAACGGATAGATTGCGTGCTACTAAAGTCTGGATCAGTAATCGGCAATGCTACATAGCCTTGATCAACTCCGTCATTGGCTAAGACCTCCAAACTCAGTACATTGGCGTTTTTGATTTCATCTTGGACCAACCCTACGTTTGCATTCGTTCCGCCTTCCACCATTGACGGAAGAGCAATGCTCATATTGGTCTGCTCAGCTGCAATGAGACTAATATCTGCTAGTAAGTACACACCGGCATTCCATTGAGCGAAGCGCAATTCGACTATACTGGTCAGGTCAACACCGTTAGCAGCGGCATAGCTAAAAGATAAGCTTACCCATTCATTTAAGCGTGTGCTGTCTTCAGTCCAAGCGGACCAAGTCGCCCCTGTATTGTCAACTAGGGTGATATAAACCGTGTTACTGCCTTGGGTATCGCGCATATCGAAATTCAAACTTTGATAAGCACTCAAGTCTATTGGCTCCAATGATACGGCAGCATAGCCCTGATCAATGTTGTCGTTAGCTAAAACTTCAAAATGCAGCACCTCAGCGGCTTTATCTGTATCGTTAACCAAAGAGACTTGGGCATTACTCCCACCTGTAGGCATAGTTGGTAAGCTTACAGGTAGTGAAGTGCTCTGATTGGCAACTAACGTCACATTATCAAACAAGTAAGTACCCGCATTCCACATAGCAAACCTGACTTCGACAATATTGGTTAAATCTAGGCCAGCAGCACCTTGATAATCGACATTTAAGGTCACCCATTGGTCCATGCTAGTGCTGTCATTGGTCCACACCGACCAACTCGCACCATTGCTATCAACTAGTGTGACATAGGCTGTGTTATTGCCTTGGGTGTCTCTAACCTGCACAGTTAGATTAGCAAACAGAGTGAAATCAGTAGCATCAAATGTCCAGACGACATACCCCTGATCCACACCATCATTAGCCAATACCGCTAAACTCAACACTTGGGCGTTTTTATCAGCGTCCTCTACCAGAGTGACAGTAGCATTAGTCCCTGCCCTCGGACTGGATGGAATAGGCAAAATAAAATCCGATTCTCCTGTGGGTAAAGGTGCTGGCATAGCCTGCCTAGGGACTAAAGTGATATCAGAGAATAAATAGGTTCCAGCATTCCACTGGGCAAAACGTATCTGGCTGATGTTACTCATATCTATGCCAGTAGCACCACTGTAGTCAAAGGCAATGCTTACCCATTGGTCTTGAGTGCTACTTGCTTCTGTCCAAGCAGACCAAGTATTGCCTTGGTTATCTACCAGAGTCACGTAAGTTGTGTTGCTGCCTTGGGTGTCTCTTATATCAAAGCGCAGACTATCAAAGACAGTTAAGTCCAACTCATTTAGGTTGACTGCGGCATAGCCTTGCTCAACTCCGTCATTAGCTAACACTTCTAGGCTCAATACTTGGGCATTTTTGTCTGGATCTTCAACCAGGCTGACATTAGCATTGGTGCCGCCCTCGGGTGTACTCAAGGCAATTACAAAATCAAGGTCACCAGTCGGATCTGGCTGTGGCGCTGGGTCAGGTGTAGGGTCAGGCGTGGGCTGACCTGCACCTTCGGTGAAACGCATCCAGTTTAAATTCCATTGATTATCTAAGGAATTAAGTCGCAAAGTTGATTGACCCGCTGGCATATCTAGATTAACCGACAAAGTCACATATTCTTGCCAACCACCAGTGTTGGGCACAGTAATGGTGGTCAACACTTGGCCGCCTACCATAACATCAAATCTAACGTCACCCACCAAACTGGCGAGCCTGAACTCTGCGTTAAATGTACCTGCCGTTTCAACATTAATGCCATAGTCTACCCAACGGTCGGTCTCGAAACTGCCAATATTAAAACCTCCCCCTATATCGAGGGCGCCTTCAGTATTAACACCTGGATGTGCAGCCGTGTAATTTTCAGCTTCGATAAAGGTCGGAAGGGTATAAAACGTATCGCCGCTAGCCTCTATATTACTTGCATAGCTTTCGTCAGTGGCGTTGAACGCGCTAACGTAATAGTAATAGGTGGTATTGGGCAGTATCTCAGTGTCGATAAAGCTAACTTGAGTAGTCTCAGCTATCACCTCAAATCCAGAGCGAGGGGCAGTTGAACGGAACACTTTGTAGCCATCCACATTACCCGCAGCTGCATCCCAATCTAGGGTGTTTTGAGTCTCAGATACACTAATTTGTAAATTGCTCGGTTCAGCAGGGATATCAACAAAAATATTTGCCGGCTGATCCGACGTTAAAGCCTGCATCACATCTTGGTTAATTACGAAATCCATTGTAGAAAAAGTGCTAAAGAATGACGCAATTTGTTCGGCGCTATCGGTATTAACGTCAATTTCGGGTAAAACACGCCCCGTCACATCGACACCTTCAACGGGCACTTCTGGAACCAGATATATTTCGGCCCACATATCATTACCCAAGTTACCATTATCTTTGAACTTACCCGATAGGGTGTAAGACTGACCTCCTTCAATCTGTACCGGCATATAAATCACACTGTTATGTCCGGCATCAGCAGTCACATTAAGAGCTAGGCCTGTATCACTACCAGCAAATTCACCCGCAGCATAAGCAAAGTCGTAGTTTCTAGGATCTTGCCAGACCGCCACTTCTGTCCACCCTTGACCCGAACCAAAGTCGCCATTGGTTAACACATTTTCGCCGCTGGCGTCTTGGATTAACCCTAAGTTATCGTATGTGACATCTGTACCGTTAAACGACCCAGTTTTAACCGCGAGGTACATAGTGCGCGAGCCATCACCGTTATAAGGCACCACACTTTTCGCAGAAACCGCACAGGCTTCGGCAAAGGTGCTCTCCCAGTTGTCACAGCTCCATGTATCTGCTTTGGCCAAGAGCTGCTCACCATTATTGGTCAGTAATCCCCAAGTTCCGTTACCAATACCACCCGCTGGAGATACGGTTTTTAACGACCAGCCCGTTACCGCCCAATTGAGCTCATTGTATTTATCAAAGCTAGCTCGGGTAATTGGCCCTCCTAATTCACCTAATCCAGTCCAAGTTTGTGTTTCGCCAATTAACATGGGGGTAAACACATCTCTGGCTTGCTTTGCCCAGCTACATACACCCGCATCACCGGTTTGTCCGCAGGTTAACCAGTCGCGATGAACTTGGTAACCAATTTCACCCCAACCAAACAAGCCTGGATAAAAATGCATTTCGAATGCAACGTTCTCCATTCCATCATCCATAGGATCACCATACGCAGAAATGCCATCTGCATTATGGCCCGGCAAAATGATAATATGCTCTTGGTCAACCTCACGCACGGCTTGGTACAAGTCGACCACTAGGTCTTTCAAGGTTTCAGAATCCGTGCCCCAAGGTTCGTTGAGCAAACCATAACCAGCAACCGCTGGTTCATCTTTATATTTGGTGGCTATTTGCTGCCATAACCAAGCAGTTCGCGCCTGAAACTCTTCACTCTCCCACAACATATTTTGTCCCGCGCAACCAGAGTGCTGTTCTTCACCTTGTCGGCCAGCAGCGCCATGTAAATCTAAAACCACATACATATTACGCGCCTTTGCCATGCCAACGGCCCAATCTAAGTAATGCCATGCATCATCTCTTAGGGTCATAGGTTGACTCTCATTTTCGAGTAAATCATACAAAAATGGCACGCGGATCAAGTTAAACCCAGCGTCTTGCATCAAATCCCAATCTTGCTCTGTGAGCCAACTATCTCGGTGCAAGGTTAACAATCGTTGTTTTTCGTCTTCTCCAAAACGTTCAGTCAATGTTTGCTCTAAGGTACATTGGTCTATCACGCCCGCGCCTAGGGCTTCTTCGCCACCAAACATCCACATTTCCATGGCTAACCAATTACCTAGATTGATCCCTCTTAACGAAACTTTCTGCCCTTCTTCATTCACCCAAATTGTGCCATTTTGCCTAAGCATAGAGAAAGACTCAGTGGTCGCTGCAGGTTGCTCTATGGCTATTGGGGCGGGAGTGAAAGGCTCTGGGCCATCACTACCACATGCACTCAATGCACTGGCTATCAGTACGCTGCTCGCTTGTACGAGCCTATTCGAAAAATGACTTTTACTTTTTAACTTATTCATCATATGTCCTGTTTGCTGCCTTTGTTTGCACACTTGGCAAACAACTAAATTCAGTCACCCAAAAAATCACTTGCTAAAAGAAAACATTAAATCGAGCACCGTAAATTCTCGGCGCAGCGTATCTTCCAGGTAGCCCAGCAGCCGTGCCGTTATCGATTGAAGTACTCGAGCGTGTAAGTTCGTTGGTGACGTTGTTTACAAAAAGGTCTAAGGTCCAGTCGCCCTGTGTTGGGTAGTACGTCATACCCAAATCAACTTTCGTGTGTGCCTCTTGCCCTGCGGGGTTGCCAAACACCTCACCCGTTTGCAAAACATCATCTATGATGTTGTCAACAAAAATGCGGTTCTCGTTCTCATCTCTAAAAAATACATCGTCGACAAAACGTGCGCTGATACGTGGGATAAAATCGCCATAGGCTGTGGTGAATTCCCAGCTAAAACTGCTCGAAATTTGATATTTAGGAGACTGAGGTAAGATATTCCCACTCAGGTCAAAAAAGCCTGTTGGCTCTCCATTGGCATCGACTAGAGGCAGGTTATTGGTGCCACTGCCACCACTGTCGGTAATGTAGTCTGTATACTCGGCGTTTAAGTAGGAGCCAGAAAAATCAAAACGGCCTCCCTCGCCAACTATCCACACAATTTCGGCTTCTAGGCCAGAGATTTCTGCGGCTGCTACATTGCTGTTAACAATTTGCTGTACATCTTCGTCAAACCCAGAACGAATGAGGTCTTGGTAATCAATAAAGAAAGCCGCCAAATTAAGGCGCACATTGTCAAAGTTGGATTTGCTTCCAATCTCATAGCTGGTGCTATTTTCAGGTTTAGTGACTTGGCCACCGTCTTGAATTACGCCAGACCGATAGCCAGTGCCTACACTGCCATAAAAAAGGTGTTCGCCGTGTTGGTAAGACAAGCGTGTAAGATAGGTGACTTTGTCGGATTCATCTTCAACATCATTGCGAAGCGTTGCGGCACATTGCCCTCTTACTCGTTCGATACCTCTTAGGTCATCAAAGCCATCGGGGCCCTCTGCACCAGTGGTATTATTAACGAAATCTTCAAACACAGATAACTGACTTCCGCCTAAAGTTGGGCGAATAAATTCTCCGCCGCAGTCTTGTATATTCCGGCCACCTCTGTCGTATTTCAGGTCGTCTGTGTAGCGTAGTCCACCGGTTAAACTTAACTTAGGGGTGAGTTTGTAGCTTGCTTGGGCATAAATCGCCTGCGACTCCGCACCACGAGCGGGTTGAATAAAGGTATTGCCGCCTTGAAGCCAAGCCCCTTGGCCATCAAAATCGAATCTAATCGCCGTCTCTTCTGCAAAAAAATAAAAGCCAGCAGTCCAACTCAATGGGCCATTATCAGTATTTTGAATCTTAAGCTCATGACTAACAGAATCAGATTTTTGAAACTCAGTACGGCCCTCTTGAAAGCGTGAGGTGACTCCTGCGTCTTGGTCAACAACTTGGGCTCTAAATAATTTAGCACTACCAAAAATATACTCTAAATTGATCCCGCTTGTGATGTCGTAACTTAAGCTAGAACGCCAAACATCAGAATTAAGATCCAGAAAAATTGGCGAGTCAATAAAGGCTTGATACCTGCCCTGCTCCACTTCGACTGGATTGAGTAAAATGCCGTGATTACCTTGGTCAGCAAAACTCTCGAAAGAAGCAGTCCAAGTTAAATTATCCATTATATTCCAGACACCTGTTACCCTTGCCGCCTGCACATCTGTATTATTGAGCTTGGTTTGAGTTGTCGCTGAGCGGCCTAAATCTATGCCACTAAATACGTGCTGAGTCCCCCGCGGGTCGTTATCGATAGAATTAACCCAGCCATCATCAGATTCCATGTAAGCTGCTAATCGGAAAGACAAATCACTGCTAATAGGCAAAGTTACGCCACCAGAAATTTGCTGACGATTGTATTTGCCATAAGTAATCTGCATATCGCCTTCAAAACTGTCGCCTGGTTTGCGCGATTCAAGTAGGACAGCCCCCCCGGTGTTATTTCGGCCAAACAAGGTGCCTTGTGGGCCACGTAGTACTTGCACTGCCTCTAAATCAAACATCAGAGCAAGGGCTCCTTGCGCTCGTGCTGCAAACACACCATCCACGTACACACCGACTCCTTGGTCACCAGTTTCGGTGGGGTTATTGGTGCCGACTCCTCGGATGAAAATCTTAATATCTGATTGGTCTTCTTGGCCAGACACCACCAAGCTGGGAACAAAACCTGTGAGACCGGTGACATCTTTAATATTATTTTTAGCCAAGGTTTCTTGGTTCATAACAGAAACGGCTATAGGTGTTTCTTGCAGGTTAGTGACTCTGCGCTCTGCCGTCACTTCAATGACTTCTAATTTTTGCTTAGTTCCTTGGCTATCTTGTTGCGCATATACAACTGGCGCATTCAGTAACGCTGCAGCAATAGCCATGCTTAGTGGCCGTTGCTTTAAGAGAATGAATGACTTCATAGTTTTCGCCTCACCTTTATAATTATTTGAGTGTGTGTTCATGAATGATCTTGAGTTGAATTGTGTGTGTTGGAACGAGTCCAAGAGGGCATAATCGCTCCCTTGAGCCCATAAAAAGCAATGAATAGGTAACAAAGTAACGGCACCCAAAAAGAGGGTTGAAGGCCGAATTTGTCTGCAATCATACCTTGGAGCATAGGCACAATTGCGCCGCCTACTATGGCTAAACACAGCAGCCCAGAACCCTGCCCCGTTAACCCTTTTAGGCCGCTTAAGGCCAAGCTAAAAATAGTGGGAAACATGATTGAGTTAAAAAACCCGACGGCTAAAATGCTATAAATTGCAAGTTGCCCACTGAGCTGCATACTGCAAAAAATCAAGAGCATAGCCATTACTGAGCAAGCGACTAAGCAAACCCTAGCAGGAACAAATTGCATAACACTTGCCCCTAAAAACCGACCTAGCATTGCGCCACCCCAGTAGTAAGCAATTAAATTAGCGGCGACCCGCTCAGACATACCGCCAATCCTGGGGTCAATAAAAAAGTTGATTAAAAAGCTACCAATAGAAACTTCGGCTCCCACGTATAAGAAGATCCCAACAGCTCCCAAAATCAATTTAGGGTGAGAAATAATAGGTCTGCTAGCTTCAGATTGAACTTGGCTGTGCGCACGAATACTAGGCAGCTGCAACTTGAAAAAAATAAAGCTCAAGAGCAATAAGGCCGAAGCAAGCAACAAATATGGGAGTTTAACTGCCTGACTCGAAGGTATGGCCAACTCGCTAGAAGCTGCGCCAAACAGCAACAAGCCCCCAAAAAAAGGTGCAATAGTCGTTCCCAGCGAATTAAATGCCTGAGTCATAGTTAAACGGCCTGACGCAGTCACCTCTGAACCTAAGGCGGTAACATAAGGGTTGGCCGCAACTTGTAAAATCGTGATGCCACTAGCTAACACAAACAACGCAGTTAAAAATAAAGCATACGAGATTTCTGATGCGGCAGGATAAAACATCAAGCCCCCAACAGCGGCAATCGCCAAACCAGTGACTATCCCACCTTGATACCCTAACTTTTTACACAAGTAGCCCGCAGGAATAGAAACCACAAAGTAAGCGCCAAAAAAGCAAAACTGCACTAACATGGCTTGAGTGTATGTTAGGTCGAACAAAGCCTTTAGATATGGAATTAAAATATCATTGAGGCTGGTAATAAACCCCCACATAAAAAACAATACGGTTAAGGACATTAACGCACTTCGATAAGAATTTTCGCGGCTATATTGCTCGCTATGAGATCCATTCTCGTCGGGTTTTGAAAGAGTATTTTGCATTTAACGTACTCACAAATGAGTCATTCATTTAATTGTTGTGAATATGTTAAGCAATTGATAAATATTATCGTTCTAGCTTTAAAAAATTACTGAATTAGAACGTTCTGACCTTTATTCGAACAAAAATAACATTTAAAAACAGTAGCTTATGATTTTTGAATGGAATGAAAAATAAAGATAGCCCTAATCGCAACAGCGTAACCGCTTAGTCAGAATACACAGCGTGTATAAACCAAAACCGTGTACAAAAAACAACAACGCATGCTTTACAAAGCCAAAGAGACCATGCCTAAGCAACAAGCGTAAAAAGTAACTCACTTATGTTTCTTACGGTAGGCACTGGGGGTCATGTGATAGGTTTTTTTGAATAGAGTGTTGTATACAGATTTACTGTTGAAACCGGCAGCATAAAAAATATCGGTAATGGTTTTATCGCCATTTTCAGGATGAACCAACTGCTGCTCGGCTTCTTGGATCCGGTAACCATTAATATATTCATAAAAATTAATATTAAAATGTCGGTTAATGGTACTCGACAAATCTTTGACGGGAATATCTAGCTTTTCGGCCAGACGCTCAAAAGAAATAGCAGGGTTGAGAAACACCTTATCATGCTGCATAGCATGCTCGACCTTTGCGACAATTGCCATATCAATAGGATCTTGGGCTTTAGTTTTTCGTATCCCACCAGCATTAATAGCAGCATTAACCATCACGTATAAAGCCAAGTTAACCAAAGCAAAAGCAGCGTAATAGCCGGTCAAACCAATGAATTCTAACCAATTTGGATTAGTTGAATAAGCTAGGCCGTAAACCTTAATCCCCGTTAAAAGCGACTCCCAAAGTGAAAGTACGGCAAAGGCATATAGAATGAATAAAATCCATTCCCTTTGTTTATCTGAAAAAGACACTGAGGTATGCACTCTCACATAATAAATCGCGAGAAAAATGTAACTCAATCGTTGCAATTTATTCAAAAAATCCATCGCTACATAATGTCCTGAATAAGCGATATCGTAGCTCAAAACTAAATCGGCTTTGACGCCTGATGGTAACTGCCAAAACGCCAACCACATGTAAACCCAAAAAATGAAAGTGGGCACTAGATGATAAAAATGGCGGGGTTGCAGCACAAAACTCGATGAAAAATAACGCACAATAAACAGGTACAAAAGCGGACCATCTAACCAAGCCGCAAAATTGAAGGTAAAAAAGATATTAGGGGAGATGCTGAGTACCCACTCCCGAAACGTTGCCCCCCACAGCACTAGTTCGTGTAACGCAATAAAGCTCCGAGCCACCAAAAAACCAGCTAACAGCAATAAAGCTCGGCTCTTATCTTTGTGTGAAGACAAGAAAACAGCCAGCAACAAGCATTCAAAACTGGTAATCAGTAACACCAAGTCATGAATATTAAATAATGTTTTGTCCACGAAAAAATAAAATCCAACAAGGGTATGTTATGGCGAGCTGGCCCTAGGCTAGCGAGTCACCAAATATTATTCATTCCAAAACCATAACACAACCAGATGTTATAAAAATGTTCTAATCCCGATCAGAACGTTCGAACATCAGTTTCATTTAATTTCCCGAACGACTTCAATCCCTCCATAGACAATAGTGAGATCTGTTTTATCTGCTATGCACTTAATCAACAGGAGACTAATATGAGACACAAACGCGCCAGCATTATGGCTAGCTTATCCCTAATGCTGGGCTGTACTGCCAGCTCTAAATTACCAGCCCAGCAATCAGCTATTCACACAGAACACTCTATACACATTATTCAAACCGCCAAAGGAACCACCCAACGCCTTGCTCTAATTGGTAAGCAACCCCTTATCCCGGCTGTGCAACCAACCGAAGATCAGGTTTCGGTTTTCGTCAATCCAGACAAAACATTCCAGACCTTCTGGGGCATTGGTGGGGCCATAACAGACGCCAGCGGCGAAGTATTTGCCAAACTTAGTGCAGACAAACAACAAGAATTGCTAACCGCTTACTATCATCCCACTCAGGGCATAGGCTACACCTTAGCGCGTACTACAATTCATAGTTCTGATTTTGCCAGTGCCAGCTATACCTATATTGAAGAAGGTGACAAAGATTTAAGTACTTTTAGTATCGCCCACGACAGGCAGTTTAAACTCCCCCTAATCAAACGCGCGATTGAGGCCGCAGGCGGCACCCTACCTCTTTATGCCAGCCCTTGGAGCGCACCAGCTTTTATGAAAGACAACAATAACATGCTTAAAGGGGGTAGCTTACTGCCAGAATACTATCAAGTATGGGCAAATTACTTTGTTAAGTTTATTCAAGCATACGAAGCCGAAAACGTACCAATTTGGGGAGTAACCATTCAAAACGAACCCATGGCAGTACAACGCTGGGAGTCCATGATTTACAGTGCCGACCAAGAGCGAGACTTCCTCAAACATCACTTAGGCCCAACTTTTGAAGCCAACGGCCTAGGACATAAAAACATAGTAGTTTGGGATCATAACCGAGACCTAATTAGCCATAGAGCTAACACAATATTCGATGACCCAGAAGCAGCTAAATATGCTTGGGGGATAGGTTTTCATTGGTACGAAACCTGGGCCGGAGGTGAAACCATGCACGACAACCTAACCAATGTCCAAGCCTCGTACCCAGATAAAAAACTCTTGTTTACCGAAGGCACTAACGAAAAGTTCTCACCAGCTAAATATCAATACTGGCCCAATGCTGAGCGATACGGACGCTCAATGATAAAAGACTTCAACCGAGGGACAGTAGGATGGACCGATTGGAACATATTACTCGACCACAATGGCGGACCAAATCATGTTGCCAATTACTGCTTTGCGCCCATTCACGCGAACACAGAAACCAATCAACTTATCTATACACCGACATATTATTACGTGGGACATTTTTCAAAATTTATACGCCCCAACGCAAAACGGATAAGCACCACGAGTAGCCGCAGCCATTTACTCGCCACCTCATTCATCAACACCGACCGCAACATAGCAACTGTAGTGATGAACCAAAGCGATCTAGATATTGAGTACAACTTGATCTACGAAAAACGCCAAAGCAAAATCAAGATACCCGCTCACTCGATACAAACCATACTGTATCGCCAATAAACAAATCCAAAAGGCAGCCTGCATGACGCGGGCTCCCCTAATTTTTTTCGGAGAGCCAGAGTATAGCCAGTAATATTTAGTCGCAAAGACAAATAACAGTGGAAAAAGCAGCGCAATTCATTAGAATCATGCCTCGCTTAGAACATCTTGTCTTACATGTAAGCACTCACATTCGATATCTTATCGAACTGTACAATCCAACGCAGTTAAACAGTTAAAATTTGATTGCACCCGTAGCTCAGCTGGATAGAGCGCTGCCCTCCGGAGGCAGAGGTCAGAGGTTCGAATCCTCTCGGGTGCGCCATAACGCGCAAATTTATCGAAACAAATTACTGAGCGCCAGCGACCCCTCTTTTTTGAGGTAATATTTGCGCAATGTATCAGGCTTCTGAATACTTAAAGTCCGTTTTATTTTTAGAAACTTTTGCGCAATCTAGCGCATCCCACCTAGCTTTTTTCAACCTGCATTGATTCAAAATGGTAACTTGGCGTAGTTTATAGTTATGGATGTTTTTGTAATTGCTGGGAGAAAACACCAAAATTTAAGGCTTAGTTTAAGATATTAGGGTAAAGCTAAAAATCGATAACTCTGACCCTGATGATTAGGAAAGGTGATTTAGACATCACCATCTCATTTAGCTGTTTATTTATACAGTTTTAGTCTAATTCTATCCTAACAGCGAGTTTTTGGAAAAAATCCGTACTTCTGTTTTTGATGATACTTTGAAATTATTAAACTCTAAGCTATACAAGCAGTTAAATATTGTGTTAGAAAAGCTATATGTACAAACACGGAAAGATTAATTGGCGAAAGACGGAATTTTTCCAGAGATTAATACTGTTATGTTTTTAAATTGATTCATATGAAGCCCTTAATATTGGTTCTATCACTTTTCTCAATGGCAAATTCATATGCTATAGAATTTGAGCAAATGTTTAGAGACGGGATGTCATTCGAATACTCGGTTGCTCGTGGCCAATCTTTTAAGATTGATATCAGAGACAATAAAATCCTTGTCGTTACCTATCATGAAACTGCGAAACTATTAGAAAATTGGTGTACCTCTTCCATATCAAATAAAACCTTGGTTCATGTCGTCTCCAGCTTAAAAGAGCTAGGTTCTCAAAATTGGAAGCAACACTATTCTAATGACGGAATAAGAGGGGGTTTTAGCTATAAGCTAACAATAAGGTTTATGGATAAATGGTTAAGTTATACAGGATTAAATAAACAGCCAGATAATTTTGATAAAGTAATTGAATATATGCACGATCTGGCACTTGTAAATGGGTGTGAAATAAAAACATAAACAAATCGTTCAAGCAGGACTCGTAACAGTTGGCTCGGTTTCGCTTCGCTACACATTTTAGCCAACTATTTCTCGCCCATTAATGAGGCGTTATGTTTGAGTCGGTTATGGACGAAGATTTAAAGAAAAAAGTAGATATTGTTGTAGGATTAAGTCGTCTAGCAGGCGGTACATTGATACTTGTTGGAAGTATTTTGGTATTTGTTTTTACTCAGGCCGCGTTAGACCCCAGTGCTTCAATTGAAATCAATGGTGTTCCAACTAAAGACCAAACAGACAAAATAGTGGCTGCAATTTTCACGGCATTATTTCCATTGATAGGTCTGTTCCTATCTTTTGCACCAGCTAAGCTACTTGATAAGTGGGCAGCAAAAATTATCAGCCGTTTGAGTTAATCTCAAACATAACAAGCGGTTTATGGATGGGGCGTTATACCTCGATCGATTGACAGTTGTAACCACTTGGGTTACATTTTCACATGATAAAAAGTTTCCTACATAAAGGTCTTCAAAAGTTCTATCTAAAAGGTAGCACTGCAGGCATTCAGAAGAAGCATGAAAAAAAGCTTAGATTAATTCTGTCAAATTTAGACCAAACTGAAAGTCCTGATGATATGGATTTGCCGGGCCTTTTTATGCATAAATTGAAAGGCGATAAGAAAGATATATGGTCAGTCAGAGTAAGTGGCAACTGGCGTATAACTTATCGTTTTATTGGTAAGGATGTCGAACTCGTCAACTATGAGGATTATCATTAATGACTATTTATAATCCGGCGCATCCAGGTGAAATATTAAAAGAACTTGTGATAGAGCCTCTTGAACTAACAATTACCGACGTTGCAGCGCACTTAGACGTCAGCCGAAAAACATTGTCAAAAGTCTTGAATAGCCGTGCATCTATTTCGCCAGAAATGGCAGTTCGTCTTGAATTAGTATTTGGCAAGCCGTCTGCCGACCACTGGTTGAAGCTGCAAAATGCTCATGATTTATGGATAGCACGCCAGAATCAATCAGCACTAAATGTAGAACCATACAAGGCTTTGGTAGCGTAATTGCGGTATAACAGAAGCTTGAAGCGGATAAAAATAAAAATCGATTTTTACCGCTTAATCAGGTGTTATGTATGAGGGTTAGCCTGCTTGGAAACATTAAGTAACAACACGGATCTCAAACAGATTGATGAGCGCGGTTTAAGTTTGCGGATCTTTTTGCATTCCTTAAAATGTTCTCTTATTAGTTTTTTGAGCGCAATCATAGTCATTGTTGTTGCTATGATTCTGCTTGGCGGTGGCCCTAATATGGTCGGTGCGAACAGGGGGCTAGGGGTATATGTAGCAACTATAGTAATTGCCCCTTTGTTGGAGACAATCGTTTTTCAACTATTGGTCATTTGGGGGCTTACTAAAGTTCGCTTTCTCAAACCCAGCATAGTGATTGTTATTAGTGCAGTATTGTTTGCTTCGTATCATAACCCAATTAAAGCTATTGTAGTTTTTCCTTTGGGGTTGGTTTTGGCTTACGTTTTTTGTTACTGGAGAGAGCGAAGCGGCACTCTAAAGTGGGCATTTACAGCAACATGTTTAACCCATGCCTTGCACAATGCTTACAACTCTCTGACTTTTGACTTCCTACTTGGCACCCTTTCATCTTAGCTTGGCTCTAGGGTGTAGGCCTCATACATAACAAGGAGATGTTTATGAAATTTGCGGTAGTTTTAGGTAGCTCTAGAAGTAATGGGAATACCTCACAACTCTCCCAATACATATCAGAGAGACTAGACGCCAAATTCATAGATCTTAATCAGTTTAGTATTTCGGCTTTCGATTACGAACATCGGAATATAGGCGATGATTTTGCCAGACTAATCGAATCACTTGTTCAGTATCCCCATATCATTTTTGCTACACCTGTTTATTGGTATTCAATGTCTTCACAGATGAAAGTCTTCTTCGATAGGTTTACGGATTTATTGACTGTTCATAAAGACTTAGGGCGTAGTTTGCGAGGAATCAAATGCTCTGTAATCAGTACTGGAACAGACGAAAAATTGCCAGCATGCTTTTTAGACCAGTTTAAATTGACCTTCGAGTATTTAGGACTGGATTTTGTTGGTTGTCATTATTCACCTTGTCCAGAAGCATTCTTATTGCATTCCAATAAAGACCAAATCGAAGGTTTTATCCACAATGTCGTCTAACAAGAGACTATGGCGTCAATAGTTAATTTATCGACTTTCGCGCGTCCCACATTACACCATCTCGCAACATAGAATTTAAGATGACAATCATCTTTCTTACACATGCAATAAGCGCTACTTTCTTTGGTTTCCCAAGATTAAACAAAGACACCCATTTTAAAAATAGCTCCTTGAAATGGTGTTTGTATTCGATGTCGTTTTTTTTGATGAGTTGGGGGCTGAATATATTCTTGATTAAGTGGTGAACAAGTTGAGTTTGGTGCTAGTTCCCTGATTCGTTTGGTTTTCTGGCAGGGGCTTATTTCAATACGTGAATTGATTCTGAATTTTTGGAGGGGTGACTTTACTCAGCCGTGTTTGAGTAAGGTTTTGGCCTTACCCATGCCTCCCATGCGCTTGTGATGGGTGAAGTTACGCATCATGATTTCACTACCAGCGGCGTAACAAAAGTGTTGTTCGAATTCGGTCGAGAAAATTGAAATGGATGTCTTCAGAAGTTTTCTGGATCTGAGTTGTCTTAAATATTGCACATGTATCATGATTTGGCTAAACTTGTCTTATTAATTGTACAAGTTTAAAGGTGTATTATGCGTATTGTTTCTTTTACCGAGGCTCGAAATGGGCTCAAATCAGTTTTGGATCATGTTGTAAATGATGTTGATTATACCGTGATCACTCGCAGAGATGCTGAAGACGCAGTGGTTATGTCAATGGATCATTATAATAGTCTTATGGAGACAGTTCATTTACTTAAATCACCAGCTAACGCAGCACATTTGTCAAAATCAATTGAGCAATTTAACTCTGGTAAAGTTCAGTCTAGAGATTTAATCGATGACTAGGCAACTTGCATGGACTGATGAGTCTTGGACTGATTATGTATATTGGCAAAGCCAAGATAAGAAAACTTTAAAACGTATTAACAAACTTATTAATGATACTAAACGGTCACCATTTGGAGGTATTGGAAAACCAGAGCCCTTAAAAGAAAATCTATCTGGTTTTTGGTCTCGGCGTATCGACGAAACTAATCGTTTGGTTTATGCAGTATCCGATTCATATTTAACTATTATTTCTTGTCGCTATCACTATTAGTGTAGGCGGTAGCTAATCCGGTAGCCGGAGGTATCTAACCTTCAGCCCCCACAACACCCTGTATGCGGCTCAGCACACGACTATAAGGATATAGGAGATAGGAGATAGAGCGAAGCAGGATGCCAGAGCCGAGGGCGTTTCATTTAGGATAGTGAAGTGCAATCCACCCATCACGCGACAAATAAAGCTTGAAGAAAAGTAGTGCTTGCTCTCCAGGGAGCGCCTATATATGTCTTTAGAAGTTGTTATATTTTCAGGGAGCGCGATTAATATCCATACTTTTGTGTAATATTCTTACAATCAAAATTGGGTCTTTTTTGTGCTTTTTGTAATAAATTACGTGACTACCTTGAGGCTGTTTTCGATAACCATCTCTTATATAGTCGCAATTGACTCCTAACATTGGTTCATCTGCGAATTGATAGAAAGTATTATCTAACAGTTTTAAATAATCGTTTCTTTGCGCCGTACCCCAAGTTAACTGAGTATATTTAGCTATTTTAATTAAATCGCTTTTAGCTTTTCCAGATAATTCAAATTTCGACATTAGTGGTTATCTTTGTCTAACTCTGAGATCAAAGAATGATATGAATAGTCAGCAACGCCACTGTTTTCACCGTCTACTAGCATATTACGTAAATTAAGTATTTTTGTTTCCTGATCTTCTAATGCCCTTAAACCTGCACGAACTACTTCACTTGCCGACCCATAACGACCAGAGTTAAGTTGCTGATTTATAAATTGTTCAAAATGTTCGCCTAAGGTTACGCTCGTATTTTTAGCCATAATAAACCCCTAAAGTACCGATATATATTGAATTATGGTATGAAAAATATAGTAAGGCAATTAAACGGACAAAAAACAGCTTATTACGGCACTGAAGCTTTAGAAAAAGGGCAGAGGCAAAAAACGGTGGCGCTCTACGTAAAATATTTTTATTGTTTAACGGTAAAACCTATCCCGACTTCAGGTAGCGACGCTTTTTTATGGTCAAATTAGGCCAATTTTTATATCAAATTTTAAGGTGAGGGTTTTTCTACAAGCTAGTTATACGTCGACCAAGTATCAGGGTTGATTTTTAATAAATTAATGAGTTTACTCTCTTAGTGAGGTGTCCAAAACTATTGGATCAAATCACATTGCTCGTTGCAAGTTTTTTGAGGTAATATTTGCACACTGTATCAGGTATCTGAATACTTAAAGTCCGCTTTATTTTTGGAAGCTTTTGCGCAATCTAACGCATCCCACCTAGCTTTTTTCAACCTGAATTGATTCAAAATGATAGCTTGGCGCAGTTTATAGTTATGGATGTTTTATTTGCCGTAGTGATATCGTAGTTGCGCAATCATTATAGAATCGTCTGATGCTTTATAAACGAAGCGGTGCTCATCGTTGATTCTTCTAGACCAATACCCAGCTAATCCGTGCTTTAGAGGTTCAGGTTTTCCAATTCCTTCATATGGACATCTAGATATATCTTTAATTAACGTATTTACTCTTTTTAACATCTTTTTATCTGTACTTTGCCAATACAAATAGTCGCTCCATGCGGTAGATGAAAAAATTAGCTTCATTCAATCAGTTCCTTTTCTGAGCCCTTTCCATCTTCTAATTCGGCAATGGAACTCAATAATCTCCTAGCGTTCTCAGGTGAACGCAGCAAATAAGTTGTTTCTTCCATTGCTTGGTAGTCTTCTAGAGACATCATCACAACTGAAGGTTGAGTCTTTCTTGTAATGATGACGGGAGCATGATCATTACATACTTGCTCCATCGTTGTTGCAAGTTTAGCCCTTGCTGCGGTATAACTTATAGTATCCATAATTGCCCTCTGGTACAGTTAGTTGTACATAGTATAACGGCAAATAACAAAAACGTGAAGCGGGCAAAAATAAAAAGCAATTTTCGCCGCTTAAGCGAGTGTTATGCGTAAAGGAGTTTCAATGTTCGGGAAGAATTCAGCGATTCGTAAATACAAATATAAACTTCGCCCAGCACTTGCAAAAAGGTATGGAGGCTCCGCCAAATGTACTAAGGGCCAAGTTGATAAAACTATTGAACATTTACGACTTAGCAACAAACACATCCAATATGCGTACTTA
Organism: uncultured Paraglaciecola sp.; assembly: GCA_947498355.1. Classification (GTDB taxonomy): domain Bacteria; phylum Pseudomonadota; class Gammaproteobacteria; order Enterobacterales; family Alteromonadaceae; genus Paraglaciecola. The sequence continues at coordinate 40,622 of CANMKA010000014.1, read as the reverse complement.
ATGTATTGTGACGAAGAAACATTTAATACTCATAAATCATCTACAGAGTCTACTGGAAGTATGAGCGATACAATAACTACAGCTACAGGCTTTGGTTTTTTAGGTCCGTTCTTTGGCTCTATTATTTACGGTAGTGGAAGTAATGATGGGGAAGGTTTTGGTGGTTCTGATGGCGGTGGTGGCGAGTAATTTACGCCTATCCTTATTTGTTAGGCGTTCAGCTCACCGAATGACGTAACTAACCTGCTTAGAACGACTTCATACAGCTAATGGCGATCTATCACCAGTCGAGTATGAGCAAAGTTCCTTAAAACAAGTGTCCTGATTTAGTTGTGCAGAGCAGATATTAGAGTAAAGCTAAAAATTAACAACTCTGCCCCTGATGATCAGGACAATTGTGCCACTGGAACAGCGCAATGTTTACATGGCAGCACTTGAAGAGGCGATCACAAACCATAACACAGAGCCTTTCACGAATTTCTTGGGGGCACCTGTTCAAGCTTCACTGGATGGTAAAGCAGAGCCTTCATTACCGAATGATTAACGAATAATCAAGAAATACCGCGTATGATATTAATAGATATGAGGCTTAATTGTGAGAAGCCTGACATACATCCTCAGCAGTCATTGGGCTCTTTAAAACTCAGTGATTAAAATGGCACTTAGCCACTAGCCGGAAGCAATTTTTACCTCAAGGAAGCCCATGAAAGCACAAGAGATTATTGAAAAGATAGCAAACGACTTTGAGGGCGTGTTCCCCAAATCTAGCTGGGGTGAAACCTCTCTATTTTATAATCCCGGCCAGCTACTACCCAATGGCGTATATTTTTGCACTATAAAAGAGAAGGATGGCGAGAATGACAAGGCATCAAAACTCAACCGTGATCATGTATATCGATTGAGCATAGGTATTACCAAACAAAGCTACGAAGTACACTTTGGTAATCGGCCTACAAGGCCAACTAAAGGCGGTATCGTTGATACTCACCATGACTTTTCAGCGTTAAACCAACTAATGCCCCACCCTATTTATGCCTGGATGTCTTGGGTTCAAATAGTCAATCCAAGTGAGGCTACGTTTGAACATATCTACCCACTGATTGTTGAAGCACATAACAGCGCAGTGATTAAATTCAATAAAAAAACCGCCAAGCTTGCCCAGTAACACCGCTACCTAACAGCAAAACCATTTAAGAATTTGTCTATTTCTAGACATTCACATTACTCAGTAAACCAGTGGAATGGAATAGCATGAAGGCATACATATCCGGCAATAAGCCCCTTTTTATGCCTAAATAACTAGCCTTTACGCAAAAGCTGTTAACCTGATTCATTCATTTATGCAAAAAAAGCGAGCCAAACGGCTCGCTCTGTTACACTCACTATTTAATTTATGCTTTTAACAAATAATCGAATGCCGATAAAGAGGCTTTTGATCCCTCGCCCATGGCGATGACAATTTGTTTGTAAGGCACGGTCGTGACGTCTCCTGCGGCGAAAACACCTGGTGTTGACGTATGATTTCTTTCGTCAACAATGATCTCGCCATGTTGAGTCGTCTCTACAAAGTCTCCTAAAAAGCCGCTGTTGGGCACTAAACCAATTTGTACAAACACGCCAGATAATGCTTTGTGTTGCTGCTGATCGGTCTCGCGGTCGATGTAGTCAATGCCTACGACTTTACCGTCTTTTGCCACAATTTCTTTGGTCGCGACATTCTTCAAAATGGTAATTTTATCGTGAGCCTCGGCTTTTTCGACTAATACTTTGTCGGCCTTTAGCTCGGGTAAAAATTCGAATACAGTAACGTGTTCGACCATACCTGCCAAGTCGAGAGCAGCTTCGATACCTGAGTTACCGCCGCCTATTACTGCCACCTCTTTACCTTTAAAGAAGGGGCCGTCGCAATGGGGGCAATAGGCCACACCAGACCCAACGTTTTCTTTCTCACCGGGAATACCTAGCTCTCGCCATTTGGCTCCGGTAGCAACAATAATGGTTTTACTGTCAATCACTTCACCAGACGATAAGTGCAACGATTTTAGCTTGGTATCACTACCATCTGAGCTCGCCACCTTTGTGACACTAACATGCTCTTTTTTCGTGATCCGATAATCTTCCATATGCGCCAACATATTTCCGGTTAACTCTGTGCCTGTTGTCTTGGGCACCGAAATCAAGTTTTCGATACCTACAGTATCTTTGACTTGGCCACCAATCCGGTCGGCTATCATAGTCACATTCAAGCCTTTTCTGGCCGAATAAATTGCAGCGGCTACCCCAGCAGGACCGGCACCAATAATAGTTACGTCTTGTACGGGTAATGCTTGTTGTTGCTCAACTTGGGTCATTTCAGGGAAACGCGCAATAAGTTTGTCGAGGAGTTGCGCGGTATCAATTTTACCGTTGGCAAATAACTCTCCGTCTAGATAAACACTTGGCACCCCTTGAATATTGCGCTCATCAATCAAGTCTTGATATAACCCTCCGTCTATCATTTCAGACTGAATATTCGGGTTAATTAACGCAAATTGATTCAAGGCCTGCACTACGTCTGGGCAGTTATGGCAACTCAGCGAGATAAATACCTCAAAACGTATAGGCTGATTAATATTTGCGACTAAGGTTTTAACCGTGTCGTCTAACTTTAATGGGCTACCCGCGGCTTGCAGTATGGCTAAAATTAGCGAACTGAATTCGTGCCCTCCGGGTATACCCGAAAAATGAATGCCGGTATTTTGCCCATCAACTTCTAGATAAAAAGAAATAGGGCTTCGTAAATTATCTTCACGCTCAATTAGATATAGCTTGTCGGATGCTGATACCAGATCAGACAAAAATGTCTTTAATTCTTCTCGTTTTGCGTGATCACCTGTTTGTAAAACCAATGTCACGTCTTTTTCCATTTTTCGAAAATGGCTAGTTATTTGGTCTAAAATCGCTTGAGTTAACATGGTTTTACCCCTTGAAAATTTACTTTGAGTAAGAAGGTGCACACCTGCACCTTCCTTTAACTGTTTGTGTAAAGACCTAGATTATTTAGATTTTTCCTACTAGGTCTAAACTTGGCGTAAGAGTGGCTTCACCTTGTTCCCACGCTGCTGGGCAAACTTCGCCGTCATTTGCACGTACGTATTGCGCTGCTTTAACATTACGCACCATGTCTTTTGCACTTCGGCCAATACCACCAGCATGAATATGTGCAACTTGGATAACACCGTCTGGGTCGGCCAAGAAAGTGCCACGGTGAGCCATGTGGTCTTCTTCAATCATCACATCAAATCCACGTGTAATTGCACCTGTTTGATCACCAATCATAGGGAACTGAATTTTGCCTATCGCATCTGATGAATCGTGCCACGCTTTATGTGAGAAGTGGGTGTCAGTTGACACGGCATACACTTCTACGTCTAAATCTTGTAGCTCTTTATACTGGTTTGCCATATCTTCTAATTCAGTTGGGCAAACAAATGTAAAGTCAGCAGGGTAAAACAAGAAAATTGACCACTTACCTTTTACTGAGTCTGAAGTGACTTCTACAAATTCGCCATTGTGGAAAGCTTGTGCTTTGAAGTCTGGGATAGTTTTGCCGATTTGAGCCATGAGTATTTCCTCGTTTAAGTTTTAAAAGTTCGGTTTAAATAGAAGCAATGTCGCTTGCTATGGATAAATAATAGGGAGTTTCGATTGTTTTTTAAAATTAATTAATTTAAATTTAACGTTCTAAAAAACTGAATCATGATACTAACTAATGCTAACCTTAAAACAACTCAACTATGCCCTAGCCGTCGAGAAGACCCTGCACTTTAAAAAAGCCGCGGAAGTATGCAATGTGTCGCAATCGGCTTTGAGCACAGCGATTAACGAGCTAGAACGCCAACTTGGGGTGATGATTTTTGAGCGCAACAATAAACAAGTGTTGGTAACAGACGAAGGACTGCCAATATTAGCCAAAGCTAAACAGATAAAAATCGAAGTAGATGAGCTAATGCAGTTAACTCGTGCCAACAAAGCACCCTTATCGCAGCCAATGACATTTGGTGTTATCCCTACCATTGGCCCATACCTGCTACCTAAAGTCTTACCCGAAATACGTAAGCAACACCCAGGCTTCAAGCTAAAAATTGTCGAAGACCAGTCACACGTGTTAGTAGACAAATTACGTAGTGGCGAAATAGACGCAGCGATTTTAGCCATGCCCTACGCAATTGATGGATTAATGCGCTTTGATTTTTGGCAAGAAGATTTTTACTGGATCACCCACAAAGATGAAGGCTCGGATACTCAACAAGAAATCAGCAGTGACGAACTCGAAGTCGAAAAACTCATGTTATTAAAAGACGGCCATTGTTTAAAAGACCATGCTCTAGCTGCATGTAGCTTGCAGAGCCGGCAACAAAATTCAGATTTTGACTCCACCAGCTTATATACATTAATACAAATGGTTGCTGGGAGACTCGGCACCACACTGGTTCCGCAAATGGCGCTCGCCCCACTGATTAACAATCAATCGGAACTCAGAGCTGTTCACCTTAACGAACCTGGCCCCCACAGAGTTATCTCTTTGGTGATCCGTCCAAACTACGTAAGGGCCAACGAAATCACACTCATTAAACGGCTTTTTACCGACACCCTCAACGCCTAACTCGACCCAAGGTTGACTCGATAATCACTTATGGTGCGCCCTAGGCATTTTAGCTAAGGCGCAGTGATACATAAGCACTATTGCCAGTGGGATAAGCGATGGCCATAGTTCAGTAAAATGGGTTATGACTATCCACGTAATCACATGTACTTTCACTGCCAACGAGACAATGATAGCTAGGTCCCAACAAGAAAAAGGTGAAAGTTATGAAAAATCTATATGCAGAAATAGTAGTGTGGCTTAGACCCAAGCAACAAGATACCCGTGTTACCTGCAACTATGCTAATAATTACTATGGCGACCAAGTGTGCAGACTTTATCACTAAGCTGTGGCCACTATTCCTATTTCGCACGCAACAAAAAAGGGCGCTAATATAGCGCCCTTTTTTAAACTAATATGACTAATTAACGTCAATTCAACGGCTTGCTTACTTCTTTTTAAGACCAGCAAAACGTTTGTTGAACTTATCAACACGACCACCAGTATCAACGTTACGTTGCTTACCTGTGTAGAAAGGGTGGCAAGATGAACATACGTCTAGGTTAATGTCTTTTTTCAAAGTAGAACGTACTTTGATTACATTTCCGCAAGAGCAAGTTGCAGTCATTTCTTGATAGTCAGGATGGATATCTTGTTTCATGGGTTACCTATAGTGTCAGGCCGCATCGCTATCCAACCCGAAGTTGAACACCATACGATAATTAAATTAACAAGCTTTGGGCTTGTCGCAAAGTGGCGCGCATATTAATGGAACAGAGATTTTTGATCAAGGATTTTGTTGCTTTTATGGACAAAATATAGGCAAAAACTGCGACATTGTTATCAATCTGAAATCTATTGCTTAATTAGAGCTTTATGCTCATAGAGGCTGGTTATGGGCGGTGGTTACAAGCGCAACGCCAACTTACTCATACTTTTACTCGCATTCTGACTTATATGTAGCCATTGATGTAAACTACACCAGTGCTATCATGCTCTGTCACTTCACCTCCGTTAACTACTAAAAAGATCAATAGGCCCTCGTTTTAATGTCGATTATTCGTGTTGCACTGCCCGTTCCTATGCGTCGTTTGTTTGACTATCTAGCGATAGATACGCAGGTTGAAATCGGAGCTAGGGTTAAGGTGCCCTTTGGCAACCGCAGCTTAGTGGGCGTGGTATGGGAGAAGCAATCAGAGTCTGATTGGGATCAAAGTAAACTCAAACCTATACAAAGTGTGATCGATCCAGAACCCATTTTTGACCCAAGCCTTTGTAAACTTTGTAACTGGTTAGCCCAATATTATAAACACCCGATTGGCGATGTCGTACAAACTGCCATGCCCGCAGCTCTAAGAAAAGGTGAATCAAGCGCTCCCAAGCCTGTCGACTATTTAACCTTAAGCCAAACAGGCCAAAACATGGCGTTAACCGAACTTAGTCGCGCGCCCAAGCAACAGGCCTTATTAACAGCCCTGAAGCAACAAGATCTCAGTAAAGCTCAGGCCAAATCAGACTTTGGCCTATCCGCCGTAAACGCCCTACTGGATAAAGATTTAATCGAATTATCTAGCCAAACGCCCACAGGCAACTGCCAATGGAAGACTCAGCTAGCGCTACAACCTTCGCCACAAGCCAATGTAGAACAGGCGCTGGCCATTAGTAGCATAGAGGCCAAACTTGATGAGTACGCGTGCTTTTTACTCGACGGTATTACGGGTAGTGGCAAAACCGAAGTTTATCTACGCAGCATAGAACCTGTCCTTAAAGCTGGGCGACAAGTGTTAATTTTGGTTCCTGAGATAGGCTTAACCCCGCAAACCGTGCATAGATTCAAACATAGATTTGGCATCGAGGTAGGGGTATTACATTCAGGCCTGACTAACAAAGAACGCCTTGGCGTGTGGCAAAAAAGCCGTGCGGGACAACTTGGTATTGTGATAGGCACCCGCTCAGCAATTTTTAGCCCCATGCAAGACTTAGGATTACTGATTGTTGACGAAGAACACGACTCTTCATACAAACAACAAGACGGCCTGCGCTATCATGCGAGAGATCTAGCCGTGGTACGAGCGAGCAATCAAAATGTTCCTTTAATACTTGGCTCTGCCACCCCAGCACTCGAAACCTTAAATAACGCGCTAACGGGTCGTTACCAACATTTAGTGCTACAGCACCGCGCTGGCAATGCCTCGATTGCGAGCCAGCATATTTTTGATATTCGTCAACAGCCTCTACAATTTGGTATCGCTCAGGGCATGCTAGACCGCATAAAGCAACATTTGGATGGCGGCAGCCAAGTAATGCTGTTTATTAATAGGCGAGGCTATGCTCCCTCCCTAATTTGCCATCAGTGCGGTCACGTCGAAGGTTGTCATAGATGCAATAAACCTTATACCTTGCATAAACAGTTAAATAAGCTGCAATGTCACCACTGTGGCGATGCCAAACGGGTTCCCTCACAATGCCAAGAGTGCCATTCTACCCAGTTCAATACTATGGGCGTGGGCACTGAACAACTCGAACAAGGCTTACAAAGCTATTTTCCTGAATACAGCAGCATTCGCATCGACAGTGACAGTGCCCGAGGCAAAAATAAGTTAGATGCCATGCTTAGCAGTATTAATAAAAACCAGCATCAAATTTTGATTGGCACCCAAATTTTATCGAAGGGGCACCACTTTCCTAACGTCACCTTAGTGTTGATACTCGATGTTGATGGCGCGCTATTTAGTGCTGATTTTCGAGCCGCAGAGCACATTGCCCAATTAATCACCCAGCTGGCAGGTCGAGCTGGACGGGCCGAAAAGCCCGGTGAAATGTGGTTACAAACTCACGACCCAGCTCATCCCCTCTTACAAGACTTAATTAACAATGGATTTGCTCATTTTGCTCGTTATGCTTTGCTAGAGCGCCAGCATGCCGCTTTGCCTCCTTTTGCATACCAAGCATTATTCAAAGCTCAATCTTTACGAGCAGACCATGCCTTTGCTTTTTTGAGCGAAGTCAGGGAATTACTCGCTCCATATACTGGGGTCATGTGCATTGGACCCATTCCTGCCCTAATGGAAAAAAGACAAGGCCAGTTTAGAATGCAACTAGTATTGCAAGCTGGTCAACGTGGTCCATTACAACAGGCGCTTGGGCAAATCATAAATCAAGTAGAAACCCTACCTTTGGCCCCAAAAGTGCGCTGGGCTTTAGACGTAGATCCGCAAGATTTTAGTTAAAAATTGATTTACTCATATGCTAGCCAAGGTACACTGTGTCGCTCGTACTTTTTTAAGCAGTAAATGGACCCTTTTTTCATGGCACAAAAAGACTACGTAGGAAGAGGCCGAAGCCAAAAGCAACCCCCTCCCCCTAAGGCGCCCCTTCCCATTATCCGTATTGTTATCACATTATTGCTGGTTGCCGGATTTGGTTACTTTTTGTGGATCTTAAAAAATACGCCCACACCTGAAACCGAGCAAAATCCAAAGGACACACCTAGCGCATCAAAACCAGCCGAAAAACCCATCTTGCCAGACATGCCAGAGGAAGAATGGGAATTTATCGCCAGCTTGCCTGAATACACAGTCCAAATCGAAGATAAACAACAAGATCAACCTGTGATATTAAGACTCATGCAATGCGGGTCATTTCGAAAAGAGTCACAAGCTGAGGCGCTTAAAGCAAAAATCGCTTTTCAAGGTTTAGAAGCACAAGTTAAAACTAAAGATGGCCGTTGGTACCGAGTGATACTTGGGCCTTATCAAAACAAACGCTTGGCCGAAAAAGATCGCCACATACTGCAACGCGCCAAAATTAACGGCTGCAAAATATGGAACTGGAACCTGTAACTGCTCCAATTTACCTTTTGCGCTATCGCTATTATTGCCGTTTGGTGTCTGCGAACATCTAACGGCAACCCATACGCCAACTAACCTACTCTCTGAATTATTTCACTTGTAAGACGCAGTTTACTTCCAACTCTTTCACACTTAATTTTGCTTCGTTTCTTTACCAAACTTGCACCCTGTCCTATTTTTCAATTGAAACGTCTTAGGTTCTTCTCCAACACACAGGGAACACACATGCATAAATCAAACACACTAAAAAAGCCCCTTAAAGTGGGGCTGGGACTGATGTTAATGAGTTGCCCAATATGGAGCAACCCAGTTTTTGCCAATGAAAAAGTCGATATTTATGGTTACTTTGCATGGCGAACAGAAAAAGTTTGGGACGAGCTTAGCATCGACCAAAATGGCAATACTGTCACCAGCAATGCCCCCAGAGAAATATCTATTCCGTCTTTCAATATTATGCTCCAATCACAAATCGCCGACAAAGCTAAAGTATTTGTGAATTTGAATGGAGCCGATGGTGAAGAAGTGTCTGTAAGAAATATCTGGGGCGAGTACAAATTTAGCGATTTAGTTAATATCCGTGTCGGAAAAACCTACAGAAAATTCGGTCTATACAACGAAATACTTGATGCCGTTCCTACCTATATTGGTATCGAACCGCCAGAACTTTTCGACCAAGATCATTTGATCTTATCAAGAGAAACCCTAGCTATGTTGCACGGCACACGCCCATTTGGTGATGGCGACTTGAACTATAGCGTGTCTGTTGATAATGGTGAAGGAGGGCCAACTAGCGAAGACAACATTCCTGTGGGGGTTGACCTTCGCTATGAATGGAATCTAGGGAGTTACATGCTAGGAATGAGTGGCTACTCGTCGAATGGCGATACCACATCTGACGTAGCCTTAGGCGAGGGCTCTCCTCGCTCTGGAGTATTACCTTGGATGAGCGCAGACTCTTTCAACGTGATAGGGGCTTACGGTCAGTTTGACGTTAACATGTTAACCTTGCAATTCGCCTATTGGAACGCATCTCATGACGCCACCCGGGATCCAGATTCTATAGTAAGAGTGGTTAACGAAGCGGGTGTCAATGTTAACCAAAGAAGTCGATTTTTGATTGATCCCAGCGGTCCAGTTACAGCAAGTAACGTCAATCTAAATGGTGACTATGACATTACCACTTGGTATGTAAGAGCCGGTTACAGCTTCTTTAATGACATGGGAGAATTTGTTCCTTATGCCCAGTGGGATTTTTACGACAATCCAGAAACCATTCAAAATAAAACCTTTGGTGGCGACAACGAAGCTGGGCTTGCAGATGATGGTAAATTCTCAAAAGCCACAGTAGGGCTCATCTACCGACCCATCCCTCAGATTGCGGTTAAACTCGACTTTAGTTCACACTTTCAAGAGTTCAATGGAAAAGACGAATCTTATCCAGAAATTCGCTTCGACGTTTCGTACATCTTTGGACAATAGAGGAGAATTATTATGAATATCAGGTTTAACTTTTTCTCAGCGATGGCATATGTGTTGAAATGTGTCGCAATCACTTTTTGCAGTGTGCAACTCAGTTGGGCCGCAGAAATAGCGATAATCGTGCATCCTAGCAATAGCGTAGACGCCTTAAGCAAGTCAGACGTAGGCAGGATCTTCTTAGGTAAGTCAGCCTCCTTCCCAGGAGGCGTCAAAGCTACCCCAATTAACACTCCGTTTTTTCAGGAAACACGAGAAGGTTTTGACAAACTTTATTTAAAACGTAGTCAAGCGCAGATGAAGGCGTTTTGGGGTAAAGCGATGTTTTCTGGGAGTGGGATGCCACCTAAAGAAGTCGCTGATGGCTTGGCTATGCTAAATGCCGTTGCTGCGGACCCCTCGGCTATTGGCTACCTTGATGCCAGCTTGGTTGATGCTAGCGTCAAAAAGATTGCTGTTAAATAGCCACAAAAATAAGTAAGGGGCACATTCGTGTGGCCCTTACTTCTCCTCAAATTGACTCTTGAAAACTCAACATTGTGCCCCACATCTAGCGAATACCCTCGAGGTTTACCTCATCTTTAGCCAACTATTTTATGGCTGTTAAATGTAAGGAATATTCGTGACAACTATTGTATCAGTGCGCCGCAATAACCAAGTCGTGATTGCTGGAGATGGTCAAGTCTCTCTCGGCAACACAGTAATGAAAGGCAACGCCAGAAAAGTGCGTCGTTTATACCACAACAAAGTGCTAGCCGGCTTTGCTGGCGGAACCGCTGACGCGTTTACTCTTTTCGAACGCTTTGAATCAAAACTCGAAATGCATCAAGGCAACCTGACCCGTGCCGCAGTCGAAATGGCAAAAGATTGGCGTACCGACCGCATGTTACGCAAATTGGAGGCCTTACTTGCTGTAGCCGATGAAACCGCCTCTTTTATCATCACAGGTAATGGCGATGTCGTGCAGCCAGAGAACGATTTAATCGCCATTGGTTCTGGTGGAAATTTTGCACAATCAGCAGCCATGGCATTATTGGCTAATACCGAGCTATCTGCTCAAGAAATTGCAGAAAAGAGCTTAACCATTGCTGGCGATATTTGTGTGTTTACCAATCACAGCCAAACCATAGAAACGATTGACTATTAATCGGTCTGCCCAGAATACAAGATAAGGTTTTTAATTATGTCAGAAATGACCCCTAGAGAAATTGTCCACGAATTAGACAGCCATATTATTGGTCAACAAGATGCCAAACGCGCTGTGTCTATCGCTTTACGTAACCGCTGGCGCAGAATGCAGCTAGACGCAGAGTTGCGCCAAGAAGTGACACCCAAAAATATCTTAATGATTGGCCCTACAGGTGTGGGTAAAACCGAAATAGCCAGACGCCTAGCTAAGCTAGCCAATGCACCTTTTATCAAAGTTGAAGCCACCAAGTTCACTGAAGTAGGCTATGTAGGCAAAGAAGTCGAAACCATTATTCGTGACTTAGCTGAAATTGCGGTCAAAATGACCAAAGAACAAGCTACAGCTAAAGTGAAATTTAGGGCCGAAGAAGCCGCTGAAGAACGAATTTTAGATGCCTTATTGCCACCGCCAGCCAATGCATTTGGCGAAACAGAGCCTCCTCAAGATAAAGGTACTCGCCAAGTTTTCCGTAAAAAACTGCGAGAAGGCCAACTGGACGATAAAGAAATTGAAATTGATATAGCCGCACCACAAGTGGGCGTTGAGATTATGGCACCGCCTGGCATGGAAGAAATGACCAACCAGCTGCAAGGTATGTTTCAAAACTTATCTGGCTCACAAAAGAAAAAGAAAAAGCTCAAGGTTAAAGAAGCCTTTAAGCTATTGGTCGACGAAGAAGCCAGCAAGCTAGTCAACCAAGAAGAACTCAAGCAAACAGCCATTGAATCCCTCGAACAAAACGGCATAGTGTTTATTGATGAAATCGATAAAATCTGTAAGCGCGAAGGCAACACCAGTGGTGGCGACGTGTCTAGAGAAGGCGTTCAGCGTGATCTGTTACCCTTGGTTGAAGGTTCAACCATCACTACCAAGCATGGCATGGTAAAAACTGACCATATTTTATTTATTGCATCTGGTGCATTCCAAATGAGTAAACCGTCTGATTTGATCCCAGAACTACAAGGCCGTTTACCCATTCGAGTTGAGTTAGAAGCCCTCACAGCCCACGACTTTGTGCGCATCCTAACAGAGCCCAATGCCTCCCTAACCGAGCAGTATATTGCACTTTTAAAAACCGAAGGGGTGGATGTAACCTTTACCGAAGATGGCATTGAACGCATTGCACAGGCCGCTTGGCAAGTTAATGAGCGCACTGAAAACATAGGTGCCAGACGCCTTCACACTGTGATGGAGAAGTTAATGGAAGAAATTTCTTATGATGCTTCAGAAAAACAAGGCGAATCTTTATCGATAGATGCGACTTATGTGAACAAGCACTTAGATATGCTGGTTGAAGACGAAGATTTAAGTCGCTTCATCTTGTAGATCAGCCTGTTACGCTCTAGCCAGCCTGTGGTTCAGAGTAAACACTCGCGTAAAGATACCGCCTGCTGGCGGTATTTTTTTAATCAAAGTTACTGCCAATTTTATAGCCATTACCGGCGTAATAGGCTCGAGTAAACGAGCTGATGCTTTCTCCTACAAACGTTTTTCTGCCAACTTTCAAACAAGCTTGAGACGAAGTTAATTGCAACACTGAAGCAAGTTTATCACTAGGTAAAATCGCCTCAACACAATGTTCTAAATGCGTAGCGGCTGCTAATTGCTCAATAAAATGCGCTGGGCTTACCTGAGAAAAATCCTGTTCGAGTAGCGATGGGGTGATATTTGAAGCCGTTAACTCAGATAAAACAGAAGGGTTAATCAATATATCTTCTAGCAATACAGCCTTATTATCACGGTTGTGCACCACCTTTATGCTCAATAGTTCTGAACCAACAGACACCCCTAGCCATTGGCTTTGAACTGAGTTGGCATTAATCAATCCACGGCCAAGAAGCTGATTAGAATATTGTTGAGGGCTTTGCATAATCTCACCAACCAAATCGGGAATAGCCAACACAGCTGGGGCTTTTTCTGGCTCGGCAACAAAGGTTCCAATGCCTTGGGCGCGCATTAACACCCCTTCACTCACTAATTCGCTTATAGCTCGCCTAGCAGTCATCCTGCTCACGCCAAACTCATCGGCTAGCTGATTTTCTGACTTGACCTTATCGCCGGGTTTCAATTGCTTTTTACCTATTTGATTGAGCAAACGGGTCTTTATCTTCATGTAACGGGATTGAATTACTAGTTTTGCAGTCAATGGATTAGCCTAAGGTGAATCTCGGTTAAAAATACATGTATATACGAGGTCATATTAAATCAAGGAGATAGATAGTTTTCAATCAAATAATAAGGTAATAATTTATGGCTACACATTCCAATCAAAGACCTAATAAGGTCTTGTGCTGATCCACATTAATACCAGTTGATAGCAACTAGAGCTGTAAGTTAGAGCGCATTAAATAGTTGATGTTCAAAGACTTGCGTGTACTGGCAAATAGTCCATACTGTGCCATACGCAAGTAATGGTAAGCTATTTATGGTCAAAAAATTTAGTATTTTTGCTCAACGATATATTGCATTAAAACCCTGCTCAATCGGAGCTTTCTTACTCATTTCACTGATCCATATCCCCACTACTTATGCTTTAAATACTATGACTACAAAAGCGCTTGCAGCTCATTGCACTCAATTAAAATCCGCTCCTGAGAGTATTAATGCGCAATTTTGTGTGGGTTATATTCAAGGCTTTATAGACGGTGCTATTGCCATTGACGACAGAGTCATGCTTAATAACACTGAGTCTGGTGGCAAAAAAAGTACATTTACTGAGCGGGCGATGCGTACTAGGTTGCCTGGTATCAACGCGCGTTCACAATTGGCAGAATTTTGTTTAGATCGCGGACTGCCTATTCGCAGTATTGTTGATACAGTAATAGAAGATTTAACTGCTAACCTTGCGACTTCTGACATAAAAGCGGCGGGTGATAAACCCGCCATGGAAGCCGTTTATCAATCATTGATTAAAAATTATCCTTGTAAATAATGAAAATAACTCAAACTACACGCTCATCTCAGCAAGGCAAAGCTCGGCTCTCGTCGATCATATTGCTGTTTCTTGTTCTATCAGGCTCTTGGTTATTATGGTCAGGCTTGTATAAACCCTTACTCATCGGGCTAGGCCTATTTTCGTGCTTACTCAGTACGTACCTTGCCCACCGCATGGGTTTTTTCCGGCACCACAAGGCCTTGCTAAGGCAACTCCCCAAACTACCCGGATACTGGTTATGGTTGCTAAAAGAAATTGTGACCTCTACTTTAGATGTCGCAAAAATTATATTGAGTCCTTCGTTACCCATTAGCCCAACCTTAGTAGAATTAAAAACGCTACCTAAAACGGATGTCGGAAAAGTCATTCTTGGTAATTCAATTACCTTGTCACCGGGCACAGTCACTATTAACTTATCTGATGGAAAAATACTGGTTCATTGTTTAACCCAAGCGGGTGCCAAAGATTTAGAGCAAGGCTCGGCCAATCGCCGTGCAGCCGAGCTGGAAGGAAAAGTAAAATGAATATGTATGTAGTAGTGGCAGTTGCCATATTAATTACTATGGTACTTGCCCTAATTAGGGCTTTGATGGGCCCTAGCGTTTACGACAGAGTACTGGCGGTAAATGTGTTTGGAACAAAAACCGTGCTGTTTTTATCGGTTATCGCATTTTTATATGGTCGCCCAGATTTCTTAGATCTAGCGTTAGCCTATGCCTTGGTCAACATGGTGGGTATTTTGGCTGTATTGGAGTTTGTTCAAAATCGCTCAGTAAAGAGTTCTGAGGAGGCCGCTGATGATTGATTTGGTCATAGATGTGCTTAGCTGGATTTTATTGATACTAGGCGGAAGCTGCGTGCTAATTGGTGGAGTCGGTGGGTTAAGACTTCCGAATTTTTACACCAGAATTCATGCATCTAGCCTTACCGACACTATGGGCAATATCCTTATTTTCTTAGGCCTAATGTTGCAAGCAGGGTTTACCCTCGCCACACTCAAACTTTTTGCGGTGATGTTATTTTTATTGCTAACCGGCCCTACGGCAACTTATGCCCTTGCCAATGCCGCTTTATTATCTGGCATTAAACCGGATACCGGCTCGACAAACGATGACAACACAGAGGAGTCGCCAAAGTGATTTTCATATTTGCGGTGTTCTTATTGAGCCTGTTGGTAATTACCGCAATTGCCATAGTTCGCACCAATAACCTATTCTCGGCTGTTATGCTGACATCAATTTTCAGTTTATTAATGGCTGCCAATTTTTTCATCTTAGATGCAGCCGACGTAGCCCTAACTGAGGCGGCGATAGGAGCTGGGGTAACCACTGTTATTTTCCTATGTGCCTTGGCACTAACGGCAGACCGTGCCAAACCCAATAAAGAACGTCGTAAGGTTGCCTATGGGGCCGTAGGTATTTTAGCGTCGTTAATGATTTACGCGACGTTTGATAAACCGCCCCTAGGCGATCCGGACGCACCTGTACATCAGCACGTAGCACCTTGGTACATTGAAAAAACGCCGGAATATATGGACTTTCCTAACATAGTAACGGCCGTACTAAGTAGCTTTAGGGGATACGATACGTTAGGCGAAGTATTTGTGGTATTTGCTGCCTGTATTGGCGTGCTATTTATCTTAGGAGTACCGGTTCCGGGCAATGCTAAGCCTGCACCCATGCAGCAGAAAAAAGGCCTGCACCACCATCTTATCCCTCAGGTTGTTGGGCGACTAATCATTCCTTTCATAGTGCTATTTGGTTTGTATACCCAGTTTCATGGTGAATATGGCCCTGGAGGCGGTTTCCAAGCAGGCGCAATCATCGCCACTGGAATTATTTTATACGCCTTACTTGAAGGTGAAAGCAAGGCCCTACAAGCTGTCCCTAGGCGTGTGCTTATGGGAATGGTCATTGGCGGCGCACTTTTATTTGGTGGAGTAGGCGTAATCTGCATGTTAATGGGCGGAAACTTCCTCGATTATTCTGTTTTAGCCGCAGACCCAGTATGGGGACGGCAATTAGGTATTATCATTATTGAAGCTGGAGTGGGTATGACAGTCTGTGGCGCGCTTTTATCGATTTTCCATGCATTTGCTTCCCGTGAGAGGGCCTCATGAAATTACTTGAGCTACTAGGCTATTTTAATTACTGGGTATTTGCCATTGTACTAACAGTAGGTTTGTACGCGGTAATCAGTAAAGCCAACCTGATTAAAAAACTCATTGGTTTGTCTATTTTCCAATCGGCAGTTTTTTTGATGTACATCACTATGGATAAAGTCGAAGGCGGTACCGCACCGATTATCCAAGCAGGTGTTGAGGATCAAGTATTCTCTAATCCCTTACCCCAAGTGTTAATTCTGACAGCGATTGTTGTTGGTGTATCCACCCTTGCACTTGGCCTAGCTATGGTTGTACGCATCAAAGAATCGTATGGCACCATAGAAGAAAATGAAATTTTGGACGCTGACTAACAATTATGGATTTATTAGCACACCTACCCGCTTTACAAGTTATTATCCCGATGTTATCCGCGCCCTTAGTGGTGCTACTGCAACCTAGAGGCTTGGCCTGGGCTGGCGCAACGGCCGCTGCTTTAGTTACCTTTGCCATTGCCTGTGCGCTCACAATCGCAGTATTAGACGGACAAACCCTTGGCTACGAAATGGGCGGCTGGCCCGCACCCTATGGCATAGTTTTAACCTTAGATGCCTTTAGCTGCATTATGTTGCTGATTGTATCTGGGGCAAGCTCAGTCGCCTTACTCGCCGCCAAACCCAGTGTCGACCAACAGATAGAAAACGATCGTCAACCATTATTCTATGCCGCATGGCTGTTGGCTCTATCTGGACTAGCAGGCATAGTCGTTGCGGGAGACGCTTTCAATATTTTTGTTTTCATGGAGATTTCATCCTTAGCAAGCTACATATTGATTGCTGGCGGCCCTGACCGACGCGCCCTACCCGCCGTATTCAAGTATTTAATCATGGGTACCATAGGTGCCACATTCTATTTAATTGGCGTAGGCCTGATTTACATGATGACGGGCACCCTTAACTTGGCAGACATGCAGGCTAGAATTGGCGATGTAACTGATATCAATCCCATTTTGGTAGCAGCTGGGTTTATTACCATAGGCTTAGCGTTAAAAGCAGCTGTGTTTCCGCTACATGTATGGGTACCGAATGCATATACCCATGCCCCGCATATGGTCACTGTGTTCCTCGCAGCTTGTGCAACTAAGGTCTCTTTGTACGTACTGATTCGATTTGATTACATGATTTTTCAAACCAAATTGGTCGGGCACGATATGCAATTCGCCCTATTCTTAATGCCAATGGCTATTTTAGGCATACTGATTGCGTCGGCTGTAGCTATCTTCGAAGGCCATTTAAAACGCTTATTAGCCTCATCTTCTATCGCCCAAATTGGTTACATTTTAATGGGCGCCAGCTTCTTAAGTGTTGCGGGTCTAAGTGCTAGTGGTGCTCACTTATTTAATCATGCTCTGGCTAAAGGTGGGCTGTTCTTAGCCGTTGCTTGCTTAGCTTATCAGTATCGAGATTTACGTTTGAGTCAATTGGGCGGTGCGTCTGCACGTATGCCATGGACCTGCGGAGCTATGGTGGTATGTGGCCTAAGTTTAGTTGGCGTGCCTGGCACGGCTGGTTTTATCAGTAAATGGCTATTGATAAGCGCGGCCCTGCAAAGCGGCCCTTGGGGATGGGCTTTAGTCGCCGTTATTTTGGTCAGTTCACTCATGGCTGTTGTGTACGTATGGCGTATAGTCGAAGCCTTGTATTTTAGAGCGCCCGTCGCTACAGACACCTCGTACTCAGAAGCCCCTTGGCAATTATTACTATTCACTGGACTCATTGCTTTGTTAAATATCTACTTTGGAATTTTCCCTCAAGTGCCCGTGGAACTAGCAAATAAAGCTGCGGTATTGTTAGTGGAGAGCACAAAATGACCTCAGATATCGCTATTTTAGTCGCCATTGCCGTTCCTCTGGTTGGGGCGCTGCTAATTGCCCTTGCGGGTCGTATCAGCCCAAACCTGCGTGAAGCCGCAACGGCTATCACGTCAATATCTTTAATTTACATCGTTTGGGGGCTGTTACCCGAACTTATGGCTGGCGCTCGCCCCGCCATCGAAGTCACCCAAGTTATGCCTGGCTTGAGCATTGCGTTTAAAGTCGAACCACTAGGCATGTTATTCGCTGCCCTTGCTTCAGGCTTATGGTTAATCAATTCTATTTATTCCATTGGCTACATGCGTGGCAACAAAGAAAAAAATCAAACACGCTTTTTTGCCTGTTTCGCTCTTGCTCTATCCGCCACTATGGGGGTCGCATTCGCTGGCAACTTGTTTACTTTATTCTTGTTCTACGAGTTACTCACTCTATCCACCTATCCGTTAGTCTCACACAAAGGTGATGCCGCTACTGTGCGTTCTGCACGTGTTTATCTTGGTGTTTTACTGAGCACCTCAATTGGCTTGTTTTTACCTGCTATTATTTGGACCTACTATGCCGCCGGAACGGGTGACTTTACTACGGGAGGGATACTCGAAGGTAAGTTAAGTGATTTAGAAATAGGCTTTTTACTGGCTTTATTTGTGTTTGGTATTGGTAAAGCGGCTGTAATGCCAGTACACAAATGGTTACCCTCGGCTATGGTTGCCCCTACGCCAGTCAGTGCCTTGTTGCATGCTGTGGCGGTAGTAAAAGCTGGGGTGTTCGCCATTACCAAAATTATTGTATATATTTTTGGCGTTGATTTTTTATTCGACTCACCTAGCTCAGGGTGGCTGTTGTATATGGCTGCGTTTACTATTATTGCAGCCAGCTTAGTTGCCCTTCGTCAAACCAATATTAAACGCCTACTGGCGTATTCGACCATAGCTCAGCTTTCCTATGTAGTCATGGCTGCATCGATATTAAAACCCTTAGCCGAAGTAGGCGCAGCAATACATATGGTGGCCCATGCTTTTGGTAAAATTACCTTATTCTTTGCTGCTGGAGCCATTTATGTGGCCTCTAAGAAAACCGAAATTAACCAACTACGGGGCATTGGTCGGCGCATGCCTTGGACTATGACGGCATTCACCATAGGTGCTCTGAGTATGATAGGAGTGCCGCCCACGGGTGGTTTTGTCTCTAAGTGGTTCATATTAGCGGGAGCTTTCGAAGCACAAAACTTAGTTGCGGTATTTACCATAATAGGCAGCACAGTGCTGAACGCCGCATACTTCTTACCCATTTTGTACATGGTATGGTTCGAAAAAGAAAAAGAAGGCGGAAAGGAGCATGGCGAAGCGCCGTTATTGGCAGTAATAGCACTGTGTATAACCTCCCTACTGACTTTGGCGTTTTTCTTATTTAATGGGCCTGTCATCGAATTAGAAAGTCAGGTTGTAAAGGGGCTTAATCCATAATGAATGACGAAAAAACCTTACATTGGCTTGTCAGGCCATCTACCATCCGCAAGTTATGGATTGGATTTAGTATTATTTTAGCCTTAACCATAGTTGCCCAAATCTTCATTTACGTGAAAGGCTACTTTGGCGTAGACGCCTGGTTTGGCTTTGGTGCCGTGTATGGATTTGGTAGCTGCCTAGCCATGGTGCTAATTGCAAAACTACTAGGTTTTGTACTTAAACGTCCAGAGGACTATTACGACACCGATGAACACACGCCCGACGCGACACAAAAAGGAGAACAATCATGAGCTTTGACTTGTTCTCTCCTGCACTAATCTTAATCACTGCCGCCCTGCTAATAGGTTTGGTTAAAGGCCACCTAAGAACAGCAGTATTATTAGGTGCGCCTCTGCTGACGTTATGGGCCATATGGCAAATACCTGATGGCGTCCACGGCACCATTACCTTTCTTTCTTATCAAATAGAACCTGTCGAGGGTAGCCCATTAAGGCGGCTGTTTGCGACTGTGTTTGCGCTTATGGTATTTGTGGGGGGCTTATATGCGTTCCGTATTGCCCGCTGGTACGAATTGGCGGCGGCCTATGCTTATGCTGCTGGTGCGATTGGTGTATGTTTTGCGGGCGACCTGATTACGCTATTCTTATACTGGGAATTAATGGCGCTATTCTCCACTATCGTAGTGTGGTGCGGAGGCACACCAGGTGCCCGTGCCGCAGGCATACGCTATGCGATTATGCATTTATTGGGTGGCGTTATCCTGAAAGTAGGGATTGAAGGAGTAGTTGTAGGGACTGGCTCAATCCAAATTCAACCTATGTTAGCCACGGATTTTAGTACTTGGATGATACTTATAGGCATATTGATTAATGCTGCGGCTCCCCCCGTATCATCTTGGTTGTCTGATGCCTACCCTGAAGCCAGTTCTACGGGTTCGGTATTTTTGTCTGCCTTTACTACCAAAACCGCTGTTCTTGCGCTCATCATGCTGTTCCCCGGAGAACCAATGTTAATAGGCCTAGGCTTGTTTATGGTGATGTACGGAATTATTTATGCTTTGCTGGAAAACGACGTACGGCGGATCTTGGCCTACTCCATTGTTAACCAAGTAGGTTTTATGGTTGTAGCCGTTGGCATAGGCACAGAGATGGCCCTAAATGGCGCAGCAGCCCATGCCTTCGCCCACATTGTCTATAAGGCCCTGTTATTTATGAGTGCCGGAGTAGTCATCTACCGTACGGGTAAAAATAAATGTATTGAGCTTGGCGGTCTATTTCGCACTATGCCCCTCACCACAGCTTGCGGCATCATTGGGGCCTTGGCGATTTCTAGTTTCCCATTAACGTCTGGGTTTACCACCAAAAGCATGATCTCCCAAGCTGCCGTCGATGGGAGTTTTATGTGGGTATACTTAGCCTTAACTGCAGCCTCGGCCGGTGTGTTTTTACACGCGGGTATTAAGTTCCCTTGGTTTGTGTTTTTCCAAAAAGACTCGGGGTTACGCCCCAAAGATGCGCCTTGGAACATGGGCTTGGCCATGGTGATTTTCGCTGGCTTATGTATTTTACTCGGCGTTTTCCCAGAACTGCTTTATAACTTTTTACCTTACGAGGTCAATTACCAGCCTTATTCTGCCGGCAAAGTACTGTTTTACTTACAGCTATTGCTGTTCTCTGGATTAGCCTTCTTTGTACTTTTACCCCTAATGAAACGAACTATGACTATCAGCTTAGACACTGACTGGCTATGGCGACGTTTGGGCCCAGCAGTAGCAAAGGTTATTGAAAACATAGTAGTGAGTTTGGGTAAGCTAATTGCGCAGCAAAAAGCCCGCTTACAAGACTTCATCCACAGAATGGCAGTCAATTACTTAGGGCAACCTCATACCGCAGATAGTAAAGAGCGCGGTATGTTCGCTCGGTCTTGGCGAGTAGGCACAACCGCCTTGTGGATTGCTATCTTGCTCTCAGCCTATGTGTTTTTGCATTATCTATACTAGGGCACGCCCTAGGGAAGTCAAAATATTTAACCATATCGTCAGGACTAAGATGTTTGTTAAAGCATCTTAGTCCTTTGTTTTGGATTAAACCCATACCCGATCTTGTAAATTAATTTTTTGCCCCTTATAGTCGTTATTGTTCGATAAGCGTACAACGGAATGACGACTTGCCCTCTACAACCTTAAACTTTCTTATTCGGCAGCAAACCCTATGTTAGGGGCCATTGCTACCGCACTGCTCAATGTAAGAAGCCTACCTTCTGTAAGCGGAAAGGTCTTGGGCCAACTAACAGAGAGCCAAGTTGTAAGAGGCACGCCCGCTACGCCTGGCTGGTTAAAATTTCAATACCAAAATTCATTCGGCTTTATTGCCACTCAATATCTGCGCCCCATAAACGACTTAGCCAATCTCATAGGTCGAGTCAATACTCAGTCTCTGGTCGTCCGCGCCCAACCTTCTGTAGGGTCAAACCAAATCGGAGGATTGAGCTTAGGTGCTAGTATCAATACTTTAGCAGTCGTTGATGATTGGTTAGAAATAGAGTTTAACGGCAGCTCCGCATTCGTTTTTGCCCAGTATATCGATTTACATTACCAAAGCTCTGGCTATCTAGCTGAGGTCAACACATACCTACTCAACGTGCGGGCTATGCCTAGCCAGCTCGCCAGTGTAGTCGGCCAATTCAGCCAAACAGCACAGATTTGGGTCGAGGCCGAAAATAATCATTGGAGTCAAGTCACCTTTAATGGCAACAGAGCTTACGTCGCCAGCCGGTATATACGCCCACTAAGCAACAACTCACTTAACCAACAACGCGAAAAAGAGCACGCACTATCCGCAAGTTCGATTCCCATTGAAGAGCATGGTCAACAGCTATCCAGACTAACCCCAAGCACCTTACTTCCTGTACGAGGTACTATCCACCAGAGGGCGGTGGCCTCAGCTTGGAATAAGTGGGGGGCCTTGCTGACGGATTTGAGTACCAAGCGACAAATAGAACCTGCCTGCTCACTAGCGATAGTCTGCGTTGAAAGCTCGGGGAAAGGATTTGAGCAAAACAATAGCAACCGTATGATCATACGCTTTGAAAACCACAAATTTTGGAAGTTTTGGGGGCGTTATCACCCCTCCCAATTCCGCGAGCACTTTCAGTATGCCGCTAACAAAGTTTGGCAAGGCCACAAATGGCGCAGCAGTGCTGACCAGCCTTGGCAAGCCTTTCATGGCCAGCAAAGCCTTGAATGGCAGGTATTCGAATTTGCCTGCTTACTAGATAAAGAGGCAGCCATGTTGTCGATTAGCATGGGCGCCCCCCAAATTATGGGCTTTCATTTTGAGCGCATCGGATATCAATCCGTCGAAGAAATGTTTAACGATTTTTCTGGGAGTATTCAACCTCAGCTAAACGGTTTGTTCGATTTTTTCTCGCCCACCATGCTTGGTTACATTCAACAAAAAGACTTTATTAGTTTTGCCGCCATGTACAACGGCAAAGGCCAAAAACACCTTTATGGAAATAAGATCCACCAACACTATCTTGCGTTTAAACAGCTTATGCCTAACCAAACTTTGCCTAGGAAAACCTCATGAACATCTTTTCATTTATCAGTGATATCTTTAAACCCGCTGCCAACCTCATCGACGAGCTGCACACCAGTGACGAAGAAAAACTCGCCTTACAAAGGAAAATTAAAGAAGTAGAAAACGAACTTCTTGCAAAGGTAATCGATTACGAAAACCAATTGCTTGCAAGCAAAACGGCAATTATTACCGCCGAAGCAACAGGGCAATCTTGGATTCAGCGAAACTGGCGCCCCATTACTATGCTAACGTTTTTGGCTTTAGTGGTACTCGATAGCTTTGGCTTACTGCAATTTAGGCTGTCGGAAGACGCTTGGACCTTATTAAAAATAGGCTTAGGCGGGTACGTTGCCGGCCGCTCAGCTGAAAAGATCACCCAACAATACTTGCAAGCCCGTCCCGCCGAAAATAAACACAATACTATAGCCAAAGGCTAAGGCGCTTTGGGCTAAAGGTGGCTAAAAAGTCTGGATTTTGTATTGTTGGCGCAGGGTTTGATACTGTTCGGAGCTAATAAACTCTTGTAGGGCTTGATTAAATTGATGCTTGTGAACTAGATCTTTGAAGCCAGCCCGAAAAGGGTTTGGAGCAAATAAGCGATGAAAACGTATTGCTTGAAGCGCTTTACCTTCAGATAGCTTGGCATGCAGATAATTGAAGACGTTTACGTCTAAAATAACAAGGTCGGTTCCTCCCTGTAACAAAAGCTCTACCTGCTTTGCTTGGTCTGCCATCTCAAAATAAAGGGGGCTGTCTTTGGTTACACGCCTAAAATCATCTCCCAGTACGTCTTTCGCACTTTGAAAACCAATCAAGCTACGATCAGACAAATCATCAATGCTATTAATAGACAAGTTGCGGGATTTGAGGCTTACCACGACATTTTGATAAGTGATATATACATCACTTAACTGCTCTTTTGGGATGCCACTACCTTGATTTAAGGTAATCGCCATATCTACGTTACCGCGGGCTAACATGTCGATTGTGGTTTTATGAGGCACATATACCACCTTAGTGCTATACCCCATAGTACTCAGCACTTGGCGAATGAGATCTAACTCAAATCCTGTGTGGTTTTGCGGATCGATGTAAGGAGGTCTTGCCCAACCAGCAGCGACTTGTAAGCTTTTGGCATGACTGAAACAGGGTATCGAAGCTATCAATACCATCCCTAGTACCCAATACTTTTTACGCTGAAAGTGCCGAAATAAAGTCATCGCGAACTTAACAATTAATTAACTCACGACTATCTTAGCCAAGATAGGTTAACTTTCATACCCCAAACAATGAACAATCAATAAGCCCAGCCTCCACACATATTAAAGCTGGACATGGCAAGTATTATCAACGCTAGCCGCTGTTACAAACCTAATTCTGACAAGCCTGGATGATCATCAGGACGACGACCTGCTGGCCAATGAAACTTTCGTTCGCTTTCTAAAATAGGTAAATCATTAATTGAGGCATGACGATTAATCATTAAGCCATCTTGATTGAATTCCCAATTTTCATTGCCGTAAGAACGAAACCAGTTACCGCTATCGTCGTGCCACTCGTAGGCATAACGCACTGCAATTTTATTATCTGTGTAGGCCCACACTTCTTTGATCAGGCGATAATCCAGCTCTTTCTGCCATTTATTTTGTAAAAATTGTTCGGCTTCCTCTCGATTTTTAACAAAAGTCGTGCGATTACGCCACTGGGTGTCTAGTGAATAAGCTTGCGCCACAGCAGCGGGATTTTTTCCGTTCCATCCATCTTCTGCCATTCTGGCTTTTTGTGCTGCGGTTTCAGCGGTAAAAGGTGGAACAGGTAGACGTTGTGCCATTGAGCTTCTCCAAGAAATGATAACGATTGAATATGAGCAAAGAAGACAGAAGTCGAGCTTTGCCCTAATCAAAGTATCAAATAGCCAATGAATAGCAATCTATTTGCTGAGCAATGACGCGAGATGAATTTAATCGATTTAAGTTGACCATAAATATTTACATTTTATTCACATTTTTCTAAAGTAATTATCACTAAGGCTATTACTTGTCTTGGTTAACCTGAGTTATGAATAAGACACTAGCTAACACATTGAGTTATTTGACTTATTTTTTGCTCAGAATTCAGGTTAAAAGAAATAAAAAGCGACTGCGAAGAAATGGAGTAAATTCAATGCACACCTTTACACAATACCTGTACGACTCCTCGTCTTTAATCCATAGCTACAAAATCGCTAAAAACGTCTGTACCTACCTATAATTTCGAGGGAAACATGAAACCAACTTGGCAACACACAATGCTTTATCTGGCTTGCTGTTCAGCTATGGGCAGCATTACAAGCACTCACGCTCAAGAACAAACATCCACCCGAAATACCGAAACCGAAGTGGTTGAGGTATTAGGCATACGTTCGTCACTAGACAGCGCCCTAGATAGAAAACGTGACGCGGACAACTTTGTTGATTCGATCACGGCAGAGGACTTAGGCAAATTTCCCGATCAAAATATTGCAGAATCTCTCCAACGCGTCTCTGGGGTATTCATTGATAGACAATCGGGCGAGGGGTCAAAAATTACAGTGCGAGGATTCGGCCCTGAATTTAATACTGTACGCCTGAACAATCGAACCATAGCGACCATTAGCGGAGATGACACAGTCGATTTTTCGTTTTCTCAAGTGGGAATTAGTCGAGCTTTTGATTTCCAAGCCTTAGCCGCTGAAGTATTAACCGGCGCCGATGTCGTTAAAAGCCCCACTGCCGATTTATGGGAAGGCAGTATAGGCGCCAGCGTTAACATGCGTACCGCCAGACCATTAGATAAAAAAGGATTTCATATGTCGGGCTCGGCTCAAGGCCGATACCAAGACATGAGTGAAAAATGGGGGCCACGTCTTTCTGGCATAGTGAGCAATACCTTTGCCGATGACACTATGGGTGTATTGTTTGCCTTGTCGTACGAAGATCGCACCACTCGCCTCGAAGAATCTCGTGGCGGCCAATGGGCTTATTTTAATGGGACTACCGAGGATACTGGCGAAAACGTCGAGTTCCGTTTTCCCCAAGAAATGGGACAAAGTTTCACCTTAGATGATCGTAAGCGACTCAGTGCAAGTACCACTTTTCAGTATCAACCGAATGATAATATGGGCATGACCTTCGATGCCTTGTATGTAGATTTTAGCCGCGAAACTCGGCTTCAGGGGATCAATGCTCCGTTGCAATTCCCAAATTTTGCCGAAGTAGAGATAAACGAAAATGGCACAGCCACCTCGTTTGTTAAAACATTTGGCCCTGTCGATTACCGCTTTGAGCAAAGAGGTGGCGACACCGACACGACCGCAATCGGCTGGAATGGTTACTACAATCTAGATAATGGGTTAACGCTAACTGCCGATGTTTCGTGGTCTAAGGCCAAGGCTTGGAATCAAGGCACTCGACTTCAACCCGCCATTAGAGACAACAACCCTTGGGATAGGCCTCTAGCCCCTGGCGATATAGACAACCCAGCCTTGGGCCAAACTAGCCCAGATTTTCGTAATAATACCATCACTTGGGCGAATGGCGACGTCCCCTCATGGTCCACTTCTTTTGATTTGGCCGACCCTGCCAATGCCAGAGCTCACGTCGCCCTAACTCCGGCAATTGCCAGAGAGGACGATGTATTCGAAGTTCGCTTCGATGGCGCGTTTGCTGTTGATTATGGCTCAATTAATCGAATCAGCACTGGCGTATTTTATGGCGATCGTACCAAAACCGCGCTACCTCATAATTCAGGCATTTATCGTCCAGCTAATCCAGATGGCCCGTTCGATCCCGGTTATACCTCTGCGGGCGCATTGTTTAGAGACAACAACTTTATTGCCAACTTTGACCCAACCGATGGTATCCAGTCACCATGGGAAGCCATCAATGTGCCAAATGGACCACGCCCACACATAGCCGGACGCTTTTTCTCGTTACCCGCGAATATTTTCACGCCTGTTCAACTCGACGGTCTTTTGAGTGACTCAGGAGCAGATTTCCCCCGAGGATATTTGCTCACAGACTTTGATGGTTATTGTGGCGTGATCCGTGAAAATTCTGGCAATAACGATGTATGTACGACGCAAACTCGCCCCGATCTTGCCCGAGAAGTACAAGAAACCACAGCGGGTGTTTACGTTAAGCTCGACTTAGACGGTGAATTCCAAGACATGCCTTGGTCAGCCAATTTTGGCCTTAGATATGTCGAAACCGATACCCATGCTACTGGCCCTTCAGTTGAATTAATTAGAATTGAGGCCGAAGATCCTGACGGCGCAACTTCTGGCTTAAACTATATCACCACCGAACGCCAACAGCTTAGCGCCGAGAACTCCTACTCAAACGTGTTACCAAGCGCTAACGTTAAGTTAGCTGTGAATGACAAAATAGACGTACGAGCAGCGGTATCTAAAGTCATTACGCGGCCTAACATGGGCTCTATTACCCCTAATCAGAGTTTTAGTGGCTTGTTTGGCTTGTCTAACCGAACGGCAAACAACCCTCTACTAGAACCCTTCGAAGCTTGGCAATACGATGCCTCTGCCGAATACTATGCAGACAACGGTAACGCCTTTTCAATCTCACTGTTCTTCAAAGATATCACCACCTTTATCTCTGAAACTACAGAGCTTGTACCTTCGGGCTTTAGTCACCCCGCCTTTGGCGACATAATTTTACAAGATACTGCCGAACGCAACCGCGACGGTGGCACCATTCAGGGGTATGAACTTGCAGGCCTCGTATACTTTGACTTTTTACCAGGCGCATTTGCGAACACAGGCTTACAAGCCAACTATACCTTTGTATCTGGAAACGACGAGCAAGCGACAGCAACCTCATTACCCCTAGCCACCGCTCCGGGTAATGGCTTGGAAGGGTTTACCCCACATTCCTATAACTTAATCGCCTTTTACGAAGACCAAACTTTCTCGGCAAGAGTCTCTTGGAACTGGCGCGATCGTTTCTTAGTCCGTCGCTCTGGTTTAGCCGGAATCGCCGAACACTTTGAAGATTACGGACAACTGGATGTCGGCTTAGGTTACAACATCAATGAAAAGCTAAAACTTACCTTTGATATCAGCAATCTACTAGATGCCAACACTATACGTTTTGCTGACGTTAGAGAACGGGTGATCCATAACGAGTATACAGGCCGCCGTGCCTTACTTGGTATACGAGCGTCTTATTAACCTGAATGTTGAATAACCTGCGAATATAACGCATAAAAAAAGCCCTGCTATTCAAAACGACTAGCAGGGCTTTTTGTTACAACAAACCAAAGAAGCACAGAGAGCGCACTTGTTGCTTGTGGCATCACGCAAATACCAAACTAGATCGAGACCAAACTACCTCAATTATCCACTTAAAAGCATGTCTATACGATTGGACATAAAGCCTATTGTTTGTGACATACCCAATTCATTGAATGCCTCCTAGAATAGTTAACAGTTAATCGCGGCAACGGTCGCAACAACCTTTAATCCCAATTTAAACTAACAAGAGAGAATGATGATGAAAAATGTATTCAACTTAAAAACTTTAGCCCTAGCCTCTGCCTTAGCGTTTTCTTCACTTGCCAGTGCAGGTGTTGACACAGAAACCGATAGCAATGGTGTTATCTTGGCTGGACACGATGTTGTTGCATATTTCACGCAAAATAAACCCGTAAAAGGTAACGCTGAATACACAGCTGTGCATAACGACGCCATTTACCGCTTTAGCTCTCAAGCAAACAGAGATGCCTTTGCAGCAAACCCTGCTAAGTATGCGCCTGCTTACGGTGGTTACTGTGCATACGGCACAACTTTTGGTAAGAAGTTTGATATCGACGGCAAGGCCTTCGAAATAGTAGATGGCGTTTTATACGTAAACAAAAACCTCGAAGTGAAAAAAGCCTGGTCAGAAGCTGTGCCTAAGCACATCAACGAAGCAAATGGTCAGTGGCCAGAAATCGAGTTTGTTGCTCCAGAAAAGCTATAACTAGTTTGCCCTTTAGGCTTGATAGTCTAAAGGGCAATCTCAACCAACAAATCCCTCGTTTATTAACGGGGGATTTTTTTGGTTAAGTATTGGCGACACACATACCTTAAAAAACAGACTCGCCTTTTCACTAAATAACATTTCGCTTTACATTGCCCAGAAGAATCTTCTACTGCAGGGCTATAAGTCATAAAAAATGTCCTATTTTGTTATCAAAAATACAACATCTAATAATTAAAAAGCTAAGTTTTTATCCGATATTTGATGGGATAGAGATGAAAGCAAATCAATTACCTTAAAACTAGCATTTTCCATTAATGCTAGTTTTTTAACCGCCTGCTCATTATCCCCCTCCCCATGGGCGAGTAGCGCGGCAATTCCATATTTATGCACATCGACATGAGGAGACTCTATTTTCTTAAATACATCAAAATCTGAATATTTTATATTCCCTTCTCCTTGGTAATACCACTTCCCAAGTCGGCACATTGAATGATCAGCAAAGTCTTCAGGGGGCTTATTAGACAATCCGAGCATAACTTGGTACACATCAAGCTTCCAAACAACGTGATCCATTTTTACAGTTTGAATAAATGAATCGGCAGTTGAAGTCGTAATAACGGAATACATATTTTGGGATAAGTCTACAATTCGATTAGCAGTCCCTTCGATAGACGACGTACTAGTTTTTATTTCCTCACTTTTTACTCCTACCCCACTGATACCACTAACGACATCCGCCATTTGACTATTAACTTGTTCTATCAACGCAGATATTTCATTAGATGCTTCAGCAGAGCGCTGTGCTAATGTTCTTACCTCGTCAGCAACAACAGCAAAACCTCTTCCTTGTTCTCCTGCCCTGGCCGCCTCTATTGCGGCGTTTAAGGCGAGTAAATTAGTTTGATCCGATATGCCCTTAATTATGTTGACGAAATCATTAATACCAGTAGTCACCGTTTTGAGTTGATCAACGGACGTTGATGCAATTTGGGTGTCATTAGAAATCTCAGCCGTAGATTTAATAGTTAAAGCTAAAGTATCAATTATCTCATCAAACAATTGTTGTGAAGATTGAAACCCGTCTCGGTGAGCAATGAGTTCCGTTGATGAATTAGCTAAGCTCTCTCTAATTTGATTAATTAAATCTGATGATTGAAGCCACAACCTATTTAGTTCGTCTTGGCTGCTATACTTTACTGCCGCCTCTGATATGTCTGCTGATAAAGCCTTGTTTGATTGCGTTACTTGATTCAGTTCATCTTCAAGTTCTAAATTTTTCTGTTTTAAAGTCTTTACTTCATTCTTTAACTTTTCTATTTCTGCTTTATTTTTAAAAATCATATTTTGCTCAAATTCAATTGATTGACCGTACTAAGAAATTCTCATAATTTCTTGTGGTAATAATTACCGTAAAATATAGTTATTAATTATCGTATTGACTAGGTAATTTTAAAACAGCTCGCGCTAAGAACAATATTAGTTAAAAAGTTAAAACAACAAGCTGCCAATACCCTGAATAACGTTAGTCATAAAAACTAAGGGCTTGAATAAATTTTTTCAAAGCAATACCAATCAGTAAAAAATAAAAAAACCTCCTGATGCCCATTGGCATCAGGAGGTTTTACATGATCTGGGGCCGGTAGATCTAGCTAAAGAGTAACGTACTCTTCTGAGCTAGTTGGGTGAATAGCGACACAAGCATCGAAATCAGCTTTGGTTGCACCCATTTTCATTGCCACGCCAAAGCCTTGTAAGATTTCGTCCATACCAAAGCCAATACCGTGTATACCTACCACTTTTTGCTCATCGCCAGCACAGATCAACTTCATACGCGTCATCTGTCTGTGCTGTGTAACGGCTGTATACATAGCGGCAAACCCAGAGTTATATACAGTAATATTGTCTTCACCATACTCTGCAATGGCTTGCTCTTCGCTTAGGCCCATAGTGCCAATAGGTGGATGGCTGAATACAACAGTTGGGATTAAGCTGTAATCCATGTGCGCATTAGTTTGCCCATTAAATAAGCGTTCAGATAGTAAACGGCCTGATTTAACTGCAACAGGCGTCAGTTCGACATAGCCAATATTGTCGCCAACAGCATAAATACCTTCGACATTGGTATTTTGGTACTTATCGACCTTGATATAGCCTCGCTCGTTAAGCTCTACGCCAATTTTATCTAGGCCAATTTTATCGTTAGCTGGCTCACGGCCAATGGCCCAAATAACGCAGTCGGTTTCTAAGCTATCACCGTTGGCAAATTCAATTGTCAGAGAGCCATCGTCATTTTTTATAACTTGGGTCGGCGTTGCATGAGTGCGCAAGGTCAGGCCGTCTTTTGCCATTTGCTCGACTAAGGTGTCTGACAACATAGTGTCGAAGTTACGCAAAGGTGCATGTTTACGCACAACTAATTCGGTTTGCGTGCCAAGGGCATGAAGTACACCGGCTAATTCAACGGCGATATAGCCTGCACCCACCACAACCGCACGTTTAGGCTGTTCGGTTAATTCAAAGAATCCATTTGAGTCAATACCCAACTCAGCGCCGGGAATATTCGGTTTTACTGGGCGTCCACCTGTGGCAATTAAAATATGGTCTGCGGTGTAATGTTTGCCGTCGACTTCTACTGTATTTTTGTCTACAAAGGTGGCAAACCCTTCGATTAGAGTCACACCATTGTTTTTAAAACCGTTTCCGTAACTGCCATGAATGCGTTTGATGTAGGCTTCACGACTGTCCACCAGCGTCTGCCAATCAAATTTATTCACAGTTACGTCAAATCCGTAATCTGGGGCATACAAATTAATCGCTTCGGCTACATGTGCGCCAAACCACATCACTTTTTTCGGAACACATCCTACGTTAACACACGTTCCACCAATGGCTGTAGCCTCAATTACTGCTACTTTTTTACCGTGTTTTGCCGCGCGATTCGCAGAAGCTATCCCGCCGCTACCACCGCCAATACATATATAATCAAAATCTGCCATTTGTCTGTCCTAGTTTAAAAGTATGCATTCAAGATAAAGTTAAATCGTAAAAATTGACACTCCAATTTTTCAATTATGACTACCAAAAATATTGTCTCAGCGATTTTTTAACAACCGCACATTTGGGATATAACAAGAACGCTTCTTAAGCATTTTTGTTTCTCTGTAGGCAGTATTAATCTTTCCTGTACTGTTTTTCAATGGGTAATACTGGATTTATGGAATAAAACTTATTTGCAGTGTAGTTATTGTACGTAGGTGGGCGATGGACAGGGAAAGTACAGTACAATTCAAAACTTAGCCGCGATTATCTTTCAGTTGCCGATAAATCGTTTTCAATTTACATAATTCACGTGATTCATCTGTAAGCTGGTTTGTGCCGTTCGTAAATGTTTACCCTAGTTTTGGCTGTTACAGAAGTTCGATTCATATATAAAGGCCCATGCCATCTTGTTTAGTCGCGCTACCGTCATGATGAAAAGTAAAAAGAGGCAGAATACGATGACTTAGAGGCCTAGGGTATTTCAAGTTGAGGTTATTTACTGTGTGCCTATTGAGATTTCCTTCGTATACCCTTACTTCTTTAGCAATTAAAACTTTAAGAGTATGTCATGACCAATCCAATTCAAGACTTATCTGGTTTACCCAAATTTTCGGCTATCAAGCCTGAGCACATTCAGCCAGCCATTAGTGAATCTATTACTGCGTGCAAAAACAAAATCACTGAGCTGCTCAAGCAACCAAGCTATTCTTGGGACAACCTTATTGCACCTCTTGAAGAGATTGACGACCAGCTGAGTCGCCAGTGGTCTCCGGTTTCTCATATGAACTCTGTGGTCAGCAACGACGAGTTGCGCGAAGCCCATGATGCTTGCCTTCCTTTGCTATCTGAGTATGGCACTTGGGTAGGACAAAATGCCGATTTATATCAAGCATATTGTCAAATTCAACAAAGCTCAGGGTTTAAGGCTTTGTCCGAAGCCCAACAAAAGGTCATCACTCAATCTATTCGTGATTTCAAGCTGTCAGGAGTAGCACTAACCGATGACAAAAAAGCACGCTATGTCGAGGTCAAAAGTCGCCTCTCAGACTTAGGCTCTACATTTAGCAATAACGTTATGGACGCGACCTTAGGTTGGCACAAGCATATTACCGATAAAGATGACTTAGCAGGCTTACCCGAGTCAGCAATTGCCGCGGCTGAGCAAACCGCCAAAAGTAAAGAATTAGACGGCTGGGTATTTACCTTAGATATTCCCAGTTACTTGCCGATTATGACCTATGCCGACAACCGCGAGTTACGCGAAGAAATGTACCGTGCCTATACCTCTCGCGCATCTGAGCAAGGGCCAAATGCCGGTAAATGGGACAACACTGAGATCATCAACGAAACCCTAGCATTACGCCAAGAAGTCGCAAAACTACTCGATTTTAGCAACTATGCTGATTATTCCCTAGCAAGCAAAATGGCCAACTCTAGTGAACAAGTAAATGGTTTTTTACTTGACCTTGCCAAACGCTCTAAACCACAAGCACAGAATGACTTGGCCACCCTGACCACTTTTGCCAAAGACTTTCACAACGCTTCTGATTTGCAAGCATGGGACATCGCTTACTACAGCGAAAAACTAAAAGAACAAACCTATAAAATATCTGATGAGCAACTCAAACCTTATTTTCCTGAGCATACAGTGGTAAAAGGCTTATTCGAAGTGGTTGCTAGGCTATATAAGCTAACCATTACACAACGCAACGATGTAGACACCTGGCATAAAGACGTAACGTTTTACGATATCCACGATCATACTGGGGAACTACGCGGGAGTTTTTATTTTGACCTGTATGCTCGCCCCCACAAACGCGGCGGAGCATGGATGGACGAGTGCCAAGTACGCAGGCAAACCCTCGATGGCCAACAGCAGTACCCTGTTGCCTATTTAACCTGTAACTTTAATGGCCCAGTGGGCGATAAACCTGCACTATTTACCCACGACGAGGTGGTGACCTTGTTCCACGAATTTGGTCATGGTATCCATCATATGCTCACAAAAATTAACGTTGGCGGCGTATCTGGTATCAATGGTGTGGCATGGGATGCGGTAGAATTACCCAGTCAATTTTTAGAAAACTGGTGTTGGCAACCCGAAGCGTTAAGCTTTATTTCTGGCCATTACCAGACAGGAGAACCTCTCCCACAAAATTTGTTAGACAACATGTTAGCTGCGCGTAATTTCCAATCAGCGATGCAAATGTTAAGGCAACTAGAGTTTAGCTTGTTTGATTTTACTCTCCACGAGCACTTTGAAGCCGGCACAACGGATGTTCAAACATGGCTAGACGATGTACGCAAACAAGTTTCGGTACTGACTCCCCCAACATTCAACCGATTCCAGAACAGCTTTGGCCACATTTTTGCTGGCGGCTACGCTGCTGGTTACTATAGCTACAAATGGGCTGAAGTACTGTCATCCGATGCCTTCAGTCGATTCGAAGAAGAAGGCATATTCAATCAAGAAACTGGCTCTGACTTTTTAACTAACATATTAGAAATGGGCGGCAGTAAAGAGCCAATGGAACTCTTTGTTGCCTTTAGAGGACGCGAACCACAAGTAGATGCACTGCTTCGTCACTCTGGAATTGCTGCCTAGCTACCATTATGAGCGAAATAGAATCATTTCAGGCCATTTACGCGCGAGCATGCGAGCGCAAGGGTGGCCCACACGTACTTGAGGCCATGCTTGATAAACCCTTAAGCAGTCAAGCATTGGCTAAAATTGGCGACGACAGATACTTGGCAGAAATGACCAAAAAAGTCTTCCAATCAGGATTTGTTTGGCGAGTCGTACGTAACAAGTGGCCAGATTTTGAGCGGGTGTTCTTTGACTTTGATATTCAAAAAATATTGATGATGCCCGACGAGATGCTAGAACGCAAAGCCAGCGACCCTAGTATTATTCGTAACTTTACCAAAGTTAAAACCATACGCGCCAATGCCCTAATGATAGATGACCTGAGTGATGAACATGGCAGCTTTGCCAAGTTTGTTGCTGATTGGCCAACACAAGACATCATAGGACTGTGGGCTTATTTAAAAAAACATGGAGCAAGACTGGGCGGTAACACTGGGCCATATAGTTTGCGCGCTTTGGGCAAAGATACGTTTTTACTTAGCCAAGACGTAGTAGGCTATTTTACACAGTGCGGAGTTATCACAGGTTCGGCTCAGTCAAAGCGCAGCTTAACGGCAATTCAGGCCAGCTTTAATGATTTACAACAACAGAGTGGCCGCTCGTTACAAGAGTTGAGTATGATCTTATCTAAAAGCGTAGGCGATAATATTATCTAACCACACTTTGGATAATACGGTGGCTATGGTGCACTCAAGTAATCCATCAACAAACAGTAAGGGTTGCTTAGTCCCATCTGTAGCTCTGTAGCTCTGTAGCAATAATGCTAGCGACAACAATTAATTTTAGACGTAAAAAAAGCCGCAAATAGCGGCTTTTGCTTTATATTCAATAAGTTACCGAGAGTGTTACCGAATAACGAATAGGTCTTTTGTTGCCTCTTCGCGCTGAGCAATAACTTTAATCGTCATTTTTTCGGGGTTAAATTGCACCGTAGCAAAGGCGTTTGGATTAACTTCAGCGAGATCTACAGATATCTTTTGCTGCATAGCTTTGTATTGCTTACCTTCTGAGATAAGTGCCGCCGTGCATTGGCTGTCTACCGAGTACTGACTTAGGTTGACACAATTAAACAAACTTTTGTCGGTTTGCCCTGCGTGTGAAAAGCCAGAAACCGCTAAAACTATTCCCGCTAATAACCACTTATTTCGCATATTGTGTACTCCTCGGATTGGTTGATGTATATAGACTACCAGTAATCCGAGGGTAAGATCAATCCCAAATCATAGTTTTATTACAGTAATATTACACTTGGATATTATTTTTAGTGATAGCGCTAGTTCAGTAAATCATAAAGCGATGAAACATAGAGCGCCAAGCCAGTCAGAAATCTGCGCTAATCAATTTGTCTGGATATACCGCTGAGGGCGTAATCTGGAAAAATCGTCTCTAGACAGTAAATTGTTATCCAGATCTCAACGTATTTAGGTAAACTAAGCTCTATTAGCGCTACCTATGCAAGGAAATGAACATGAGTGTTTCTGACACAAAAAACACCGACACTGACAACAACACCACACACTTTGGTTTTAAGCAAGTCGATAAAAATCAAAAAGTCGATATGGTTAAAGAAGTCTTTCAATCAGTGGCAGCCAAGTACGACATAATGAACGATATGATGTCGTTTGGCATTCATCGTCTTTGGAAGCGTTACACTATTGATTGCAGTGGCGTACGCGCTGGACACAAGATCCTCGACCTAGCGGGTGGCACAGGAGATTTAACCGCTAAGTTCTCGCGCATAGTGGGCGAATCAGGCCAAGTTGTGCTCGCAGACATCAACGATGCCATGCTCAAAGTCGGTCGCGACAAATTGCGAAATCTGGGCATAGTAGGCAATGTTGAATATGTACAAGCCAACGCCGAGACGCTACCGTTCCCAGATAACACGTTTGATATTATTACCATCGCCTTTGGTTTGCGTAACGTCACTGATAAAGCCAAAGCGTTAGCCTCTATGCACCGCGTTTTAAAGCCCGGTGGACGCTTATTGGTATTAGAGTTTTCTAAACCAACCAATGAGATGCTTAGTAAAGCTTACGATCTTTATTCGTTTCACTTATTACCCAAAATGGGTCAAGTGATTGCTAATGACAGCGAAAGCTATCAATATTTAGCTGAATCAATTCGTATGCACCCAGGGCAAGACGAGTTAAAAAGCATGATGGACGAGGCCGGATTCGAACATACCAGCTATCAAAATTTAACCGGTGGAATTGTTGCTATGCACAGAGGCTTTAAATTCTAATATGCCACTACCTCAATTGCTCACATCAGCTATCGAAATTGGGATAAACCAACTGCTCGCCCTCGACCCCGATAGCCCTGCCCGTTTAGCAAAACTAAAGGGCAAGACACTACAGGTAAAGGTCAAAGAGTTGCCTTGGCCATTAATTTTTAGCTTTTCGGATCAAGTTGATGTGCGCACAAGCCAAACAGCGACCAATGAGCAGCCTGAAGCGCCCATCAGCAGTGATTGTTTTATCGAACTCAATCTCGAAACTCTGCCCAAATTAAAAGACAGCAGCCAGCTCACTCAGTTAATTCAGCAGCAAAAACTCAATTTGATTGGCGACATTTATATTGCTCAAACCTTTAGTACCTTAATTAAAGATTTAGACATAGATTGGGAAGAACAACTCTCCCAATACACAGGCGATGTGGTGGCACATCAAACCTTTAGCACAATGCAAAGCGCCTTTAGCGATTTAAAGCGTCAACTCACAACCAGCGCAGAGCAACTCAGCAACAAATTGACTGAACCAAACGGCCTAAGTGTGAGTAAAAATGAGTTCTTCTTATTTAGTGATGATGTAAGCGACATACGCAGTCACGTCGAGCGACTCGATGCACGCCTTGCCATACTCGAACAAAAGCAACTCTCCCGCACGAGCAATACAAAGGACGATACCCAATAGTGAGACTTCTTCGCCTCTATCAAATAAATAAAATCATGCTTGAGCATGGCTTAGACGAAATGATCCCAAACAAGTGGCTACCTTGGTATGTCAAACTAGGCCGAGGGTTATTTTTTTGGTTGTCCAATAAACACACAGACAAAACCGAAGGCGCAAGAGTTCGCTATGCGCTGCAAAGCTTGGGGCCAGTATTTATAAAGTTTGGCCAAATGCTGTCTACTCGCAAAGATTTACTGCCCACAGACATAGCCAATGAACTGTCGATTTTACAAGACCAAGTGCAACCCTTTAGTAGCGATATTGCTATACAACGCATATGTCAGGCATTTGGTTTAAAGCACATCAACGACCTGTTTAGTGAGTTTGACTCAACGCCCTTAGCGTCTGCCTCAATTGCACAAGTGCATGCGGCAAAGTTAAAAGGTCAAGA
This sequence comes from uncultured Paraglaciecola sp., assembly GCA_947498355.1. Classification (GTDB taxonomy): domain Bacteria; phylum Pseudomonadota; class Gammaproteobacteria; order Enterobacterales; family Alteromonadaceae; genus Paraglaciecola. Next base: position 2,495 of record CANMKA010000014.1, on the reverse strand, counting down.
CCAAGAAGTAGTCGTTAAGGTTATTCGTCCTGATATCAAACAAACTATTCAGTCTGATATCGAGCTTATGCGCACCCTAGCTGGAGTTGTCCAAAAAATCCTACCCGACGGCAAACGCCTGCGGCCAGTAGAGGTAGTAGAAGAATACGAACGCACTATTATAGACGAGTTAGATTTAACGCACGAAGCCGCTAACGGTATTCAATTTAAACAAAATTTTGAACATTCCGAAGCTCTATACGTACCCAAAATTTACAGTGATTATTGCCACCGAAACGTTATGGTAATGGAGCGTATATACGGGACGCCTATTTCGGATATTGCCGCCTTAGAGCAACAAAACGTCAATTTCAAACGCTTAGCCGAACGTGGCGTAGAAGTGTTTTTTACCCAAGTATTCAGAGACAGTTTTTTCCACGCAGATATGCACCCAGGTAACATCTTTGTTGCTCATGGCAATCCAGAAGATCCTCAATACATCACCATAGACTTTGGCATAGTGGGCACCTTAACCCGTGAAGATAAACGCTACTTAGCCGAAAACTTTATCGCATTTTTTAATAGCAATTACCGAAAGGTTGCAGAGCTACACGTGGATTCAGGCTGGGTGCCTGCCGATACAGACATAGACGATTTTGAAGCCTCAATCCGCAAAGTCTGCGAACCTATTTTCAAAAAACCGTTAGCAGAAATCGAGTTTAGCACCGTATTACTACAGCTGTTTAACACCGCCCGTCGCTTTAACATGGTGATCCAACCCCAGTTAGTCTTGCTACAAAAAACCCTACTTTATATCGAAGGATTAGGCCGCCAGCTTTACCCTCAACTAGACTTATGGCAAACCGCCAAACCTTTCCTAGAAAATTGGTTAAAAGAGCAAATTGGCTTAAAAGCTATGTACAGCAAAATCTCAACTAACTTGCCCTTTTGGTCCGAAAAGCTACCCGAAATCCCAGACTTGGTATACGACAGCTTAAAACAGGTTAAAACCTTACCCGAGCAACACAGAGTCAGATTCGAACAACAGCAAATACAATTTCAAAAACAACACAGCAGCATGCAATGGATGGTAATAGGCGCAACTTTTTTTGTGGTATCGAGCATCTTACCTATACACCAATCAAGTTTACTGCCCAGCTTTTTAAGTGGCTTAGCAGGGCTAGGATGTTGGTTAATTGCTTGGAAAATTAAAAAAGCTTAGTTGCAACAGAAGCGCCCCTCAACTCGAAGGGTAAGGTGGCTGCTTTTAGCATTGTACTGCGCCATGCGTGAAGCGGAGGGCGTTCATCAATCCTTAGCTCGCGAGCAGCTTGCGCTACTACAACTTTAACAGTTAGCTTGAGAGCTTCTTCTATGAATTCTGTTGAATAAGTTTTTCTGGTTTTCTTTTCGGATGTCATTGCTCACCTCTGTGAGTTAGTTTACTCACTTAATGAAGTGCCCAAAACTATTGGATCAGATCGGTCGGTGTGGCTCCAATAATCCAAGAGAGTGGTTATTCTTAATTGATTGCTAAGAGACGGGGTAATGTAAAAAGCGCCAATGACTGCAAATTAACTATTGACGCCATAGTCTCTTTTTATGCATTTACTAAAACTTGCTGCTTGAAAACAACCCAAGACTCCGCTATTTCTTTGGCTGTATTAGAAGACATCCCTATTAGCGGTAATAGATATACTTTACCCTGCGTATTAAAGGCAAATATCTCTCCCCCACCATCGCACGCAAAGCCAATAAAACCTTTCGCATACTTTTCTATTTCAATATCTTTGTTGAATTGATCAATCTTATCTAGAGGCTCAAATTCTATATCCAGATGAATATTTGTCTCGGTATAGAACTCACCTAGAGACTCGATAAAGCTAATGTAATCACTAGGCAAATACTCTTTCATTTCATATTCCGCATGATGCATAACGCAGCGCTCTGTTACATTTATACTTGCAGGGACTGACGCAGTTCATATAGCTTCTTGTACTCATCTAAACCAACAACAAGTGCCTTCTTTATCTTTTCACTATCACCACCAAATAAACCTCTCTTCGCGGCTTTTTCTACAGCATCATTATCCAAAGCCTCAATCGTTAACTGCGATGGCTCTGGGATAACGCCTGAATCATAGTCTTTACCACTCGCAGAGTCGCTATTCTTCAAAATGCTGGTGAGCTGGCCTTCTATCAGCACATTCACTAAACCTAACAGACTGGTAGCCAATTCTTCTTTGCATCCGAACGATACAATTTGATCATATAAATTCCAGAAATCGGGAATCCGCCGATCGACAGTATCTCCGCCCGCAAAACCTCCTGGATGCCTTTTAGCAAGACTCATCAAAAATCTAAAGGTTTCCGTTCTGGCAGCTTTCAGCTCACTGATTGATTTATCAGCATCTTTTTTTACTTCTTTCAGCTTGACTATATGTTCTGCACAACTAAATCAGGACACTTTTCTTAAGGAACTTTGCTCATATTCTACTGGTGATAAATCACCATTAG
>CANMKA010000013.1 GCA_947498355.1 uncultured Paraglaciecola sp. | reverse complement strand
TCCGGCTATTGATGAGTATAGGTCTAAAAGTGTTTCTAGTCAGATGGGGGATGTCGGTAAATGTAGGCTGTTTTTTAGAAATCAAAACCTAGCAAAACTTAGTACAGGTGTGTCTAATAATATGACCCTTTCAATCCTTCTCAATCGTAAAATCAAGTCACTTATTGACTCAAATTCATTTGGTTATGGAGTATATAAAGGTTAAATATTGAGTCGTGGTATGATTGAACTACCTCAAAAAAAATGCCAATATTCGGCTACTTTTGAATATATGCTATTCAACTGTTTGCCTCGACGTTATTATTGTAAATTACTTATATTATTTATTGTAAATTACTTATATTATTGATTTTTAATCACAGCTCAGCTCTCTTCAAATCATTAAAAGGTTCGAAGATCATAAACTTAAGGACAACTCATGGTTAAAAAAATCTTACTTGCCGCGCTAATAGCGGGCGCTTCATTCTCATCGTCTGCAAACTGGGTCGGTGGCCTTAGCTATACCAATTATTCAGACGAATCGGACATCAGCGTGAATAGTGTTAATGCATCTATCGGCTACGAATATGCCTCCTCAGAACAATTTTCACTTATCCCTGAACTTCGCTTAGGATTCGGTTTAGGTGATGATTCGGTCAGAATATTTGGAGAAAATGTAGATGTCGAAATTGATACTTTCTTCGCTTTCTCTGTGCGTGGACAATACAAATTTGAAAACAACATGTATGTTTTCGCAGCACCCAGTTACGGTAAATTAGAGTTATCTGCTAACTCTTCAGTTGGCTCTGCAAGTGACAGTTCTACTGAATTTGGAATTGGTGCAGGGGCTGGTTACATGTTCAACGAAAAAACATCTGCTGAAATCAGCTTTGAAGAGTTTGACGGGACTGATCTAATTAGCTTTGGGATCCGCTACGCATTCTAGGTACAAAAAGTGCCGTCAAATGTTCTATGTTGACGGCATTTTCAAAATTATCGAATCAACAAATACACCTGTTCGCTCATTTTTTATTTTTCGCGTGTAAACTGATCACTTTAGTTATTTAAGCTCTTTTCCCAACAACGTATCAATAAGTGGCTTCATTGCTTTTGCCCAAACCCTATATTGCTCAGACGTAAGATGCAGATAGTCGGGCATGACAGTATCGAGTATTAAGCCATCTGCCGTTAAAAAATTTGGCCCTATGTCTAACCAAAATACATTTTGATTATCGGCAAAATCTTGAATAATGGTATTGGTATCATTAACTCGCCTGCGCATGGGCGCAGTGGGCTTTTTGCTTCTGGGTAAGATTCCCAGCAGCAAAATTCGACTTTTGGGTAAACGCTGTTTAAGGCAAGTTAGAATAGCCTTTACACCAAGGGCGATATCCTCAGGCTGTTCTTTTCTGTGGCCTGCATTGTTGGTGCCAATCATGAGTACAATAAGGTTGGCCCTTACATTATCAATCTCACCATTTTGAATACGCCACAATAGGTGTTCTGTACAATCGCCTCCAAAACCTAAATTATGAGTATGCAATTCGCCATAATACGTGCGCCATGCCTGCCCTCCCTCATCTTCCCAAAAATGCATAATAGAATCTCCGAGCAACAAGATATCAAGCTCAGCCAAGCCGTTTTGATGAGGAAATGTTAGCAAGTCATCTAATTTTTGCTGGTGACGTTCCTGCCACCAAGATTCGTAGCGGGGTGCTGGGAGTGTAGAAGCAGGCAAAGTATGTGAACTGATAAGACGACCTATAATATTGTACGGTGAAAAGAATAAGTATTGCTCAGTATGATTGAGAGGTAAGCTTAATAAAGGGTATCATACCCAGTATACACGGCGGGCACTAGACCCGCATCTCGCCCAACTTGAATAGGCAATACATGCCAGATCCCAATTTAAACCGACAATTCAGTGAAACACTGCAAGCCGAGTTTTTTGATTTATTACATTGCAGGCGCGACGTTCGCGGCAATAACTTTTTGTCGACCCCCATTGAAAAAACACACATCGATACCCTACTCAAAGCGGCATATACAGCCCCCTCTGTAGGGCTATCGACACCTTGGAAATTCGTTCTAATCGAAAACTTACAAACTAAACAAGCAATTCACAAAAATTGCCTAGCAGCAAAGCAAGCCGCAGCCGCTGTATTTACCGATGCGCAAAAAGCACAATATGCATCGTTAAAGTTGGACGGGATCATCGAAGCGCCACTAAACATGGCGGTTTATTATGTTCCCCCAGATGAAGCCATTATTGGCAATCACAGCATGCCCGAAATGGGTGAGTACAGTGTGGTATGTGCAATCCAAAATATGTGGCTAATGGCCCGAGCGTTAAACATTGGAATGGGTTGGGTTAGTATCATCACACCATCAGTAGTCAATACTATTTTGCGTGCACCTACACATTACAAACTGGTTGGCTATTTATGTTTTGGGTATGCAAAAACGTTTTTATCCTCTCCTGAATTTGAACAACAAAAGTGGAAGAAGCGTCCCCCTTGGCAAGCAGCCGTGCACAAGGAAACATTTAGCTAATTAACCTTACAATTAACCTCGCAATACTAGATTTACCATCTAAGTCTTATACTAACCGGTATAAATGAGTATCCCATAAAAAACGCAGGACTGAGTCCTGCGTTTTTACCTGATTATGTCAGGGCATACCATTCATTAGGGCCTGTTATTCGACGGTAAGCGTGTAACTGCCAGCTGTATATTTAACTTTATCTTTGTTTGGTAAAACCACCCAAGCACTGGTGTTACTAGGCACGGTGAATTGCCACTCAATCTTTTCTCCTGTTCGTTGCCAACTGCTCTTAATATCTCCATAGCCACTGTTGTAACTTACCTCGACCTGATCTAAGTCTGCGGGGAACACAGGCTTTAGCATGAACTCTTGATAGCCAACGCTGTTATCAAGGGGCCGTATACCGCCTAAACCTTGATAAAACCAGCCGTCATACCCGCCATGGAAGGGGTGATTCAATGAGCGCACCGGCCCACGACCTTTACTTGGATCAAATTCACCTTTACGTTCCCATAAAGTTGTACCATTTAACACATCAAACAAATAGCTAAAGCCTGGATAGCCTGGCGCTTTGAATATATTAAACGCGGTATCTACATGACCATAATCACTTAAGGCTAAGTACAAATAAGTTTGGCCCAATGCTCCAACCGATGAGTGACCTTGCCAATTTTCACGTACATCTTTTTCTAATGCGTTAGAAACCGTTTGACGTAATTCCGGAGGCGTAATGCCAAAAGCAATTGCCATTGAATCTGCAGTTTGACTGCCGTAATGACCTGTCTTGGGATCGTAAAAAGCCTGATGGAAATTTTCGCTTAAATTATCATATAGCTTTTGGTACTTGCCTACATCAGCTTGTTTATCAAGTACCTTAGCAATGTTAGTCATGTAATTTGCCGCTTGCGTAAATAACGCAGTGCTGGTCACTATAGGCTTAGTCCATTGAGGTGTACCACGACCACCAACTCTGGGCGTACCAGGTGCACGGACTGGATCACACCAATCCCCGTAACCTTTGCTAATCAAGTACTTTGACATCTGAGTTTGCCCAAAATCCATATACTTAGTTAAGCTACGATATTGATCTTCAAGCAGCTGTTTATCCCCATGATGGCGATAGTGCTCCCAAGCAATAAACACTTCAGCAACGGCCCAATCGACTTTACCACCGCCCGTACGCTTACCCGGAACAACGGTTGGCGCGACGAACAGTGCAGTTTTAAAATCTCCTAGGTATTTTGGCCAAAAGGTTTCCATATTAAAGTTGTAGTTGCCTGTTACCAACGCAGCATGGGCATCTCCAGTCCAACCTGCTTTTTCGCGTATTGGACAGTCAAGAGGTACACTCATTAAGTTGCTTTCGTAGCTCCACAAAGCAGTGTAGTGAATTCGATTAAGTAACGGATCTGAACTACTAAATTGCCCTACTCGTTCCACATCCGAACGCACGAGCTGAGCAGTTAAGGCATCTAAAGTAGGGGCTTGGGTTAACCCTGTGATCTCAACGTATCTAAAGCCATGCCAAGTAAAACTTGGTGTCCAACTTTTTGGATTATTGTCGCTAGCAATATAACCATCAACAGCATTTAAGTTTGTCGCCCAACCACCGCCACTTAACTGACTGATATTCCCTTGCTTGTCTTGCCATTCAGCAAAACGCAAATACACACCTTGTCCTGCCGTCAAGTTCAGTTTGTCTAGATGTAAAGTAGGAATACCCGTAAAGTTTTGGCCAAAGTCAAACACCCAAACATTTTCTTTAGGATTTGCGATAGCTATGGGAGTCATAGCTTTTACTGGTCGTATTGGGGGCAGCAGTTGTGGCTCTAAGGCGAGTGTTGGCCAAACATCCAAAGCCTTTGCTGGCTGCCATTGATTCTTATCAATTGCAGCATCTTTAGTATGCCAATTGGCAATCATTTTAGACGCATCAAACAATTCACCAGAAAAGATTCCTTCTTTAATGACTGGCGACGAGTGACTCAACCATTGTTCGTCAGACGCGACAACTTGTTTACTTCCATCTGCAAAGGTTAACTCTAGTTGAGCGATGAAAGTCGGTTGGCCAAATGAATAGCTTTTCTTACGCTTTTTCTTAGATTTGGCATCAGGATTTTTCCATCCGGTAAAAGCCAAACCTTCGTCGTACCAGCCGCTACCAAGGTGCACACCAATCACATTGGTACCTTGGGTCAATAACTCAGTGACCTCGTCTGTGTTGTATAAGATACGCTTATCAAAATCAGTTTGTCCTGGATCCATTATCCGATCTTTAACTGCCTTGCCATTGAGGAAGACTTCGTAATAGCCGCCGGCTGTGCTATTAAGTTTGGCCGAGACTGGCGTCTTGTCGATAGCGAATTCAAATCGAAACAGGCTGGCTGTTGGCATAACGTTTAAGCCACCGATAGCAGGTGATTTAATCCCACCCTCTGCTTTTTCTACGGTACCGACTAGGTTTATCCATTGAGAAATCTGCGGGTTGGTATCTACAACAGTTGGAGTGGCAACTTGTAACCATTTAGCTTGCCAATCACTGTTGTCTAATAAGCCCATTTCCCAATTCGTATGAGCACTCCACTCTCCAGCAGTTTCTTGACCTGGTTGCCACACTCTTACTCGCCAAAAAGCGCTATCACCACTCTTTAACTTTTTCCCCAAATAAGGAATGTTTCGAGAAATCGAACTCACGACCTTACCGCTGTCCCATAGAGTAGGATTTTCGGCGAGCAAGTCAGCCTCTGATGCTGCAACATGAATTTGATACGCAGTTTGTTGCTCTACATTGGCTAACCATGACAACCTAGCTTTATCGTTATGAACATTTAAAGGTTTAACATTACCTTCAACTTTTAAGGTGCTGGGGTGACTGGGAGCCGTTGCACTAGGTGCGTCGGAGCACCCAACACTCAGCGCCATGGTGGCTATACTCAAAAACCAACCGAGTTTACGTTTCATGTTTTTTCCTTGTTTTATTTTTAGAGGGTACGCAAAGCTCAACGTTTCACTTCGCCTATGATCAGCAACATAAATAACTGAGTCTTTGTGACCTTAATCGCAATATGAAGCACGCTATGAGGTGATCCATTGACCAGCACACATCTGCTTTAGAGCAAGTTACACGCTTTTTATGGCCCTAAGTCTGAAGTAAGCGTTAATCATTTGCAATAATTTGATTACTTTTGATTAACAGTAAAATGGAGCCTATTGTTCTTCTCAAAAAAAAACCCAATTTAGATTGCCTAAACTGGGTTTTCAGAACGACTTACATAAAACTTAGTCTTTGTACTTCTCGAACATGTCGTAAAATTCTTTGGTCAACTTAGGGTATTTGGCCGCCAAATTCTTAGATTCACTCGGATCTTTAATTATGTCATACAGTTCCATTTCCCCTTCAACCGTATAACGTACTGCTTTCCAGTTACCTTTACGTGCAGCTTGGAAAACGTCGCCTATGATACCCGAATTAGGATCACCTACTTGCTTAGCAAACTCCCAATACAAGGTACGTTCTTCCATTTTTTCGGGCGAGTCATTTAACAAACCAGCAATAGACTTACCATTGGTTCTAACGCGAGGCACTATGTTTAAATTAACATCTGCAATATCTGCAAAGGTAGGCAAAACATCAGCAAATACCCAAGGAGTATTATCTACGCGCCCTTTTTTAATTTTTTCGGGCCAATGAACTAGCATAGGTACATGGATCCCGCCGTCGTATAAGTCACGCTTTTGGCCTTTGTAAGGTGCAGATGCTTCAAAAAACTCCGGGCTTGCCCCTCCTTCGTCATGAGGACCATTATCAGAGGTAAAGAAAATTAAGGTATTGTCTAATTCACCTCTTGCTTCTAACTCTGCAGTGATTTGGCCAATGTAATCATCAAGGGCAGTTACCATACCTGCAAGTACTGCATTAGGTTTATCAACAGGCTCGGGATAATAAGCAGCATACTTGTCTGCTGGCACGCCGTCCTTCATACCCGTGTAAGCTTTCTCTTTAAACTCATATTGTTTGCTGTACTTTTCTGGAACCGCCAATTCAGCATGGGGCGAAGAAAACGTTAACATCATGAAAAATGGATTTTCACGTTCTTGTTTAATGTAGTTAATTGCTTCTTCGGTGAATAACTCTTGGGCGTATGCCCCTTTGCGTCCACCTTCGTTCTCAGTGATGCGGATTTTTTTACCGTCGCGCCACATAATTTGAGGGTATTGTCTGTGCCCTTCTAAAATAGAATACATGCCATACCAAGTATCAAAACCCATGGCTAAAGGATCAGTTACGCCCATTTGCTGACCAATTGAATACTTACCAAATAAGGCAGTATCGTAGTCTGCATATTTCAATATGTGAGCCAAAGTAATGTCTAGATGCGTCAACTCAACGGTATTTGAGTTGTTTGCCATGTAACGACCATCACGACCTGTAAACAAAGAAACACGAGATGGAGAACATACAGTATTGCCCGCGTAAGCTTGGTCAAACCGGATCCCATTTTCAGCCATTTTATCTAGATTGGGCGTTTTAATTGGCGTTTTGCCGTAGGCACCAATTTGATTGAAACCAAGGTCATCAGTCAAAATAAAGATGATATTAGGTTTTTCATCTGCAAAACTCGAAGCAGCGGCTCCTAGGGTAAGTAAAGCGCTGGTTAATGCACCAACTAACTTTTTATGGGTATTTTTAATTCTCATGGTTTTTCCATTTATATTAAGGCAACACTTTCGAGGTAAAGCTTGGTCTCTTTACCTCGCAGTAAATGTGTATAGTTTGTAAAAATCACAACACACAATTTTGTAACATTTCGCAGGCTATACTATATGAAGCGAGAAAAGATAAAAAGTCAAAATGACCAAACATGCGTGATTTTGACGGAAAATTCTCGTCTAATTACGTTATTTACTAATTAGCTCTTTGATCCGTAGGAGTATCACCCATACATCGTCATTTTACAGTCACACTATTCAAACATTTAACGCGAACCAATCACGGTTTACACATAGTTTGTTACAGTTGATTCTTTGACTTTGCCCCCCCTAGTATCCAAAATTTAAATCAAACGGATACCCATGCAGCCAATAGTTTTTATTTAAAAATTGCATTAATCCGTTAGCTAAACGCAGTCGCACCCAGTGCAACCAACTAATGGAGAAGATTATGAAACTACTCAAACACCTCAAACTGTCTTTGTTGTCTGTCGCTCTTTTTGGATCGGCCATGAGTCAAGCCATAGATGTTATAAAGGCTGATAGTCAATACGCAACACAAGACTACTCAAATGCTATGCAAGGCTACTTAGAGGCGAGCCAAGTGGGTAATCCTTATGCTATGTACCAATTAGGTACTATGTACCACAAAGGTCAAGGCGTCGCTCCTGATCCACTCAATGCCTTAATTTACTATGCAATGGCTGCCGAATACGACTATCAAAATTCAAAAAGCATAGTCGAGACTATGCTTTCAAACTTATCCGCAGAACACGCCTCAAAAATTAGGCAGATTATAGAGCAAGATCTTGTAAACAGAGGTAAGGCTTATTCGAATACAAGGTATCTGCCGAACATAATAGAAGAAAATCTAGCGTACAAAATCACATTTGATGGAGAACCTAGCCTCCCCGAAAAATATTATAGCGACGATTTTGATAATATTATCGATATCGATGACAACAATCCAAATAGCAGTTTTTACAGGCCCTTATCCAACAAATACGCGCCTTTCTTGATTGTCGAAAACGAAGTGGCTGCGGACGGTTCTGCCAGAAATCTCATAGATATACAAAAAACGGGAAATACCCAAAAATTAACGGAAGACTATATTTTATTTCCGGGACCCGTCCCTAAATTTAAGGGCCAACCCATAAACTTTGTTCACAGAAGCAAAATGGGGCTTGCTGCAACCAATAAATTTACCATTTTAGAAAACAACGAACCTTTATACGAAGAGGTGTTGAAAAAAACTAAAACATTAAAAACCAGTGACAATTTAAACGACCGTTTTCTTTATGCCGTGAGTTTACAAAACTTCGATTGGATAACCAAAGACAAGACCCTTGCTGAGCAAGCGTTTTTAGAATTGGCTGAACTTGGTCACCCAGGTGCAATGTTTGAATATGGTTCTATGTTGTATCGTCAACAACGTGACATTAAAACAGCTATTCACTGGATAAGTGAAGCCAGCAAATACGGTTTAGGGAGAGCGGAATATCGCCTTGGTACTATACTAATGGACAGCCCTTGGGTTGAGCGAGACGAGGAAAAAGCCTTGTTCTGGTTTCAATCAGCTTCACAAAAAGGCAATAACCATGCGGCACTCAAGGCAATAGAGATACAACTTACCGCCAACAATCTATCTTTACGAAATCCAGACGCAACCATTGAGCCACTAGAAATCATGCAGGACGAGCAATCCCTCAATCCAGAATATTTCTACTTACAGGCTCTGTCATATAAAGACAGAACAGATCGTGATTTTGCCAAAGCCATAGAAAACCTAGAAAAAGCGATTTTCATGGCTTCAAACCGCAACTGGGATGTAAGTGAATGGCAAGATCTATTACTTAAACTGACCCAAGGCAATGTTTACATAACCGACAACCAAGCTTAACTAAAAATGAGTAAGGCCCCATTGTAATGCATAGAAGGCTTTTGCAACCAACTAAGAGGGTATTGCAGCATACCCTCTTAATTTCTCTATAGGTAAAAAGGAGACTCCACATCGACTTGCAACAAGTCGTAAAAGAGACCAGCAAACGGTTAGTCGACCACTGGCGTTTATTTAATGCAAACTAACCAAGTATGTATCTGTAAACCCGCTAATTAAGACTAAAAATTGCGTAGAAGCTTATCTTAGTTAATGAAAACACTAACTTTACAGATCTTTTACAAAAGAGATTTATTTGAGTAGTAGAATAATTTGGCAGCCAAGGTTTAAGTATATTTATCATATATTTAGGATACTAAGGAGGGTAAAAAAATAGAGTAGTAAAACACCCCAGTCATGACGTAGAATCATCACGTTACAATTATGGACAAGCACTAAGATTGACTAACGCGTTAAGGTTCAACACACTTACTGCCAGTAAAATAGTGCCATTAAAAAATATTTGTTTTCCCTTAGGCCTACACAAATATTTTCTTCGACTTTAAATTTAAGGATAACACGTCATGAAAAGCTTACTTTCGGCGACTAAATGCTTAGCCCTGAGCACTCTATTTCTATCAATGACATCCCAAGCTATTGATATACTCACGACCGATAAACAATTCGCCGCGGCAGACTATACCTCAGCCAAGCAAGGCTACTTAGAGGCAGCTGAAGTTGGAAACCCCCATGCTTATTATCAGCTTGCTCTTATGTATCACAAAGGTTTGGGCACCCAACCCGATGCTTTGAATACCCTTATTTACTTTTCTATGGCGGCCGAATACGACTTCCGCAACGCGAAAAAACTCGTTAGCGACATGATGAAAAACTTCTCTGATGAGCAAGTCGCGACAATCGAAGGAATACTTGAAGACTATCGCCTCAAAAATGGTATGCGGACTGTTAGCAAAAAATATATGCCAAGCATCATTCAAGAGAATTTAAACACCAAGATCACCTTCAACGGCGGACCCACTCAAACCACTCAGTTTTTTGCTGATGACGTAGATCTGGATGATTTCTCTGATACCTTAGGTGGCGGCTTTACCGATGACGACGGTAACGAGGAAGGTGACGACTTTTTCACTCCTTTATCTACTCCTAAAATTCCGTTTGTGATAGTCGAAAATGATGTGGCAGCAGATGGCTCAAAGCGTAATCTGAGTAAAATACAAACCTCAGGTTTAACCACGACTATGCTTGAAGAGTATGCTCTGTACCCGGGAGAAAAACCTGAATTCAAGGGCCAACCTGTTTCCTTTGTTAACCGTGTTTACATGGGAGCAGCCAATTATAATAAATTTACCATGATCGAAGAAAATGAGCCTTTATATGAAAACATCTACAGGACAGTAAAAAAACTTAAAGCCAGCCCGAGCCTGAGCGATCAATACTCCTATGCTGTAGCTTTGCAAAACTTTACTTGGCTAGCTCAGGAAGAAGGTGAATTGGAGGCCAAGTTATTAGATTTATCTAAACAAGGTCACCCTGGCGCCATGTTCGAATATGGTTCTAAATTATACCGTGAACAAACGGATGTTAGCCAAGCAATCGAATGGATAAGCCGCGCTAGCACCTATGGTTTGGCTCGAGCAGAATACCGCCTTGGGACAATGCTAACAGATAGCCCTTGGGTCGAGTATGATGAGAAAAAAGCGTTGTTTTGGTACGATTCTGCATCTAAAAAAGACTATGAACCGGCTATGATGAAAGCAGCTGAACTAAGACTTACAGCAGCTGACGAGTCTCTGCGTGACTTAGATGCAGCTATCACCTTACTTGATAAATTAGAGGCGACGCAAAAAACCAATCCAGAATATTTCTATTTACTTGCATTGTCACACAGGGATCGTAAAAACAGAGATTTTACCCAAGTAATTAAAAACCTAGAGCGCGCAATATTTATGGGCTCTAATAAAAACTGGGATGTCAACGAATGGCAAGAGTTGCTAAGTCGCCTAACGCAAGGCAACGTAACTATCTCAGACGAGGGATAAGCTAACGCTTAGTAATTAAGTTTCCGCGCTAATAGCGAAAACCAAGACCTAATATAAGACCTAACAAAAAGGGCGACATGTTTAACATGTCGCCCTTTTTATGTAACTTCGAGAAGCAAAAAAATACTCGTGCGATAGAGTGTAATACGTATTGGTATTACAACTCTGTGATATAGACATTCCTAAAATACACCAAATTATCTGTCTTACCGGTTTTCTTTAATTTTTTACTGCCGTGGTGCTGAAGCGCAATAAATCCCTCAGAAGATTTAGTATCGATAACATGAGTAGTTAATACACCGTTAACAAAAATCTTAATTTCACTTCCAATGGCTTCGATACGGTACTTATTCCACTCTAAGTGTTTGTAAGCATTAGCCATTTCATCAGTCCAACCATCTAAAAAATTCTTTTTAAAATCGGCATCAGGTGCAGAACGTGTTTTATGCAGAGGATGCAACCATTTACGTCCAGCTTGATGATATAAGCCCCCACTCCATTTTCGAGAACTAGGATCAACCTCAGCTTGTAAGCCTTCTGCTTCAAACCCTTTTCCTTTAGGCTTTGCTCGGCCTCTAATCATGATCCCAGAATTGCTATACTCAGTTACGTCAGGCATCAAAATTTCGGCTTCTAAGATAAAGTCTTTGTAGACCTTTTTGGTAGAGAAAAACCAGTTACCAGTGGAACTTAGTTCCAAGTTACCATCGACCATCTTAGCCGTACCATAGTCATAAATATTGCTAAACTGGGACAAATTGGGATCAAGTAAGTTTTGCCTAGCGGGTGGATTTTGAGATGCACAACTAGCGAGTGCTAGACTACAAGCAGCGATAAACGATAAAATCTTCATTAAACTTCCTTAAATTGCCACCTAATAAACAGGCCCTAGGTGATGTCAATGGTTAACCAAATTGTTGCTTCTATGTTAACGCTAGAGTTATCAAAAATGGAATGACTTTATTTATAAAGGTTAATTTAGTTAAACAGCCATTCGGCATAAGGGAGTAAGGTCCTTATTTAGATACAGAAACCAAACAAAGCTATTCAAAATATGAGTGTTTGGCTTTGTATGCCGTGTACAAGTGATCTATCAAGCGCCTAATTTTCAGGGGCATATGCCGAGTAAATGGATAAACCGCATAAACACCAACAGATTTAGCCAAATACCCATCAAACAACTCAACTAGCGAGCCATTGGATAGCTCTTGATAAACACAGCATTTAGGCACATAAACAATACCTAGTCCTGTTAACGCAGCATTTTTAAGGGCATTTGCATTATTGCTGGTGAACCGACTTTCAACATTGACCTTCAAGGTCTTTTTGTCATGATAAAACGGCCATTCATATTGTTGGGCGTTATTGTGTGTATGAGTATGTGCATATACTAAACATGCGTGAGCACTCAATTGTGTCGGGTGCGTTGCCAAACCTTTGGCAGCAAGATATTTAGGTGAACAACACGCAACCCACTGAGAGTCAATCAGGTGCTTAGCTTTTAAACTTGAGTCTTTTAAAACACCCGAGCGAATAGCTAAATCAATCCCCGCCTTGACTAAATCGACAAACTGATTCTCCATTCGCATATTGACGGTTATATCTGGGTACAGCATGCCAAATTCAGCAATAGCCTCTGCTAACAAAAGCTCGCCAGATACAGTCGGCACTGAAATATTAATTGTGCCAGACATTCCCTCCCCTGATTCTATGGTTGCAGCTACTGCCTCATTAACTTGTTGATCTATATCTTTTGCGTAAGTTGCGAGTGTCTTACCTGCATCGGTTAAGGTAAGGCGTCTGGTAGTGCGGTATATGAGCTGAACCCCCAAGTCGGTTTCGAGCTTACTGATCCGTTTACTCAAAGCTGGTGCAGAAATCCCAGCAATGGCCGCAGCATTATGAAAAGACTCGCTTTTCACCACTAAATGAAACAATCGTAAATCTGCTGCGTTCAAAATCTATTACACCTGTTTAGTTAATAATAAAATAATATTATACGAATAGTGTATCAATCAGCAGCTAGGTATACTCATTAAAATTTTGGTAGAATATCGAAAAATTCAAGGAACTTTCCAACATGAGTCGCTTAACTAAATGCCATAACTTTCAAGACTTTCGAAAGTTAGCCCAATCAAAACTGCCAGGCCCTATTTTCAATTATATAGATGGGGGGTCAGATGACGAAGCCACCTACCGCAGAAATACCAGTGCATTCGAAGACGTCAACTTAGTACCTAACGTGTTAACTGGTGTTAAAGACATCGATTTGTCTGTTACTGTGATGGGTCAAAAGCTCGATATGCCTGTCTATTGTTCGCCCACGGCCTTACAAAGACTGTTTCACTACAAGGGTGAGAGAGCGGTTGCAGCAGCCGCAGAAAAATTTGGCACTATGTTCGGTGTGTCTTCACTAGGCACAGTAAGTTTGGAAGAAATCGCAAAACAAGTTGATACGCCTCAGGTATATCAATTCTATTTCCATAAAGATCGCGGCTTGAACCGCGCCATGCTAGACAGAGCCAAAGAAGCAGGCATCAAAGTCATGATGTTAACGGTTGACTCAATTACTGGCGGTAACCGCGAGCGTGACTTGCGCACAGGGTTTTCTATTCCGTTCAGATTAACGGTTGGTGGTGTTGTGCAGTTCATGATTAAGCCGGCCTGGGGATTAAATTACGTATTCCGAGAAAAATTCTCACTTCCCCAATTAGACCAACACGTAGACATGGGTGGCGGTGCCACTTCAATTGGTAACTATTTTACAGAAATGCTCGACCCGTCCATGAACTGGAACGACGTAGCCGAAATGGTTAAGTACTGGGACGGAGAGTTTTGCCTTAAAGGAGTAATGAGCCGTGAAGATGCCAGAAGAGCGGTAGATATAGGCTGTACGGGCATAGTGGTATCGAACCACGGTGGCAGACAATTAGATGGCACAGGCAGTACCTTAGAGCATTTAGCTGAAATAGTCGATGAAGTGGGTAAAGAAATAGACGTACTCTTTGACAGCGGAGTACAACGCGGTACCCACGTACTTAAAGCCTTATCAATAGGCGCAAAAGCAGTGGGAATTGGAAGAATGTACCTTTACCCTCTTGCTGCAAGTGGCCAAGCTGGCGTAGAGCGAGCGTTAGGGTTAATGCGCGAAGAATTAGAACGAGACATGCGTTTGATGGGTAAAACCTCAATCTCGCAACTTAGTCGCAGTAACTTAATGTTTAATGGCAAACATAAATAACCCGAGCGTCAGATACAAACACTCCCTCAAGGCAATATAGTCAAGAGGGAGTGAATTTCTTCACTCTCAGTATTCGTCATCAAGTCCAGTTATGTCATACACTCTAAATGGGTTGCGTGGCTAAGTACTTCCCAGCGTTTTCACCTCACTTTTTTACCGCCTTTTTTGCCGCTTAACTTACCTACTTTATCCATGACTGCATGTAAGGTTTTTATTTGCTCAGGATTGGCGTTTAAGCCCATGTCCATATACGCGGGCCATATTGGGTGAGTAGAGCGGCCACTTAGTCATTTTCATCAATATACCCTACATCGCCCATGCGAAATGTACCACCCTCAACAAACACCAAACTGTCTAGGGTCTTTTGCTTAAACCACTGCTCGTCTTCGGTCAGGATATTAAACTAATTGCAGCCGCTGAGAAATAGCTAACAACAACGATTTACTTGACCAGCCAACGCGCAGCTTTCATCCCTGCGCGATATTGCCTGACCTGCTCTCTCTTGGTATTGCTGCCTCCTTCAATAACATCCATCCTCGCTTCCATAAAATTAAGGTTTAAATATCGACAAGAAAGAGTGCTTCAATGACTTAGCGTCATCAATCATCCATTTCTCCAAATCCTCCTCACTTAAGCCCTCGACGAACAGTTTATCGTATTCACCTTCAATCATGCGCTCTTTGAGCCCCTCCATGACGTCGTCTTTCTCCAAGGGTTGAGACCAGGGTACATTGCGTGTCATAGAGTCGGGGGTAGAAAGACTGTAGCGGAACGCTTCAAACTTGGAAGCAAGTGTCGATTCGTTAATCCCTGTCAGGCCAGCGCTAGCAAAATCACCAAACATAATATTAACGTAGTCATCAAAATCGTTTTTTCGGCCAAAAATGCTTGCATCTAACACGCCTTTCCCAAAAGGCCGAATACCATCAATCGCAACGCCTTTTGGTGACTCATAAGCACATTGGAAGTAAGCCGCAAAAACGTGACGTGTTCGAGTAATATAGCGCTCTTCATGGCCGAAATCGCCAAAAAATGCAGCCAGTTGCATTTGCTCTGTGTCAGTAATAGTCGACGTATTTACTTTCTTAAGCAGTGAAATTAAGGGCGATAAAGGAGAGTTTTTGGCAACCCCTGTTGACGCCTCGTAGTTCACGCGCTCATCATTGTAAACCGTAAAGGTTTTACCCTTTGCGGTGAGTTCACCAAGATAAACCATTTTAGCGTTAAGGGTTGGTCCTTCGCTATTGCCAAAGAGTTCTCGCTCGTACAATTTCATACTAAAGGGAATACTGCGCCAATCTATTGCTTTATCCTTGTAGTCTTCATCATTGATACCCTCACAGCTATAAGTACAAGCAAACCCAACCCGTGTTGTCCAGTCAAAACCTTTCACTTTTATATTCTTCTTACCTGACACAATATCAACATTGAGGTTTGCGCTAACCTGCGAAATTTCATCACTAAAAATGTCCGTATTGCGGCCATCATAAAAACGTTGTTCGTCGCCTGTATCATCGCGTTCAAACATCACAAACGGCAGGTTATCTCCCAACTTCATGGCAACATGTAAATATCCAGCACCTTCGTACAGCCGAGGGTAATCAAACTCCTTGGTTCGACTCACTAAAAAGTCCTGATTTAGCAAAAGCAGTTCACCTTGCCTTTCTTCTTGTATATCAAGGGTAATAGTGTCAGCAACCTCAGTGCGAAATCCCGAGCCTTTGTGATAAATAATGTTTTGCGAATCATCAAGTTGCGATTTTAACGGTATGACCACGTTACTGGTTGTGTCATCGCCCACTTGGCAGGTGATTTGGTATTTCATCTTGTCCATCATACCCATAGCGTAATACGCATCGACACCAAAAGGCATGCGCCACTCACCAACAATCGGTTTTAAGCCTAAATGCGTTTTGTCCCACACTTGGTAAAACGGATAAAATACGCAGCCAACATGCCCTTCAAACCCTTGCTCATGGTCAAGTAACTCGCTACTGGTAAGCGAACGGCCCAACTCTTTATACACAGGGCCCTGTACGTCATATCCATCGATACGATTTATCCCAAAACTCAGTGGTAGGATGGCCGGTGCATTTTCTTTAAATACCACCAATACCCTAATCGGCGTATACGGCGTAATACGTGCTATATCAAAATGCTCAGGTTTATCTTCGGTGCTGAGCCCACTTTGGCTCTCACTGATAAAGGGCAACCATGGCTTGTCGGGATTGCTATCACGAGTATCTTTGTAGTACACCCGCGTATGCAAGTATGAACAGGGAGATTGATCGCGAAACACCGGTCTAAAGGTCTCGGCAAACTGAGTTAACTTGTCTGGGTTATCCAATGCCGAAAATTGATGCACCGGGAAATACTGCTGAAATTGACTCGAAATATGCTTGGCAACACGCCTTTGTCTGGACTGTTGCATCATATACATACTGTAAGGGCCTGCCCCAGTAGGATAGTTATTTTGTTGTTCTAGTAAGAGTTCAGCAGACTTGCGCTTAATCGCCTCCCTATCAGATAAACTCACAAACGTATTGTCGCTACCTAGCCCCGTGTTCAGCGTTTTTAAGGCCTTGGTATCTCGTTGCTCATCGGCATCAAACTGATTAATCGCAAACAACCAATAAGAGCTCATGCGCAGGGTAGCCGCACCTTCTACCGGATATAACCAGTCACTGCCTAAAATAAAGTTTTCGATGTATGCGTCAATGCTGTATTTGGCAATACGCGAAGTGTAAGGCTCTTCAGGTGAATCAAGTGCAGCGCGCATTAACAAGTCAACCAAGCCAGCAATGGCCTCGGCGCGCACTCGGTATTGCGCAGCCCATAAAACATGGTTAGGCAAATCATCAGTATTTCCATGTGCTTGGCACAGGTCGTATATCATACCTTGGTTGGCGTTACTCTCGCGGCCCATTGTTTTTACGTGCTTTTGATCGGTAAAATACTGCTTAATGGCACCATCGTTCACCAGTGTATCGAGTGCCTCGCCTACACTAACAAGGGCGCCAGAACCCGCTTTTACCAAGGCTACCGCAGCAGCAAAGGGCGCCGTTACCGGTATGACCGCCATGATACCCAAAGCCAGATCTGTCACTTGACCCGCAATTTTAAGCTGCTCATCTTGCACACCCAATTGCCGCTGCACGGTTAAATTGCGGTAGCGCTCTAAGGTCCCCATCCCTTCACGAGACGGCGCCAAATCGTGCTCTTTCATCACATTGGTAATAATTTCTACGCGTCGGTTTTGCTGCCGCGCCTCTTTTGTGCTGTTAGCCACAAGAATATCAACGGGCATATCAAAACTATGACCCGAGGTATCGATACGGTTGCTGTCTATACCTGCATCAACCAATACAGCCTTTACGGCGTCAGCCCGACTTTGAGACAAGGCCATGTTGTATTCGTAACCGCCCATGTCGCAAGTATGGCCCGCCACCATTACCACCAAAGAATCATCGTTTTCTAGGGCGCTAATCACGCCCCTCGTAATGCGCAAAATATCTCGCTTGGCAGCCTCACTGACAAAGGCTTTTTTAAATTCAAAATTACTGACCAACCTAAGTACATCGACAAAGTCTTTCTCACTAAATTTAGTAAAATAGTCCTTGGCAATGATGGCATAGTTTTTAAGGGCCTCATCGCGATTGGGTAAGGTCGTTTTAAAGTAGGCATAGCCGCTTTGTGGCACAGCAGCGACACTGGTGGCTAAATCGACCACTGTCATCGCTTTGCCAAACACGTCTACCGCCATTTGCGGCACCCCTATTTTGCCCGCGATACTGCGTTGAAACTTAGCCACATCATCGGCAGAATGATTGGGTACACCAAAATAATGCTGGCGTACCGCCGACATCCCCGACGCCAGCCCTTCGCTCGAGTTCACTGCTTTGATGTACGCTGCGCGCTTGTCTTTAAACTCTTTCCACGCTGCAACGCCACTTTCTACGGCAAAGACCGCGTTTAAGCTGGCCTTGACTTTATCATTCTCTTCCGTTTCCAAGTGGCCGTGTAAGGCTTTGGCAATTTCAAACGAAAGTTTTTGTTGGCCGTTGTAATGGCCACCGTCCTCTTTTTGATAACGGCCAAGATCAACACTCCCCAATTTTGCCGCCAGCTCACTTTTACTTTTAAGCACCGACCAATTCGTAGCGTAGTCAACAAAACCAGGAGACGACTGGGCCACCTTATCGCTTATGGCGCTGGCGCTAGTTGTGCTTAGCTTGTCTGTGCGTTTAGACATATCAGTCACCACGCCCAACAAATGGCTGTAAAAGCGCGGAAACTGATTAATTAAGCTTTCTTCTAGGGTGATGGGGTTAATGCTCATCACTTCAATTTCGCCCGCCGCGTGGCTAATATCAAAGCGAGCCAATTCAGCAATTTGATAGCGATACTCGCCACTGTCACCAGTTTGGCCAAGGGGAGCATGCCACTGGCGCGGTTCTATTCTATCGCTTTGCAATGTTGCACTGGCGCGATAAATGCCCTTGGGCAAGCTGTATTGGTTGCCCGTAAACACTGCCATGCGGTAGTCGCCAAAAGGGTCTGGGAGCCATGTGACTAGTTCAGGTGCGCCATCGGGCTTAATCACTGACAAGCTATCATCCCACTTAATCGGCAAATTCTGGTTAGCCACCACCACTAAGGCCCGGGTTTTCGCCAGCACATAGGCCAATATCGGTTGATTGGGGTTTTGCCGCTGGTACCACTGGCGGTAGGCGGCTTCGCTGTCTGTGTGGTTTGGCTCGCCCTCATCACCTACTGTGTCATTATTGTCGCTACTTGACGTATCCAGTGGCTTGCGCAAGTGACTAAACGGATGGGCTTCTAAGGTCAGTTCCAGCATCGACTGCGCAGGAGTAACTTCGGCCAGTTCACTGATAAGCTCTGCTTTCCAGTTGCTATTGCTTGCATTTTTCGCTGCTTTAAAAAAGCCCAGCACATCAGGCGGCGGCAATAAAATCGTGCGCTGCTGATGCACATGGGCATGAAACAACTGCCGTGCGCTATTGTCGCTATCACGCAAGGTGTACAAGGCACCGTGCTCATTGGTACGCAATAACAAGGGCCGCTTGGCGTCGTACTGCGCTTCAGTGGGGTTGGCCGCAAACACCAAGGTATTGGTCAAAGGTGTAAGCTTACTGACACTGCGATTATCTTTACTGCCACTGATGTATTGGGTCATCACATAGACCGCAGGAATGGCGTTAGCCTTTAAAGCAACAGTACTTTGCGGAGCACTGTTGTTGGGGTGAGTATCGTTAGCCATGGCTTAGTCGTCCTTGTGCGTAGCATGGTAGTTATAGAGAGTGAGCGAGGAGAAATCGACAATCCCCCAAATAAGCCTTTCTTTTGGCGTAATTTGTGTTTTTTCACCGCTGACCAAGTTAACGTATGTAACACGTGTGCTGCTCTGGTAAATGTAAAGCGTATCTTCAATATCCGACCATCTGGCACGGCCTTGAATAAAGCCCTCTCTAGGGCGTCGAGTGAGCTCGCCTGTCTCGATATTTATCCAATTTGACTTAATATGTGTCCCACCTCCTTCAACAAAATAAATCCACTTACCATCTGGTGAAACTACAGGGGATTGGCTTCCACCTGTGTGTATAAAATCAAATTGCACCTTATCCAGCACATTTCCCTCAAAATCATGTAACCAATACCCATTGCGCTTAAAAGCCAAAAAGCGCTCATCGCCAGGCAGTAAAAACAAACCTGCTGAATAAATAATGGGTCGCTTACTTAAGGTACGACTCGGCAAGTGATAGTTGTAGTGCTTGCCATCCGCGTAAAAAATGACATTATCACTGTCAGACGTCCAGTTGAAGTGAGGCACCCCTCCCCCCTTGGCGATTTCCCATTTGGTTTGGGTTTTTAAATCAATAATGCCGCGAAAGGTTTTGTAAGGATTGTCGCGTCTCATCGACACGGCTACATAACGGTTGTTAGGTGAGCGCACAGGGGTGTGGCTTGTTTTTGCTCCATCAAACATCAATTCGCGGTCGGCTACGCGGCGCTTGTCTGAGCCATCCAAGCGCATCGACCACAAGGTGGTGTAGTCTTCATCCCACTTAAGTTGTGCGGTAAATTGTATGCGCGGCGTGGAGAATATGTCAGGGTCGCCATACACCTCTTGGCGAATCTCTCTTGGCCAGTGGGGTTGCTGGTAACCACGCTCATCGGGTGCGCGGCCATTGTAATCAACAAGCCGTTGAGTTGGGGCTGGGGTGTCATCACTACACGCGCTAAGTAGTAAAGTTGTCAACACCACAGAGCTCAGTACTAGTCTGTGTAATGAAAGCCTGCGCAATGAAAGCCTGCCAAGGGCTGCGCTTAGTTGTAATAAAGAATAATGAGAGACCTTCATGTCCATCGTCCTTGTGTTGTAAGGGGTGAATATTGTGTAGGTACGGAGTTGGCCGCAAATACTAAGGTATTGGTCAAAGGTGTAAGCTTACTGACACTGCGATTATCTTTACTGCCACTGATGTATTGGGTCATCACATACACCGCAGGAATGGCGTTAGCCTTTAAAGCAACAGTACTTTGCGGAGCACTGTTGTTGGGGTGAGTATCGTTAGCCATGGCTTAGTCGTCCTTGTGCGTAGCATGGTAGTTGTAAAGGGTGCGTGAGGAGTAATCGACAATCCCCCAAATAAGCCTTTCTTTTGGAGTAATCTGTTTTTTTTCACCGCTTACTACGTTAACGTATGTAACATGTGTGCTGCTTCGATAAACATAAAGCGTATCTTCAATATCCGACCATCCGGCACGGCCTTGAATAAAGCCCTTTTCAGGGCGCCGAGTGAGCTCGCCTGTCTCGATATTTATCCAATTTGCCATAATCGTCATGCCGCCTTCAGAAAAAAACAGCCATTTACCGTCTGGTGAAACCACAGGCGTTTGGCTTCCACCAGTGTGTATAAAATCAAATTGCACCTTATCCAGCACATTCCCCTCAAAATCATGTAACCAATACCCATTGCGTTTAAAAGCCAAAAAGCGCTCATCGCCAGGCAGTAAAAACAAACCTGCTGAATAAATAATGGGCCGCTCACTTAAGGTACGACTCGGCAAGTGATAGTTGTAAAGCTTGCGACCACTGTAAAAAATCAGGCTCTCACTGTCAGACGTCCAGTTAAAGTCTGGCGGCCCTCCCCCCTTGGCGATTTCCCATTTGGTTTGGGTTTTTAAATCAATAATGCCGCGAAAGGTTTTGTAAGGATTGTCGCGTCTCATCGACACGGCTACATAACGGTTGTTAGGTGAGCGCACAGGGGTGTGGCTTGTTTTTGCTCCATCAAACATCAATTCGCGGTCGGCTACGCGGCGCTTGTCTGAGCCATCCAAGCGCATCGACCACAAGGTGGTGTAGTCTTCATCCCACTTAAGTTGTGCGGTAAATTGTATGCGCGGCGTGGAGAATATGTCAGGGTCGCCATACACCTCTTGGCGAATCTCTCTTGGCCAGTGGGGTTGCTGGTAGCCTATTTCATCAGGCGTGCGACCATTGTAATCAACCAGCCGTTTAGTTGGGGCTGGGGTGTCATCACTACACGCGCTAAGTAGCACAGTTGTCAACACCACAGCACTCAGTACTAGTCTGTGTAATGAAAGCCTGCGCAATGAAAGCCTGCCAAGGGCTGCGCTTAGTTGTAATAAAGAATAATGAGAGACCTTCATGTCCGTCGTCCTTGTGTTGTAGGGGGTGAATATTGTGTTGGTACGGAGTTGGCCGCAAATACTAAGGTATTGGTCAAAGGTGTAAGCTTACTGACACTGCGATTATCTTTACTGCCACTGATGTATTGGGTCATCACATACACCGCAGGAATGGCGTTAGCCTTTAAAGCGACAGTACTTTGCGGAGCACTGTTGTTAGGGTGAGTATCGTTAGCCATGGCTTAGTCGTCCTTGTGCGTAGCATGGTAGTTGTAAAGAGTGCGTGAGGAAAAACTGACAATCCCCCAAATAAGCCTTTCTTTAGGGGTAATTTGTGTTTTTTCACCGCTGACCAAGTTAACGTATGTAACACGTGTGCTGCCTTGATAAACGTAAAGCGTATCTTCAATATCCGACCATCCGGCGGTGCCTTGAATAAAGCCCTCTCTAGGGCGTCGAGTGAGCTCGCCTGTCTCGATATTTATCCAATTTGACTTAATATGTGTCCCACCTCCTTCAACAAAATAAATCCACTTACCATCTGGTGAAACTACAGGGGATTGGCTTCCACCTGTGTGTATAAAATCAAATTGCACCTTATCCAGCACATTCCCCTCAAAATCATGTAACCAATACCCATTGCGTTTAAAAGCCAAAAAGCGCTCATCGCCAGGCAGTAAAAACAAACCTGCTGAATAAATAATGGGCCGCTCACTTAAGGTACGACTCGGCAAGTGATAGTTGTAAAGCTTGCGACCACTGTAAAAAATCAGGCTCTCACTGTCAGACGTCCAGTTAAAGTCTGGCGGCCCTCCCCCCTTGGCGATTTCCCATTTGGTTTGAGTTTTTAAATCAATAATGCCGCGAAAGCTTTTGTAAGGGTTATCTTGCACCATTGCCATGGCAATATAACGATTGTCGGGTGAGCGCACTGGAGTGTGAGCCATCTGCGCCCCATCAAACAGCAATTCGCGGTCGGCTACCCGGCGCTTGTCTGAGCCATCTAGGCGCATCGACCACAGGGTTTTGTAATCTTCATCCCACTTTAATTTGGCGCTAAACTGTATGCGCGGCGTGGAGAATATGTCAGGGTCGCCATACACCTCTTGGCGAATCTCTCTTGGCCAGTGAGGTTGCTGGTAACCACGCTCATCGGGTGTGCGACCATTGTAATCAACAAGCCGTTTAGTTGGGGCTGGGGTGTCATCGCTACACGCGCTAAGTAGTAAAGTTGTCAACACCACAGCGCTCAGTACTAGTCTGTGTAATGAAAGCCTGCGCAATGAAAGCCTGCCAAGGGCTGCGCTTAGTCGTAGGTCGGATGAAAGAAGCCACCATAATATCCACTGGTTTAACACAGAGGCAACAGAGGGAGTCGTGCAAGTATTCATATGCTATCAGCGCCCTAGGGTAGGTCGTCCTCTTGCTCATCAGGTATGGTATCTGGTGTTTGCGTTTCTGGGACCACATTCCCGAGAGAGTCATAGCTAAGTTCTTCGAAAACATAGTAAGGGTCGTCGTCATCTTTCGGATCTTGAATAAGGCTAAAGGTGCCGTTTTCTGGAGCATTTGGATAAAATAATTCAACCCAATTATCTTCAAACTCAGTTAAGTCGGCTACTTTTATCCTGTACTCCCAGTTACTTTCAAGGTGTTGTAAAATCAACTCATCGTTCTTGGCCATTGTCGCGTCAACATCGATTTGATACAAAAATGTAATGCCGGGCACATCTATTACCAATGTATTCAATGAGCCAATCGCCATCGGTGCTAGCATTGGCTGTGGTTGAGGATTTTGGTTGTTGGTTTGTTGCGTGTCTGTCATGTTAGCACCCATATGCCTTTTGCAATGCTTGTTGCGTTAGAGGGCCCGCGATGCCATCGACTTCCAAGCTATTGCGCGTTTGAAAAGCCTTTATCCCTTGACGTGTATTTGACCCCATTATGCCGTCGACTACTCCGCAATCGTGGCCCAGAAGATTACACCTTGCCTGCACACCACTTAACTCATCTACAGGATCTAAATGACCAAGTTCGAGCATGAATGTACAGGTTGGTTCGGTGTCACTTGGGCTAAAGAATACCTTGAGCTCACCTTCGCACTCGGTGCCCTCGGGTAAGTCAATACTTAGCAAGCCGTCAGCACCAAGCTCAACATCAAGGTCTTGTGCGCCAACACTTAGCGTGATGCGCTTGCCTTGCAGTGCATCACCCGCTTTGTTTTGTAGCTTGATTTTTAAAGTTTCAACCTCTGGCTTACTGACCACAAAGCGGTGGGTTTTATTTGTGGCGCGGCGCACTACTTTAGGGGTTTTATCTGGAATGTTGATAATATCGCCCGGATAAATAACATTGGGGTTGGGGCGAAGTTCGCGATATGCCGCATTGTCGGCGTGTTGATAAATGCTGTCGCTTTTGGCAAAGCCGTGGGCTTTGGCAATACGTAGTATGGTGTCGCCTTGGACGACTGTATATTGAGTTGCCATGAGTTATTGCCATCCTTCTAATTCGGGGAATTGAATGTCGCACATGCCCTCACCCAAACTACTGACCTTGGCTATACCGTTGGCGTCGGTTGTGCCACTGGACTGCTCGCCCTTGGCATCGGTAATTAAATAGGCTTGGTTGGCGACAGGATTGCCGTCTTCGTCGCTCAGCTGTATTTCGATCCACGCAGGTGGCGGCTCGCACACCTCAATATCGACTTGGTGGCTGACCCCATCAGCATCGGCAGTTAAGGTATAAATCCCTGGGGCTAAGCTAAGCCGGGTTTCCCAAAAGTAGCGCTGCTCGGGCGGCATATTAGGTACATTCAGTTGCTTGATCCCACTGCTTGCGCCTTGCCACTTCAACGCTAAAGACTCAGCGTTAAGGACAGAGCCTTCAACACGGATATCCCAACCATTTGGGACCCTGAGCGATGCTCCCTGTCGCGGTGGGTTACGCCGCGTGACTCCGCGGTCAAAATTGTAGCTATAAATAACGTCAGGCGCAGCTTGGCCTGTATATTGTTTAGTCACGCTTGCTAAGGTGTCGCTCGCAGTATAGGTGTGCTCAACAAAGCGCTGGCAGACTTGAGACGATTGTTTAAGCATAATCTTCGCACCATTACTGGGTGTAATGATATGCACAGTCGGCGTAACCGCTTCATGTGTATCGCCACCTCCCCCCAAAAACATACGGTTAATTCGCGCTTGGGCTACTCCTCCTGAGTAGCGCGGTTGGCGATTTTGCTCAGGCAAGGGTTTAAACGGCGCAAACGCATAGCGCTTGTCGGCATGTACGTTATAGAGCGCAAAGCTAACCTGTTGCCAGCGGCTTTTGTGGTGTACCCAAAACATCGCACCGTAATGATAACGAAACGCGTCGCGCTGGCTGTCGGGAATAAGACTCCAAGCGCGATTCCTCAGTTTGGCTAAGATCTCAGCTGGGAGCATTCGGTGTAACTGGTGTGGCAAGGGTGTGGCGCAAACGGTGTCTTGAATCGAAAAGGAGGAGTCACATGGTGCTTTGTCTGCTGCCACGTTTAAGTGTAAATCGGTATACGCCATTGATAGTCCTTTATGCGTTATTTGGTATGTGTTTGATTACCCAGTCCCTAGGGGGTCGAATAGTCGCATACTGAGCAAAAAAATCAACTCGAAAGATAAATTTGTTACTCTTGACTCGTGTGTATAGGACGTACACTGATACGTGCGGACCAACAGCTAGAAGGCAAACTTTATTGACACCGACTGTAGTTGATTGCACCGCTCAAGACGAGAAGATTTTTAATCGCTACAAGTGCTGTCGTTCGATTGTTGAGTGCAGTATTGATTATGGACAAGCAATCCTACGCTGAGTGTAATGGGCTATTTACCCGAACCACTCTGTTCATGGCAATTTGACACTTGGTATCCAGATTTCGGTTCTGAAATTTATTATAAAAAAAACGTTAACGTAACGACAAAAAAAGCCCCGATAACAAAGTTATAGGGGCTTTTAAAGCTCGCTGGCGTTTTGCTATCTAGTCTTGTATCTGTCGATACAATTTAACTCTTTAAACGCTAAGACTAAGCGGTCAGCCATAGACTCTTCGAGTTTACGTAACCATACTCGCGGATCGTAGTACTTTTTATTCGGCGCGCTATCATCTTTGTCATTACCAATTTGTGAATGTAGGCAATCTTTATTCTTTTGATAATAGTTCAATACACCTTGCCAACTTGCCCACTGGGTATCCGTATCAATATTCATCTTGATTACCCCATAGCTGATCCCTTCTTCGATCTCAGCTGGCGTAGAACCTGAACCACCGTGAAAAACAAAGTTCAATGAATTTGCAGGTAGGCCGTGTTTCTCAGATACGTATGCTTGAGAATTCTTCAAGATAACCGGCGTTAAATTCACATTGCCGGGCTTGTATACCCCGTGAACGTTACCAAACGAAGCCGCGATAGTGAATTTTTGACAAACTTGACTCAACTCTTCATAGGCATAACTTACATCTTCAGGCTGGGTATACAATAATGAATTATCGATATCTGTATTATCAACACCATCTTCTTCACCACCAGTACAGCCTAGTTCAATCTCGATAGACATATCGAGCTTAGACATACGCTCCAAATAGGCCTTGCAGGTTGCAATATTTTCTTCAAGCGGCTCTTCAGATAAATCTAGCATGTGCGAGCTAAACAAAGGTTTTCCAGTACGCGCAAACAACTCTTCACTTTCTTCAAGCAAACCATCAATCCAAGGTAATAATTTTTTGGCTGCGTGGTCAGTATGCAAAATTACTGGGATGCCATAATTCTTCGCCACATTGTGAATGTAATGAGCCGCAGAAATGGCACCAACGATTGCAGGTTGATGACCCGTTAAAGGTGCGCCTTTACCACAGAAAAATGCAGAGCCACTATAAGACAACTGAATAATAATTGGAGATTGCACTCTATACGCTGCTTCTAATGCGGCGTTAACCGAATTAGAACCTACGACGTTAACAGCTGGGTAAGCAAATTGATTTTCTCGTGCTACTCGGTATAAAGTTTCGAGATCATCACCACTCACAACACCTGGGGGGACTAAATCTACAAGATTTGTCATGTAAACCTCCTTCTTTATATTTTTATACTCTCGAATCTAGTCGAGAAAATTATGAAACTACTCTCGGTTATACAAACGTCATTCGCTTGAATACCAAAGGACATAGGGTAAAAATAAACACATGCTTAGTGTCTTGTGAAAAAGCGAGATACACTTTGTGTTCTTAAAACAATAAGCAGGTATTTATTTGGCCTGCCGAGTAGATATCTACTCAAAGAAAAACCTCATTAAAAAAGGGTTGCTAAGACGCGCTCAGCAACCCTTATGTACCAACATTTACTCGTGGTCTATATTAGTTACTTGCAAGTGCATCCTGTACTTTAGCGCGAGCTAAATAGGCATAAGTAGCAGTCACAAAATAAATCAAGGTAGGCACAATCAACCAAGTACGGATTGTCTCAATATCCTGATTAGCGTAAGCATTTAACCCCATACCTACACACGTGGCCAATGCTGCAAATGAAACATACTTAGCCAAGTTAGCTAGCAGTGGTAACTTAATAACTTGCTGGGCAGAATCATCACTTGCTGTAGCAAGATACTGCTTTTCAGCTGTTTTACGCGCTTCTTCAGCTTGCTCTGCAACTGATGCTTCAGCATATTCTTCTTTAGCTCCCATAGCGCTGGCGAGGATGATATATAAAACCGTAGCGAAAATCCATAATGGAACTAAGATAAAGAATAAATGTAGTAATCCTGCTTGCTCTACAGCTATGCCCGCAACCATAGATACAATCCAAGTCGCAAAAGCAGCAATATTTGTTGTATTGCCTTTATAAGACGACCAGTAACGGGTTAAACCGATTTTAGGGAAGATCCAGTGCTCGGCTACTATGATTGCACCTACTGGCGCAAGTAATAAGCCCATATACCCAACAAAACCCAACAAGCCAGAGAACACGAACGGCGAGCAAGCAATAATAGTAGTGATAATACCCACCACTATCGTCACCTTGGTACGGCCCCAAGCATGATTTAGAGAACTAAATGCTAGACCCGCACGGTAAATGGTTGGATTAGAGGTAGTCCAGCCCGCAATAATTACCGCCAAAATACCAGATGCACCTAACGCTTGGTAAGCCACTGAGCCAGGATCAATCGCTGTAATACTGGTTTTTAATATAATCGCAGCACCTGCACCCATAATACCCGCACAAATCCATGCCATATAATGACCGATAAACATACCCAACGCTGAGAAATAACCGTATTTAGGGCTCTTCGCAAAACGTAGCAATGTCATGTCACCTAAGCTACCGTGCATTGCCAAATTAGCTACCCAAGCAAACGCAACTACGTGAGCAAAGCCGATTTCGCCTTGAGTATCTTGCCAAATCGTATCATTAGCCACCTTAAGGAAGTCAGCAAAGCTTTCAATGCTACCTACGCCTGCGGTTGCAGCTACAGTAGTCGGCATCATTACAAATGCGCCCACTAAGAACATTAAAATCATCCAAGGTGCGCAAACTTCTGCAAAAGCAGCAAGCTTTTCAAAGCCTTTAACTGCCATGTAGACCACCACAGCACCCACACCTAAAACAACCGCAACAAAGCGCATATCCGTCGGGAAGTAACCGACTTGGTCAGGAATACCGAATAAAATTCTAACCGCCGACGCAGATACAGTGATCATTGCTCCAGCGAGTACGCAGAACAAAATACCATTTACAACACTGTAAAGTTTAATTGTACCTGGACCTGCAATTTTTTCTAAGTATGCATATAAGGTTAAACGGGTATCTGTGGCGATTGGAGCAGTAATTAAACCCCAAGTTAATACTGCTAATAAATTACCAAGCAATAAGCCTAAAAGTACGTCGGTTGCCCCGACTCCCCAAGATACGAATAAAGCACCAATTACGAATTCTGTACCCGCAACGTGCTCACCTGCATAGCTTGCAGCAAAGGTTTTTGGCCCTTGCAGTTTCTGTGGCGTGATAGGTTTAGTTTCAAACTCTTCAGCTGATGACATTTTGCCTCCGAAACAACATATCTCGATGTTAGAAATATGTTTGATTATTGTTATTTTTTATTTTGTTTTTTCTATATACAAGAAAACTCAAAGACACTTGCGCATCTTTGAGTTTTTTACAAGCCGTTTACAAACGACTATACGATTCCAGAACCATTACCGCCACTATTTGGACGTTCAACACCGGCTTGTGCACGGTATCCAGACTTACGATACGTAGCAATTGGGTCAATTGCCCCACCTTTACGTAAACGAGCCATTGCAAGGATAGGAGAAACGTCTGTAGTAAAGGCATGCTTCAAGGTGTTGCTCGCCATAATTGCGTCGTTATCAGTTTGGTAACCGGTTAACTTCTCGCGGTCAACAATCAAAGCAGCAACATATGAACGTTGTACACTTGCAGCTGAGTTCATTAAGCTTTCGATTGGGTCTGTCACGTTGTGTGACTGATCTAGCATGTAGTTAGGACCAAACTCAGCTTGATTACGGTATTCTGCATCAACCAATTCATTGAAAATCAAGAATTGCTGATATGGGTGCAAACTACCACTATCAAGATCGTCATCACCGTATTTAGAATCGTTAAAGTGGAAACCACCTAGTTTCTTGAATTGAATCAAACGAGAAACGATCATTTCGATGTTAACGTTAGGTGCATGGTGACCTAGGTCAACCAAAGACTTAGCTTGAGGACCTAATTCCATTGCAGCTAGCACGTTGCTGCCCCAGTCTTGAATGATAGTTGAGTAGAATGCAGGCTCAAACATTTTGTGCTCGATGTGCAATTCCCAATCAGACGGAAGACCCGCATAGATCTTTTTCATGCTGTCCAAGTAACGCTCAAAAGCGTGTTGGAAATGCTGCTGACCTGGGTGGTTTGAACCATCACCAACCCATACAGTTAAAGTTTTTGAATCTAGTGCTTTACCGTATTCAATACAATCTAAGTTGTGTTGAATCGCTAGGTCACGAGACTCTTGGCTTGTATTACTCAAGCTTCCGTACTTAAAGCTGTGCTCTTGGCCAGCTTGATCTTGGAAAGTGTTTGAGTTGATAGAATCCCATTTCAAACCCAGGTTATCAGAGGTTTGCTTCAATTCAGAGAAGTCGTCCACTTTATCCCAAGGGAAGTGAGGAGAAACGCGCTCAGTACACTGAGATAAATCGTTGATAACTGCGCTATCTTCAAGCTTTTCCCAAATGTTACGTGGCTCGCCTTCACCAGGAAAACGTGCGAAACGCGTTCCACCTGTACCTGTTCCCCATGAAGGAACAGCAATTTGAAACTCTTCAGCTTTAGCTGTGATTTCATCGATGTTGATGTTTTCACGTGCTAACTTAGCACCAAGTGCTTCATAATCTTCTTTTACAAAAGCTTCTAGTTTCGCGTTTTCTTCTGCGATAAGCCCTTTATCTATACGTTGTGTCATTATCTTTTCCTAATAAACCCGTGATTAGCGTAAGAACGCTTCGTGTAAACCACCGTCTACACTAATTATCTGACCAGTTGTTTTGCTCAACTGACCTGAAACCATTAAATATGCTGCTTCGGCTTGATCTGCTGGTGTGATTGGCGATTTAGTCAACGTACGTTGAGCATAGAAATTAGCCAATTTATCACGCAACTCATCATCAGAATCTGCTTCAGTAAATTCAACATTGTACTTAGACAAAGATGCAATCACTCGGTCACGAGGGAACATAGTGCTGCCTTTTACTACTGTTGCTGGAGCTAAACCATTTACATTAACAAGTGGTGCTAATTCTACAGCTAGTTCACGTACTAAGTGGTTAGCAGCGGCTTTACTTGTGTCGTATGCCAATGAACCTTTCTTAGAAACCGCAGCGTTAACACTTGTAGTCAATACCATTGCGCCTTTTAAGTTTTGCGCTTTCCAAAGCTTGTTAGCTTCAGTACCAACTATGTAGCCACCTTTAACGTTAACCGCGAAGCTAACATCAAATTGCTGGTCATCAGACATACCAGACTGACCAGGCGCCAAGAATACACCGGCTGTAACGATAACTTTATCAATACCGCCATAAGCTAGCGTCACTTGCTCGAACATTTTCTGAACACTTGCGCGGTCAGTAATATTAACTTCTTGAGCAATAGCTGGACCACATCCAGAAATACCAGTACCGGCTACACCGATACCTTGACCATAAATAGCGGTTAATTCATCAGCTGTTTTCTGTGCGGCTTCAAAACGCAAGTCAGCACAAACTACGTGAGCGCCTTCTTTAGCTACACGGAAAGCCGTTTCTTTACCAATGCCATCACCAGCACCAATAACAACAACAATATCGCGAGCCAGAGGCGCTTCTTTAGGCATACGTTGAAGCTTAGCTTCTTCTAATGCCCAATATTCGATATCGAATGCTTCTTGCTGTGGTAAAGCAGTGTACTCACTGATTGCTTCCGCACCGCGCATTACTTCAATTGCACAGTTATAGAATTCAGTAGTAACACGTGATTCTGATTTATTTTTACCCCACCCGATTATACCTACACCAGGGATTAAGATAACTGTTGGGCTTGGATCACGCATTGCTGGTGAATCTTCACGCTTGCAGTTGTTGTAGTACTCTGCATACTCAACACGATACTGCTCGATACCAGCATTAAGTTTGTCTACTAAATCTTCAAAGCTGTCACTTGCAGGGTTAAAGTCAACATACAAAGGCTGGATCTTAGTACGTAAGAAGTGATCTGGGCACGACGTACCAAGCTTAGCTAGGCGAGGTGCATCAACACTATTGACGAAACGTAAAGCAGTATCATCAGACTGAACAGTTGCAATGAACTTAACTTTATTCGATAAGATACCACGGGCAACAGGCAAGAACTTGGCAAGCAACTCAGTGCGTGCGTCTTCACCCATGCTTTCAACTTTAGCGCCACCAAAGGTCATTTCGCCTTTGTCGTGCTCTTCGATATAACGCGCCGCTGTCTCAATTACCCAAAGAGAGGTCTCATAACAACTTTTGCTTTCTGTATTCCAGTTAGTGTGGCCATGCTGACCAAGCAAAATACCTACACTGTCAGGCTTAGCTGCGTATGCGTCTTCACATACTTTAGCGGCTTCCCATCCTGGACGCATCCATGGAACGTAGGCCATTTTTCCGTCCCATACTTTTTCTGTTAATGCTTCTTGATCTTTACATGAAGCAATAGCAATAACCGCATTTGGGTGTAAGTGATCAACATGCTTTTCGCTGATCATAGAATGCAAAGGCGTATCAATAGATGAAGCCCGAGGATTTAAGCAAAAATTACAATGCTTATACATACCAATCATGGCGTCTTCGCCAGCTTGCTTATAACCTTTATCGTCACGAGCTTGATAGGTAGCATCAAGAGCATTTAGTTTGCCTTGATACAAAGAAGAGAAGTTTTCTACTTTAGCAGTACGTAAATCACCGCCAGAACCTTTTACCCAAAGTACTTCAACTTCTTCACCTGTTAGTGGATCTTTTTCCATTAACTTTGCAGAAGTATTGCCGCCACCTGTATTGGTAATGCGCTGGTCAGCACCTAGGATATTTGAACGGTATACTAGACTTTCGACAGGAGTTAGGCCATCTGCAACAGCATCGTCCCAACTATAATTTACGTGTTTAAATTCACTTTGTTTACTTGGCATTATCTAATTGACTCCAGCGATTGACGTGCTAAAACGCACTTGCCCCAAAAATGTTAACGGGATTCTACTCGCGCGCAAAACATAGTCAAGCAATTTCAGTCAATTCCAATCACATTAGTAAAGGCTGTATAGCCCAATCCCCTATAGAATAAGGGGCGCAAGCAGGCAAACATAAAATTCACAAAAATATTACACCTTTTCTACATGTAAACGTTTTATACCTATCTAAGTCCAATTCTGACTCAGATTATTTGCAACCTAGATAGAAAAAGGCCAGCAAACGCCGGCCTTTTTGAGTGTTTAGTTCTGGCAGTATAAAATGCAGTACGCACTTCTACTACAAGTCGTATGCGTGTTTTACCAAACGATAAGTTAATTCATAAGCTAGGTCGTGGGCTTGTTTCTCGGTAATTCTATGGTCGGAGACTAATTCTGCCAACCAGGCACAATCCATTCTACGGGCCACATCATGCCGAGCAGGAATAGATAAAAACGCACGTGTATCGTCATTAAATCCTACTGTGTTATAAAACCCAGCTGTCTCGGTAACCTGCTGGCGATACCGACGCATACCTTCTGGACTATCGTGGAACCACCAAGCCGGTCCTAGCTTCATAGCAGGGTAATGTCCTGCTAGCGGAGCCAGTTCACGAGAGTAACTGGTTTCATCAAGGGTAAACACTATTACCCTAAATTTGGGGTGAGAGCCGTATTTGTTTAACAAAGGACGTAAATTTTCAACGTATTCTGACGAAACAGGGATATCCGCACCTTTATCACGACCAAACTTATCAAACAAAGGTTGGCTGTGATTACGATACACAC
This sequence comes from uncultured Paraglaciecola sp., assembly GCA_947498355.1. GTDB lineage: Bacteria > Pseudomonadota > Gammaproteobacteria > Enterobacterales > Alteromonadaceae > Paraglaciecola. The sequence goes on along the minus strand of CANMKA010000013.1, from coordinate 65,165 downwards.
CTGGATGTATTTGCATCACCAAACCATCTTCTATACTCATGGTTGCCATTTCCGTGAGCATTTGCGCGCGAAAACAATCAGCATCCTCAGCGTTAAAGTTGCCAGACCGAATCGTTTGGTACAGTGCATTTTTCTGTTCATTAGATAAATCTAAAGTGCGAGCAGTCGCATGCCCATGATCCGTTGACGTTGCCCCAGCCGCTTTAAAAAACGCTCTACGAATTCGATGACTCTCTAGGTAGCCGTCAAATGTATCTAGATTAGTATCTGTTAGTTCAGCTAAACGTTGTAAGTTTTCCTCAAAGCCTTCAAATTCAGGATCAACTACGTTGTCTGGGCGATACGCTGTAATCACTTTGCCTTTCCAGCCACTTTGCTGAACTTTGTGGTGATGACGCAAGTCATCTAAGGGGCCTTCTGTGGTCGCAATAACTTCTATGTTGAAACGTTCAAATAGAGCCCTTGGTTTAAAAGAAGGTAACTGCAACATAGCCGTAATATGCTCGTAATATGCATCAGCGGTATCTTCATCTAATAATTGGTCTAATTCAAATACATTAACAAATACATAATCTAACCAGGTACTAGTAGGCGTTCCTCTAAACAAAAAGTAGTGTTTAGCGAAGGTCTTCCATATTACTTTAGGATCGGTCTCGACAGGTGTATCGTCTCCCTCAATTCGGCTTTTAAAACCCAGAGATTGCATAGGAATACCATAGCTATGCAGCATTCTTAACAAATAATGATCGGGTTGAACTAACAGAGCTGTGGCATTAGAAAAGTTTTCGTTATCTGCAAACCAACGAGGATCAGTATGTCCATGGGGGCTAACAATAGGAAGATCTTTAATTTTGGTATAAAGCCGTCTGGCAATATCCCTTTGAATCGGATCTGAGTTAAAAAGACGGTCTGGGTGCAAAGATAATGGTTCAGCCAAAATAAGTACCTACTATACAAAAAAAGTAAAAAGCAGGTTGATCCCCTGCCCTCGCACACGGATTTACGGTGCTAATTTTTATTTCGTATGTTGACACCAGCCACACGTATGGTGCAAACGCCAAATACGATAATTTATATCAATTCATAACAAGCAAATAAGCTTGCGAAAATAAAAAAACACGTCAACTTACATTGAGGTGTTTTTATTTAACAAACCTAAGTTACCGGTAAGTGTTCGAGCCGCTTACATTTTCGATAACTTAAGCTTTAAAATATTTGCTTCAAGGAAATAGAAGTCAGCGTAAACAATAGACGTATTGATCTCGCTAGCATTAGGTAAATTTCCTGTTGCTTCGGCAAGCGCGAACCCTAGTTGGTAATCTTTGCCTTTATTTTTAGAAGTCAAATAATCTTGGGTCAAAGCGCCCATAATTTTATCTGCAAATTCTGATGCTTTTTGCTTAAGAGCAGGCTTGTCTGTGTGTATTGCCAAACGATATAAAGCTGATGCATACAAAGCAGCAGCAGAGGTATCTTTTGGAATATGTGTCGCATTACGCTCAAAAGGCTTAGTTCCACATGGTGCAACCTTATCGCCTTGAATAAAGGCTTCACCGTACACTGACTTCAAATCAGACAAAAAACTTAACGAGTCTTTGCTCAATAGCGACTTATCTACCAAGACAGGTTTGTAACCAACGTAAGGCAATATGTTGTCGGCAATTTGAAAATCGCATAAATCTAGAGCGCGCGAATAACGCGTCGTATCTGTGCCGTGATATGCGGCAATTTCAGCGGCATCAGGACGCTTGGCAAAGTAATCCCAGTCTGGCACTAAGTCTCCGTCAAGTAACTTTTCAATAGAGGCAATTAGTCTGTCTACGTGAGCATCAAAATCGGGCATAACTAAAGTGGTCGGTTTGTCTTTCATGGCTTCTAGCACGGTCACGTAACCATATAACGACCAAGCTTGTCCTCTTGCCCACGCAGATATGCTACCAATACCCTGCCAGTTTCCAGGTTTACCCGTATCGTAATCAATCAAGTGATAGGCAATAGGATATTCTTTTTTAACGTCGCCTTCTAAGTAAAAGTAATGATTCAAATAGGTTTGCTTGGCATGGCTAAAAGACAGGTCTCTGTGCGCTTCGTCTTCGCTGGTAAACATAAACTCTAAGTTCATCATATTGTCAACGATGACAGGAAACGTAAATGGCTCCTTAAGAGAAAGCAAGGTTCTTACAATTTCTCCGCCTTCTTTATGATGTGACAACCACTCTGGCTCCCAATCCCAAGATTCAATTAACCCTTTGTCTGCATCGTAGCGCGTGGCTAGCGTTTTTTGCCCTGTTACTAATGCGTTCTGATATAGTTTTCGCGTTTGCATGGGTAAGCCTTCAACTTCAAGAGCTTCACCGAAAGAGTCATACAAGATGAACCCCAAATCATGCGTTGAGCCCCTAACAGTTTCTGGCATTAATGCGTTTTGATAGAACAAAGCCGTATCCATAATCTTGCTTTGCTCTGCTTGGCTAAAGTTGGCGATATCTTCTTTTGAAGCAAGGACCTTCCATAATAACCCAGGATAAAATCCGTTAGTCCATTTAGTCGGACGCTCCATGTAAATACTGTCATGCTCTTCTGCCCGAGGAAAACACACAACACCTTCTTTTTCACAGCTTGGGGCGAGCTTTAAGTCTTGTTGCTTTTCAACTAAATCAATCATTTTCAGATATTGATTTTTAACAAAGGTTAGATTTTGTTTGGCCTGCTCGGAGCTAAAATAGATTGATGACTGAGGTATTTCAGCTGCAGTTTGAGGCTTTTCTATCTCAGACGTAGACTCAACACTTTGCTGACCACACCCAAACAAACACATACTTATCAACACACTACTCAGAGACTTTCTCATTCCTAATCACCACCATTTCGAAAATAAAATCATTAATTAACAACACACATTAAAATACAAAACAGCTAACTTACTAGCCTAACTGCGTTTTGGATCAGATACTGTAACGTTATGAAATATGTATTGTTTATACGCGAAAACTTAACTATGTTTAGCCCTTGCAGAGCAGTAACGCAATAAAAGCATGTTACGCTTGCTTATTTTAATGTCGCTTAATACTCTTCACGCAACATTAGCACTCTTTAATCTTGACGCAACGTTAACACTCTTCAACTAAAATGAAAAGCCACCTAGAGATCAAGCTGCCTTACCAATTTATATTTGTATGATATGTTACTTACCTTGAGTTATAAGTGAATTTTCAGTTTAATAACTGATATAAAACAACAATTTAGATATTTTATTCAACTCCAATAGTTAACATTATTTACCCTATATTTATTCAAATATTTTACATTCAGCTTGAATTACTGGTTGTACCATCATACCATTGACATTATAAAAGCATGCTGTGTACACGTACGTTCGATCAAGCCTTTGGCGGATTAAAGGTGAGTGTATGGGCAATTTAACACTCCCAAAATCGCTGCGGTCAGCCGCAGAGTGACACATTTCGCAAAGCAGAGGATTTCGATGGAATTACAAGCAATTAAGACAGACAGGCTTTATGTCAAGGTTGCAGAACAGTTGTCTTCCCTGATCAGTGAGGGCTCAATCCCACCGGGTAAACGCTTACCCTCAGAGCGAGAACTTGCAGCTAAGTTAAATGTTAGTAGACCCACCATTCGTGAAGCCATGATTGCCTTAGAACTATCGGGTATTGTCCAAATCAAAACTGGCTCTGGGATCTATGTTACTGATCGTAAACCCTTATTAGTCATAGAAGATAAAGGCATTGGTCCGTTCGAAATTTTAGAACTCAGAAGTATCCTAGAGGTAGAGGGCGCTGGTATGGCCGCCTTACATATTACGTCAGAGCAAATACAGGCTTTACGCATTGCTATCTTAGAAATGGAAGAAGAAGAGAAACAACCCGATGCCACGGAAAAAGCCGATTGGAAATTCCACAGTATCATTGCCAGCGCCAGTCAAAACAGTGCTATATCGTCTGTAGTTGATTGGTTATGGCAATTAAGAAGCCAGTCTGATTTGAGTTCAGCTTTTGCTGAGCGTTTGCGTGAAGATGGTATTCATCCAAGGATCCAAGACCATACAGATATAGTTAACGCCTTAGAAAGTGGTGAACCAGAAAAAGCTAAATCAGCCATGAAGCGACACATAGATAATGTAACAGAGTCAGCTTCAATTTATTTTGAATCTGGCAAGTAGAGTAACCACTCCATAAAATCGTTAACATGGCTGGTTCTCTACCCTACCCTCGTTACTTGCAAAATTTAACAAACTTACGAGACTTGTTTAAGTGCCCCTCGAACGCCTATCATATTGATGGTATTAACATAAGTTATTACCAGCCCAACAAACTCCTCACTTTTTAACAAACGAGGCGCACAGACACCAGATTCAGATAAAATCTGTTTAACTTGCATTTCGCTATCGTGAGCGTATTGATTCGCCAAGGCTACCAATGGTTCGGCCATAGGATCTGTCACACTAAAGCAATTCCCTTGACTGTCTTTACCTTCTAAAAACTTACACCAAGCGGCCAAAACAAAGGCAATGGGTTTAGACACATGTCCTTGTTCAAGCAAGGTCAATGCTGGCGCTGCCAAACGTTGAGGCAACTTTTGTGAACCATCACAGGCCACCTGAGTGGTTTTATATGGCACCCCTTGGTTAGCAAAACGCGCCAAAATAGTATCCGCATATACAGGTAAATCAATGCCTGGCACAGCGCTAACCGTTGGCAGTACATCTTGATGTAATAACTTAGCAAAATGCGCACAATCTATGTCAGTTACCGCTTCATGAATAAATTCGTATCCTAATAAAAAGCCAATATATGCCAACGCAGAGTGAGCGCCGTTAAGCAGCCTAAGTTTCATATCTTCAAAAGGCTCTACGTCTTTAACAAAGATCGCCCCAACCTTATCCCACGCTGGACGTTCGGCTATAAAATTATCTTCGATTATCCATTGCTTAAACGGTTCGGTGAATACAACACTCTGGTCAGCAACCCCTAAAATATTCCGAATATCAGTATAATCAGCGTCTGTGGTCGCTGGTACAATTCGGTCTACCATAGAGTTACAAAAGCTGACATTGCTCTCAATCCACTGAACTAAAGCCTTATCCACTTTTGCCGCAAACTCCATAACAATTGTTCGCGTAACCGCCCCATTTGAGGGTAAATTGTCACAACTAATGATGGTTAAGGGACTATTAGTACTTTTCCGAATTTCGCAAGCTTTTACAAGCAAGCCAGGAACTGATTTAGGCGCTTTCTCTCCCAAGTTCGCAAATTCAGTTAAATCATGAGCAACAGCGTCATTCCCTTCGTCCAAGTGCAGCCCAGACTTATCCCGGCAATAACCCTTTTCAGTCACAGTCAAAGTTACAACTTTAGTTTGAGCGTTAGATAGCAATGCTAGTACCGCCTCAGGCTCTTTTGGCGCAACTAACACTTGGTCAATCGCACCCACAATACGGGTGTGATTCTCGCTTCCAGCCCGCTCAACTACCGAATACAAATAGTCTTGGGGGGCCATAGCATCTTTGATTTTCGACGAACGTAAGCTTATTGCCGAAATTTTCCAATTTTTATCGCCTAAATTAAGTAAGTCGTCGGTATAAACCGCCTGATGAGCGCGATGAAACGCACCAATACCAATATGGGCAATGCCTACCTTAGCCTCTTGACCTAATGGCTTAGCGACGCCTTTAATAGAAGAAAGCGATTCTTTCGATAAAACCTGACTCATAACAGCGATATACCTTACATTTGTGAATTGACTGGAATATAACCCTAGGTTCAAAAACTAGAGGAATATTCGTAAAACTTAACTAACCTGAATTATGGATAACACCAAACCAGTTTGCTAAAAAATAATCATAAATCCAAAGTTAACCATGAAAACTAAATAGATCTAAACTATTTAGTTTTCATGCACATAATATCTTTTAGTTTTATAGTCTGAAATGCCCATCAATTGGTCAGGCCGATTTCGCAAAGTATAGCGATTATCGACAACGCAATCAAAAATAATAAGACTGGCAACTAAGGTGTGAATAAGACATGCCGTCAAGAAGCATTACTGAAGACATTAAATTGGGGCAATCTCAAGGTTTAGCACCACTTGATTACTGCAATGAAAAAAGCGATTTAACTCGCTAACTGAATTCTTTGCCATTTATACCAAATGCAAACACCAAATATTCAAATTCAAAGTTTATGATTAGGGTTTAGTCTGCGATTCTTTCTTAACACAAGGCCAATTTATGCTTCCGAAAGCCTGTCTATTAAAGAGAAATTTAACGACAACACTAAGAAAAAATAACCACAAAAATGAAAGTTGTTATCAAAAATCAAGATTAATTATTAACCTAGCAGAGGGAGAACTTGCACAGCAAGCTATACAGGCAGGTTTAGCTGATCAACCTTGCAAAACATAGACTAGGGCTAGCAAATTGCTGCAATGACTCGCCTACCTATTTGAATACCTATTAATTTTCCAAATCTCTAAAAATGCCGTCAAAAAACTAGATATCCAGACGTTAAACAAGCTCCCTACATTTAAATATAAATATACTAACCATCAGCACTACAAAATTTTGGAAAGCCTTCAAAAAAAGTAAGACCGATTGTGACTAATTTTGAGCAAATTTGTTGATAAAAAAGCCAAATTGTTATAATTTTGTTTAAGTAATTGGGTGAACATAAACAATCTGATTGCTTTTGACTTATTCTATGGCAAATATCAATGGATTGGTCCAAGAATATTTATAAGGCTTACATTACTTTAAAACTAATACTTACTTGATAAATTGGGGTCAGACAATACCCAAAAATAAATATATTTATAAAATTCAAAATTTTAACCAGAATAACGCCAAGTTGGATAAAAAATGATTAGCTCTAAAAAAAAATACAGACGTGCAAAACACACACATAATGCCGCCTTGATTGGCGGCTCAGCCAGTCTTCTACTCGCTCTATTTAGTCCATCAATAATAGCACAAGAAGTTAAATCCTCAATTGATGGCGAGCCTGAAAAAGATAATTCAATCGAGGTTATTGAAGTAAGCGGAGTAAGAAGCTCGTTGGAGGACGCGCTAAATACTAAACGATTTGCTTCGTCTATTGTCGATGCGATATCCGCTAAGGATTTAGATGCTCTACCTGCCTTGGACTTGGGTGAAGCGCTACAAGCGATTCCTGGTGTTCAGCTAAACACAGACGATGGAAGCCGAAACTCTGAGATAACCTTGCGCGGATTGCCCGGTGGTTTTGCCAAAACCACCGCTGAAGGCCAATCATTTTCAACGCCTAGTAGAAGCCAAGGTGTAGTCGGCAGCGCTAATCCTTTTGGTGTATTTGAAGCCCGTGTATTTGATGGTGTAACCGTTGTTAAGTCTCCTACTGCAGATTTACAAGAAGGCGGAATTGCCGGCATCATTGATAAAAAACTACAGCGAGCCCTAGGTAAAAGAGATGGCCGCTACTCAGTTAATATTGGTACTCGCTACGAAGAACTGGCTGATACCTTTAACCAGAGTTTTGCAGCGTCAGGGTCAAAACACCTAATCAAAGATAAGTTAGCGGTTGCATTTAAAGTGGCTGGTTCTGAGCAAAACTTCCGGCGTGACACCGCGAACTTTACTCGCTACACGCCACTAAATAAAATCTATGAGAATGCACCAGTATACTCTACTTTCATAAGCGCCGAAGATTTAAACGCATACAAGGCTGCCAACGGAATTAATGATCCCCTTTCTATCATTAATGTGATAGGCAGAGCAGGGCAAGTAACAGAAAATGCTCGAGGCGACCGTATTTCAGCTACAGGTAATATCGAATACCAAGTGACTGACGCCTTAAAATTAGGTGTGAACTTTCTCTATGCGAACCGAAATCTGGGTGAAAGTAACTCAGAAGAGATATCGGTCAATATTGATAGTTCTGATAGAAGCGATGAACAAGGTCGAAACCCTCAAACTGACCTTGAGCGCGTAACCCCCCTTGGCGCGCCAATTCGCCTTGAGTCACAGCCAAACCCAGCTTATGACCCTAGCATTCATAGCGAAGATCTAGCCTTTATTCCAGTATATGCCATCCCACATGCCGAACTAACGAATGCATCGCTACAGCTAACTAATCGTCTAACCTCTACAAAAGAAGAGGCAAAAGGTATCTTTTTGTATGCCGATTATGCCGCTGGCGATTGGATTATTGACGGTACAATCAGCAAATCAACAGCCGACAGCGAAGGCGTTAACCAAGGGTTAGATCTTCGACACACCACAGGTAGAAATAATCAAAGAGCCACAAATTTAGACACTGGGTTAAATAACCAGCGATTTGGCCCAACAGGGGTCACGGCAGTCATCAATACCGGCAATGGTGATTTACAAAACGCTTTTACGTCGATAACCGGTTTTGACGACTATGTGTATTCTGACGTGAATGGTTTTTTTCAACAAACTGATCCAGAGACCGGAGAACGCTTATTCGATCTCGGCGATAATTCGTTTCGACGCTTTGAAAATGGTTGGAGGAGTGTACCCCTTTCTTCTTTTAGTAGTGACCTAGACGCACAGCTTAACCCGATTGACATTAATGATTTACCTGAGGGTTTTTTACCAGATGCCCCAGCGGAGCTTACTCAAGAACAACTCGACTTGCTTACACCTGATGAACTAGCGGCAAGAACCGCTCAAGCGGAGGCTCGTGCAGACGTTTTAAATAGCTTTTTAGGAAGACGGGTTCAGTATTTCGTCAATGGCAGGGTGAATCGCCCTAACCGTGAGTTTGAATCGGGTGAAATCAATTTTCAGCGCTATGTTGACATCGGTGCCGATGCATTTAAGTTAACAAGCGTTAAATTTGGTGCCCGCCACTCACGGGAAACCGTTGAAGCTGTTGATAGTCGAGTAGGTGCAGGGGGAGTTAACCTGTCACAAATTAATGAAGAGGTATTATTCAGAGACGGTCTTACCTCAGACGGCCAAGCAGAATTTTTCAACGGCGATTTTGCCGGCCATATTCGTTCAGGTGAGGGCTGGCGAGTTCTAGATTCAAGAAACTTAGCAGAATTAGTGCAAGAAGGCTTAAATCCTCTAGATCCCAACACTGGGGAACCAATCACTGACTTTGATATAGCTGACCCAACTGGCTTTCCGGTCAAATTAGATAATCGGGTTAACGAGCCAACGTTCGGCCTAAATGAATTGTTCCGTAATAACTTTTTTGCCGACCAAGCCATTAATGCAGTTTATGCAATGGGTGATTTTGAAGGGGAACTGGGTAACATAGCCTATACAGGTAATGCCGGTGTGAGATATGTTGAAACCACTAATGACGTTATCGGCCAAGGCTTCGACCAAGATGGTCAAGGTATCGCTGTGTTAGTCGAAACAGACTACGAGCACACCTTACCTTCATTCAATATATCTCTAGAGCTGACAGATGATGTAGTGTTGCGTGGCGCCTTCTCTAAAGCCCTAGTTCGCCCTAACCTATTATCACAAACGCCAAGCCCCAGGTTCGAAAACAATGGCAACAGGGTGATTTTAGAAAACGCCAAAGCTGAAGTATTGCCGTATACCTCAAACAATTTAGATTTCACTCTTTCTTGGTACAACCGTGAAGGGTCTGCTTTGTCTATAGGATTCTTTAAGAAAGATATTGACGGAACCATATTGACTCGAAGAATATGCCCAGTAGGCGACAACGAACGTTTTGATATTGGCGAAGTTGAGTTAATAAACGACGGAACCCCAAATGGTTTATGTCAGGAAATTGGTGATTTTGAGGACGATGACGGCACCATAGTTACCAACCGAACCGTTCGCATTACCGAAACCTTTAATAGCGCTATCCCTCTCGAACTAACGGGGTATGAATTGGCCATTCAGCAAAACTTAGACTTTTTACCTTACCCATGGAACGGTTTTGGTGGTGTAATTAATTTCACCAAGGTCGAAATAGACACCAACGGAACTCAAACGCTTGCTCGTATCTCACCCCATACCGCCAACATCATTGGCTATTATGAAAATGATGGATTTAGTTTGCGTTTAGCTTACAACTGGCAAGACGAAAAATTATTAAGATCGACTGGATTAGGAAACTTCTTGGGGACTGAAGACAGAACACAGACCTCTGGTGGACGCCTAGATGCTTCTATTTCTTATCGAATCACGAAAAAACTACGGGCGAATGTTAGAGCCTTCAACTTAAATAATCGTGAAGAAAAAGAGTTCATAGGCGGAAACCCAGAAGCCATTAGTCGTGTGCGTTTTGCGGGTAGAATTTATTCTGCTAGCCTAAGTTACAATTTCTAATAGGCCGCGATGTTACCAAGCGCTGCCTGCTAGCACATAACATTTTTAGCAGGCACAACTTGGTTAGGTATAAAAGTTTTATAGGATCAAAAAAATGAAAAAACAAATTCTAGCTTTATCTATGGTCGCGGCTTTTTCTGCGTGTGACCTAGACAATAGCGAAGCACTGCAAGTCCCTGCTACTTTTAATAGTAGCTTTCAAACCAACGTCACGTTTGATGGTGTAACGGGTGAAACGTTCGAAGTCAACGTAACCTTTGGTCATGGTTCCGCTTCGGGCACAGTAGGCCTGACAGATGTAAATTTTGGTGAAGCTGAAATTGATTTCTCGCAAGTACCTGAGGCCGTATACGGGACATTCACTATGAATGAGTCGAATGATGGCGCATGGACCTACGATTTAGACGAAACCAATCCTGAGGTTGCAGCGCTGCAAGGCAACCCCGAGGCGAGCTTAACTGACGTACTCACCATAACCTCGTTAGATGGCACCACACAGAACTTAACCATTATTATAAATGGGACACCTGCCACTAGCCCTGCTGAATTCAGAGGCGCTTTCGTAGCCAACGTTTCTCTTTCTACTACATCGGCTTTTGGTCAAGCCCTAGTATTTGATGCAAACTTTCAAGAGTCGGTATTTCAGCCAGTTGGCGAGGCACAATTTGGTACCTTTACGATAAGTCCTGATGGTCGCTGGGAGTATGAATTAGACAATAGACATCCAGATTTACAATCACTGATCACCCCAGAAGATTCAACTCAAGAAACCTTCACTGTGGTCTCTGCTGATGGAACGACTGCTGAGTTCACTGTAAATATCACAGGGGCACCGTTAAATTTCGCGGTAAATATACCCAGCGAGACAGACCAAACCAGTGTCTTTGCGATTAACTTCTTACAAGATGGCCTGCAACCTTCCGATGTAGCGGATGGGGTCATCACATTTAGAGCCAGAACAACTGAAGATCTCATGTCAGAAGCGAAATTCGGTATGACCTGTGGTCCTTGGAACGGCAATAATAACGGCGGCGGTGACAATAGACGTCTTGCCCAGTTCTTTATTCAGCCAGACGGAACATTTGAAATGTGGTCGGCCCAAATTTCGCCAGGGGGGTCTTATGCAAACGGCAGTGCTGACTATGCAAGAGATGCAAACAATCGGTTTATTACTGAACGAGTTGTATTCGACCAAATGTTTATTCCTGGAGAGTGGGCTGATTTTGTTATGACGTGGGAATTTAACAGTACACTGAGCAGAACCTTTATCACTCTGTCACTTGACGATGTGGCCGTGACCTCTCCACATGGCGCAGTGCCATCAGGCCCGAATAATACTATCGTTGCCCAAACTGTCGGATCGGCTCGTTTATTTAGATGTATGCAAGAAATTCGCTTCTTTATTCAAGGAAACGCTGAAACAGGCGGTGTAGGTGCCATGTTGATTGATGATATCAAGCTGTATACGGACATTAATGCTGATCTTAGATTCGACACGCCAGTGTTTGAAGACAGCTTTGTAAATAGCAGTGATGGCGACGCAGTAACGGCGACTGATGAGCAACGCTATGAACTGGTTACCACTGATAACATCACAGTCGTACGCGATCTATAAATTCAAGCCATCAAAGTTTCTTAGTATAAATCAGGTGACCTGTAGGTCGCCTGTTACAGACAAAGAATGCGCAATAAGGAAAAAATAATGAAAAAACACTTGCTAACTCTATCCATCCTAGCAGCCTTGTCTGCTTGTGGAGGTAGTGACGACAATGATTCGACAACAACGCAAGCACCTCCCGAAATTTCTGGCGAACGAACCGCTACTGCAACTAAGGCCCAAATACCTAATGCCAGTGGCCGAATAGTAGTCAACGATCCCAATCGTGGCGAGTCCCTAATTTTCCCCGAAACGACAGTTGGCACCTATGGTAGTTTCTTTATCAATGCTGCTGGCGAGTGGACATATACTTTGGATCAACAAAATGCTGCAGTGCAAGCATTGGTTAGCTCTGACTTGCCAAGCTTGGTTGAAGTACCATTTATGTTCACCACAGTTGATGGTTCAACCGATTCTATTGCTGTAACAATCGATGGAATCGATGTACCAGCAACATTTGGCCGTCAAACAAGCGCCTCAGTGCTGTTCGATACAGGCACAGTTAGTGGTACCGTAACCGTTACCGATCCAAACCCTGCTGAAGTAGGGTTTGAGCCAGATCAAGTGGTCGTCGCTACGTTCGGTACAGTTACCTTTGATACAGATACTGGTGTTTGGGAATATGATTTAGATGAAACTCAACCAGATGCTATTGCGTTGAACTATGTTGGCGAAGTCGATACCCCGCCAACATTAGAAGATACGTTCTTACTTACCTCTCTCGATGGCACACAAGGGCCAGTTACCATCACTATTACAGGCTCAGAATTAGTGCCTGCTGATATTGACAGTATTCCAGGTGCCGCAGATGAGGAACCGGCTGAGGGTGAAGATCCAGTGCTAAACCCTGAGGTGTTTGTCAATATTAATGCCCCAGATGCACAAGGTACCCTAACCATTACCGATCCTAACTTTGATCAAGAGCGATTTGAAGTGATAGAGAATATGACCTCTACTTACGGGACCTATTCAATTGCTGAAAATGGGGATTGGACATACACCCTAAATGGTGAATTACCAGCGATTATAGACCATAGAGGCGACGGCGTGACTGTACCAGATGTATTAATGGATGAGTTCACTGTATCTTCCGTAGATGGCACTAATGCAGTTATTCCAATCATAATTGAGCCCTTAGTTGGCGGTAACTTAACGGCCGAAATAGGCGGAACAAGCTCGGATTCAATATTTAGAATTAATATGCCGGACAACCAAACTTTGGTCGCTGGTAAAATGACTCTAAAGGTTAATTATGCAGCTTCAGGTACTAAAGATGCACAAGTTATATTCTTCGGGCGCAACTTTAATGCCGATAATAAACGTACATTGGCTGCATTAACCCTGAAAAGTGACGGTAGGCTAATGTTAATTGATGGAGCGGGTAGCAGAGCAAACTTTACTTTAGACCAAACACATACACCGGGCGAATGGTTTGACATAGCCTTTACATGGGATGCGACTCCAGAAACCAAAAATGGTGGAAAGACAGTTATATCTTTGTCTATTGATGGTGAACCTATTACGTCTCCCGGTGGACAAATTTCTGGCGAATTTTTTGAGTCTCTGAGTATTGCAGCGTTTATAGTTGATATTGGTATGAGACATATGCAGGTTTCTACTGGAGCAGACTCAGGTCCTGTCAACGTCGACGATTATGTTATTTATTCTGACGTAGCCGGTACTAACCAAATCTACACGCAGTCCTTTGACGATCTTGCAGAAGGTACAGTAATCGATTTAGATATTCAAAACTCAGCAACGACAGGCACAAAAGTAGGGCCTTTGGCGATGCCGTAACTTCAATTTTAACCACGTAATCTGATTATCCCTTTCAAGCTTGGCTCACACCGGCTTGATAGGGATAAAAATCCAACCGTTATTCAATAACGTTTAAGTCTTTTCAAATTCACCTTACAAGCCTGAATTCGGTTTTTACGTTTGCTACTCACTATATTTTCATAGCTCATCACACCCCAATTGCTGGCTTGCTAGAGGGCCTACTCTACTACTTTTTTAAACTTCAATAACCAACCAGCAAAAACAAGCTCAAGTATTAACGCACAAGATATAAATGAACCAAACATTATAGAACTACGCCTAAAGGGCAAAATATCGTTATCAATAAAATAAGTGCCAGTAAGATACGCAAACCACATGGTCACTAGCAATAACAAGATAATGATTGGATATTCAACGTATTTATTAATATTGAACTTTAACTTTGAATTACATTGCCCACACGAAATTAAATGAGGTAAACCCGCTTTAACAATATCTCCAAAGCTTACTTTTTTACCACAGTTAGTACATTGATTCATGGGACTCTCCATATTGATATAATGCCTGCGTAATCATAACCTTGTTTGCCATAGCTTTTAGGATAGTAAGGTCAAAATTGTGACAATACCATTAGACGCAATTAATGTATGTCGGTGTGAGAGGATTTATTCCGTACATCCTGTACTCCACCCTTCGGGCCAGCCTGCGGCTGTTTAAATTCGTTCCAGACGAATTTTTGAATCCGACGTGACCGCTTCGCGTTCATGTCTGCGGTTCGTTGATGGAGTAAATACATTTTATATGGGCATTAAGATTGGGGAAAGTAGAATTGGTCGGTGTGAGAGGATGTATTCCGTACATCCTGTACTCCACCCTTCGGGCCAGCCTGAGGCTGTTTAAATTCGTTCCAGACGAACTTTTGAATCCGACGTGACCGCTTCGCGCTCATGTCTGCGGTTCGTTGATGGAGTAAATATATTTTATATGGGTATTAAAATTGGGGAAAGTAGAATTGGTCGGTGTGAGAGTATTTATTCCGTACATCTTGTACTCCACCCTTCGGGCCAGCCTGCGGCTGTTTAAATTCGTTCCAGACGAATTTTTGAATCCGACGTGACCGCTTCTCGCTCATGTCTGCGGTTCGTTGATGGAGTAAATATATTTTATATGGGCATTAAGATTGGGGAAAGTAGAATTGGTCGGTGTGAGAGGATTTATTCCGTACATCCTGTACTCCACCCTTCGGGCCAGCCTGCGGCTGTTTAAATTCGTTCCAGACGAATTTTTGAATCCGACGTGACCGCTTCGCGTTCATGTCTGCGGTTCGTTGATGGAGTAAATATATTTTATATGGGCATTAAGATTGGGGAAAGTAGAATTGGTCGGTGTGAGAGGATTTGAACCTCCGACCCCTGACACCCCATGACAGTGCGCTACCAAGCTGCGCTACACACCGACCGAAGATGGGCAGTTTACTGAATTTTTAAGGCTTTGCAATGAGAAAGTTAACTCGAGTGTTTGTTTGATTATTTGTTGTACATATTTATTTCTTATTCTCCATATTACCAAAAAAATCCCCCGTTAATAAACGAGGGATTTGTTGGTTGAGATTGTCCTTTAGACTATTAAGCCTAAAGGGCAGACTTGGTTATAGCTTTTCTGGAGCAACAAACTCGATTTCTGGCCACTGACCATTTGCTTCGTTGATGTGCTTAGGCACAGCTTCTGACCAGGCTTTTTTCACTTCGAGGTTTTTGTTTACGTATAAAACACCATCTACTATTTCGAAGGCCTTGCCGTCGATATCAAATTTCTTACCAAAGGTTGTGCCGTATGCACAGTAACCACCGTAAGCAGGCGCATACTTAGCAGGGTTTGCTGCAAAGGCATCTCTGTTTGCTTGAGAGCTAAAGCGGTAAATGGCGTCGTTATGCACAGCTGTGTATTCAGCGTTACCTTTTACAGGTTTATTTTGCGTGAAATATGCAACAACATCGTGTCCAGCCAAGATAACACCATTGCTATCGGTTTCTGTATCAACACCTGCACTGGCAAGTGAAGAAAACGCTAAGGCAGAGGCTAGGGCTAAAGTTTTTAAGTTGAATACATTTTTCATCATCATTCTCTCTTGTTAGTTTAAATTGGGATTAAAGGTTGTTGCGACCGTTGCCGCGATTAACTGTTAACTATTCTAGGGGGCATTCAACTAATTGGGTATGTCACAAACAATAGGCTTTATGTCCAATCGTATAGACATGCTTTTCAGCGTAATATTATGATTAATAAACACTTAACCAAAAAAAATCCCCCGTTAATAAACGAGGGATTTTTTGGTTGAGATTGTCCTTTAGATTATTAAGCCTAAAGGGCAAACTAGTTATAGCTTTTCTGGAGCAACAAACTCGATTTCTGGCCACTGACCATTTGCTTCGTTGATGTGCTTAGGCACAGCTTCTGACCAGGCTTTTTTCACTTCGAGGTTTTTGTTTACGTATAAAACCCCATCTACTATTTCGAAGGCCTTGCCGTCGATATCAAACTTCTTACCAAAAGTTGTGCCGTATGCACAGTAACCACCGTAAGCAGGCGCATACTTAGCAGGGTTTGCTGCAAAGGCATCTCTGTTTGCTTGAGAGCTAAAGCGGTAAATGGCGTCGTTATGCACAGCTGTGTATTCAGCATTACCTTTTACAGGTTTATTTTGCGTGAAATATGCAACAACATCGTGTCCAGCCAAGATAACACCATTGCTATCTGTTTCTGTGTCAACACCTGCACTGGCAAGTGAAGAAAACGCTAAGGCAGAGGCTAGGGCTAAAGTTTTTAAGTTGAATACATTTTTCATCATCATTCTCTCTTGTTAGTTTAAATTGGGATTAAAGGTTGTTGCGACCGTTGCCGCGATTAACTGTTAACAATTCTAGAGGGCATCTGATAAACTTGATATGTCACAAACAACAGGGTTTATGTCTAATCGTATATGGATGTTTTACAACAGTTATTTACTACTTTTCACGTTACGTCTGAAATTTTTCACAAAGGCCAGTACTGCGGCAGTTGGGCTTTAGATACATCAGGTGCTAGCTATATGAGTTTTCATATTATTAGCCACGGTCATTGCCAACTAAAGGTTGACGACGAACAAGCAATTTATCATTTAGAGCAAGGCGATATCGTCCTGTTCCCTACCGATGCAGGCCATTGTTTAACGAATGACGGAGAATTTGAACGCACTAGAAATACTGAAGTGTCTGTTGCCCTAAGCGAAGGCGAACGCCTAGATGGTGTGGGGATTATTTGCGGTTACTTTAAGCATAATCACCCTATGATGAAAACCCTTACGCAATATTTACCCAAGCTTGTGCTATTAAAAGCGAACCAAGATTTAGAGCGATCCAGCCCTCTAATGTACTTGCTTCAAGCACTTATTCAAGAATCTTTGCACAATGCACAAGGTGCGGACCTAGTCACCAATAAGATTGCCGAAGCTGCACTAGCCATTATATTTAGGCAACATATGCCCACCGAAAATGGCGTATTAGCTGCCCTACTTCACCCCAAGTTGAGTAAAGTGATTCAAGCTATTCATGCCGCCCCAGACACAAAGTGGACAGTAGACTCATTAGCAGCCTTATGCTTTATGTCTCGCGCAGGGTTTAGTAATGAGTTTAAAAAAGTGATGCATCTATCACCTATGGACTACGTGACTCAGTGGCGCATTAGCCTTGGATACAGCAAGCTGTTAGCTGGGGATGCAAATATTTTGGATACCGCTCTTGCCTGTGGCTACGATAATGAATCTTCATTTTCAAAAGCATTCAAACGCGTCATGGGAGAAAGCCCAGGAGCCGTCAAAAAACAACAGAAAAAAGTTAGCGAAACTGAACTTACCGCATAAAAAAACAGGCTGCCAGCCTGTTTTTAACTCGGTTGAAAATTGCCCCTTAAACGGCAAACCTTGACGTTACTCACTTTTGTCGTCAGCACTAATTCGGCTGGCAATGGCCCCTTCTTGATTTTTATACTTAGCATCTAACCGAGCGTTATAAGGTTTTTCAGCATGATCCGACAACACCTCAAAACTAATGGCCCCTATCTTCATACCCGGTTTAAGGGCTAGGGGTAATTTTCCACTATTAAAAAATTCTAGAACAATATTCCCAGACCAACCCGGATCAATCCTGTGGGCAGTAACGTGCACCATCAACCCGAGGCGGGCTAAAGACGACCGACCGTCTAGCCAGCCCACTATATTAGAGGGCAAGGTCACAGATTCTAAGGTGACTGCCAGCGCGAGTTCTCCAGGGTGTAAAAAAAACGCTTTGTCATCAGCAATCTCAATTTCATCACTCATGACGTTATTCAATGCTGCCTGAACATCGGCTTTTTTACCGCTTAAGTCTATGTAGGGCGCTTGGTGATCTTCAAATACCCTAAACTTATTGCCCAAACGCATATCTACTGTCACCCCGCTAATTTCTGCGTAATCGGGAGTGGGTGAAATTTTAATTTCGCCTCTTTGAAGATAGTGGTAAATGTCTTTATCGCATAAGCGCATATAGTTGCTCAGTATTAGTCAGTCTGGTTGGACGTAAGGCTATTTAGATAGCAGTATTTTGACGTTTGTCGGGCTAATTGTCGATAGCTCTGACTCAAGATATTATCCGGCTCACTCACTTGCAGCGGCGTACCGCCGTCCGCATGTTGGCGTATTTGAATATCAAGAGGCATAGTAGCCAATAATGGTACTCGAAATTTATCAACCAATTGCTTAGCGCCATGTTCGGAAAATACGGCCTCTTTATGACCGCAATTTTGGCACTGGTGATAACTCATATTTTCAACCACGCCCAAAATAGCCGTACCCACTTTATTGAACATAGCTATGCCCTTAGTGGCATCCGCAAGAGCTAAGTCTTGGGGAGTTGTTACAATCACTGCGCCGCTAACCGGTATTTGTTGCGACAGGGTGAGCTGAATGTCACCGGTTCCTGGAGGCATATCCACAATCAAATAATCAAGCTCGGGCCAGGCGGTATCTTTGAGTAACTGCTGTAAAGCGCGACTTGCCATTGGCCCTCGCCAGACAGTGGCGTCATCGGCTTTAACAAAATAGCCAATCGAAGTCGCCACGAGTCCATTGGCATAAAAAGGCTCAACCTTAATATTATCTTCAGAGCTGGCGCTATGTTTCTTATTGCCCAGCATAATGGGAATAGACGGCCCGTAAATATCGGCATCTAAAATCCCGACTCGCGCGCCCTCAGCATCTAGCGCATAAGCTAAATTAACCGAGGTAGTCGACTTGCCTACGCCGCCTTTACCCGACGCCACAGCAATAATATTTTTAAT
This sequence comes from uncultured Paraglaciecola sp., assembly GCA_947498355.1. Lineage (GTDB taxonomy): Bacteria > Pseudomonadota > Gammaproteobacteria > Enterobacterales > Alteromonadaceae > Paraglaciecola. Next base: position 46,065 of record CANMKA010000013.1, on the reverse strand, counting down.
ATTGCCAATCCCTTGAGTTTTTGTAGGCACAGCAAGCACCTGTGTGTCTATGCTCAAGGTTAACCCTTTAGAAATAACGGCAAGGAGCTGTTCGTGTAAGGCCTCGTGCTCGCTCAGTGCGACAAACGGTAAAGTTAAAACAAGCTTGTTTTTGGTTACAGCTAGCCAAGACTCAAGCGTATTATTACTGACAGAATTGGGGATAGCGAAAAATTCGCGAATAACCGCCACACAGGATGAAATATCGGGAGAAACCTTTGAACCAAAACCAAACACAGTACGCACGCCCCAATTAAAAGAAACCCAGTATACAAACTTTTGTTAGGAACCCCCATTTATTTAACCCATTGGAGTATTCAGAATACGCGCTTATTTATCACTATTGGTATAAATTTCGTAATGCAATGAGAGGCGATTTTCGCTACTATTTGCGGCCTTTACACTATCAGTTAATCAAACATCATAATGCCGCAACAAGCTCATACTCAGCAAGCCCGTAAAATACTCGTAACTAGCGCCCTACCCTATGCCAATGGTTCTATTCATTTAGGCCACCTGTTAGAGCATATTCAAACAGATATCTGGACGCGTTTTCAGCGAATGCGAGGCCATCAATGCTATAGCGTATGTGCCGACGATGCACACGGCACGCCCGTGATGTTAAAAGCCCAAGAACTTGGTATTAGTCCAGAAGAAATGGTGGCTAAAACGCGTGATGAACATCATCAAGATCTGCTCGATTTTAATGTTCAATACGACAACTATCACATTACTCACTCAGACGAAAATAAAGACCTGTGCAACTTAGTGTATAACCGTTTAAAAGAAGCAGGGTATATAAGTCAGCGCACCATTAGTCAGTTGTTTGACCCTGAAAAAAATATGTTTTTGCCCGACCGATTTGTTAAAGGTACCTGCCCGAGTTGCGGTGCAGAAGATCAAAACGGCGATAGTTGTGATGTATGTAGTGCAACCTACGACCCAACCGAACTAAAAAATCCTCGTTCGGTCGTTTCTGGAGCTGAGCCGGTTTTACGCGATTCAGAACATTATTTCTTCGACTTACCTCAATTTGAGGGCATGCTTCAAGATTGGTTAAAAAGCGGCGCAATCCAAGTCGAAATGGCCAACAAATTACAAGAGTGGTTTGAACAAGGCCTGCAACAATGGGACATTAGCCGAGATGCCCCCTACTTTGGTTTTGAAATCCCAGATGCACCGGGTAAGTTTTTCTATGTATGGGTTGATGCCCCTGTAGGCTACATGGCCAGTTTTAAAAATTTATGCGACAAACAAAACCTAAACTTTGACGAGTTCTGGGGTAAAGATTCAGACGCCGAGCTATATCATTTCATTGGTAAAGACATTACCTACTTCCACTGCCTATTTTGGCCAGCTATGCTCGAAGGCGCCGGATTTAGAAAACCTACAGGCGTTAACGTTCACGGTTTTGTCACCGTTAACGGCGCCAAAATGTCTAAATCTAAAGGAACCTTTATAAAAGGTCGAACTTACTTAGATCACCTCAATCCTGAATACTTACGCTACTACTTTGCGTCTAAGTCTGGAGATGCAGTCACAGACATTGACTTAAACTTTGAAGACTTCGCTCAAAAGGTCAATTCAGATTTAGTCGGCAAAGTCGTCAATATTGCTAGCCGCTGCGCCAGCTTTATCACTAAGCGCTTCGATGGAAAACTCTCATCGACAGTCCTTGAGCCCGAGTTGGTTGCTGAATTTCAACAAGCTGAATCGGTTATTGCCGAAGCGTACGAAAAGCGTCAATTTAATCGCGCAATCCGTGAAATTATGGCTCTGGCCGACAAAGCCAATCAATTCATCGACGCAAACGCACCTTGGGTAACGATCAAAGACGAAACCAAGCAACAATTTACACATGATGTTTGCTCTTTGGGCATTAACTTATTCCGTATATTAGTTAGTTATTTAAAACCTGTAGTGCCTACCCTTGCCGCCCAATCAGAACAGTTTTTAAATGACTCTCTTACTTGGCAAAGTGGACAAAGCTTATTGACCGATCACGCTATTAATAAATTTAAAGCCCTATTGCAGCGGGTAGACATGGATAAAGTAAACGCTATGGTAGAAGACTCTAAAGAAAACCTTGCACCTACAGTGCAGCTCGACCCAAATAGTCCACTGGCAAAAGATCCCATTGCTGAAACGATATCTTTCGATGATTTTGCTAAAATCGATCTGCGTATCGCCAAAATTGCCAAAGCCGAACATGTCGAAAAAGCCGATAAACTATTACGCTTAGAATTGGATTTAGGTGGCGAGACCCGTCAAGTATTTGCGGGGATTAAGTCGGCTTACCAGCCTGAAGACTTAGAGGGAAAACTCACAGTCATGGTGGCTAATTTAGCACCGCGTAAAATGCGCTTTGGCATGTCAGAAGGTATGGTGTTGGCCGCAGGACCAGGGGGTGAAGACCTGTGGATATTAAATCCAGAAGAAGGTGCACAACCAGGTATGAAGGTTAAATAAGCAGTTCTCTAACAGGCTCAGTTGTGTTTGTATCAAACGTTTAGGTTTAAAACAGATACACAGGCAATTGAGCCAAACTAGCTCGTTTAATCCAAAATTTAGATAAAACGTTAGCTCACATACCACTCCCAAGCTTCAACTATTACTTGTTGTTATCCACAATTCATTGCATTTAGCGAGAAGATGACGGGTTGTCGTCCATAGACGAGTTGACCGAGCGCACGCTTGCCCCCACCGCAGAAAATTTACGCTTAGTTTTTAATTTGGGTTTTATCAAGGTTAAGGGGATCTCGCGTTTTCTGGCGACTATCACATACATAGTCGATAAAAGGGGTAAATGCTGGGTACACCACTGAGTCCACTTTGACTCTTTGAATAAAGGCCGCTGCAAAAACAATTCGTTAAACAATAGATGTTGGGTCTCTATGACTTCAAACCCCAGTAAATTCAGCCAATCTTTGACCCGCACACAACTAAAAAAACGCCCTTGATGTAAAGGAGAGCCAGAGTTGACCGGTAGATATTTAAACAAGCCACACAAGCTCAAAGGGTTAAACCCTGATATTACTACATAGCCATTTGCCACAATCGCCCTATCGACTTCACGTAAAATTTGGTGGGGATCTTTAGCAAAATCTAATTCTTGAGCCAACACAAAGGTGTCAATACTGTTTTCGGCTAGGGGTAAATCCGTCGATTCAGCGACTAAACTAGTAAAACTTTGTGCCGAGTTTGTCACTCTAACATCGTGTTTAATCGGGCAATGAGCCAAATTCAGCTGGCTACTAAGGTTGCCCAGTTTCACCATGTGATAGCCAAAAAACTTACAACTGATTTCGGCTAACGCATTTTCTATGTGCAGCTTTAACTCTTCACCCAAGGGTAAATCTTGCCAGTAAATAGGCTGAGGTAAGCTTTTGTTGCGCAAGGCTGATTTCATGTTTTTATGGTAATCTAAACCCAGTTAAATTTCATGCAGTTACAGTAGAGAATAACCTTGAGTATAAACGTCACCCCCATCAAAGCCTATACCGACAATTACATTTGGTGCATACAAAACACCCGTCTATGCTGCGTAGTTGACCCAGGAGACGCCAGCCCAGTGCTAGCTCACTGCCAAAGCCACCAGCTAACCCTTACCCACATATTGATTACTCACCACCACTGGGATCATACAAACGGTATTGATGACTTGTTAGTGGCGTTTCCTGATGCTCAAGTAATTGGCCCACACAACCCTAAAATCACACAAATTACCCATAGGGTTAAACACGATCAGGTTATAACAATTGAATGGGCGCAGTTGGCTCTGCATGTACTTGAAGTACCCGGTCATACCCTAGATCACATTGCTTATATGAGTTCACTTGGGGTGTTCTGTGGGGATACGTTATTTTCCGCGGGATGTGGTCGACTATTCGAAGGAACGGCCACACAAATGCATCAATCATTGTCGAAACTCGCTACTTTGCCCCCAGCAACAAACGTGTACTGCACCCACGAGTATACCCAAAGCAACCTAAATTTCGCTTTAGCAGTAGATACCAATAATCAGCAACTCAATGAATACCAAACTCGCGTCCATGCAAAACGTAACCAAGGCGAGCCAAGTTTACCGTCAACTATTGGCCAAGAGTTGGCTATCAATCCGTTTTTACGTTGCCAGCAACCAAGTGTTATAAAAGCAGTAACAGACTATTGCAATAAGCCATTAACCTCACCCGAACAAGTATTTGCTGAGCTTAGGCACTGGAAAGATCAGTATTAGTCAGTAAAATGCTTTTGCTTAACATCAGAACCAGTTGGTTTTATTTTTCTCACATTAAAAGGTTTCCATGGGACATAGTCGTTTTTTACTCTTAGTTATTATCGCCAGTTTATTGGCTTCTTGCTCCATCATCCAAGGGCCTGCCCTGACTGAATCAGAGGATGCAGCCCCAGAGCTCCCTCTAACTTGCCAAGAATCAGAAAGTCACGCTATTCAGAACTTAGACTGTGATTCTGCCAACGATGGCACGATTGCTACTTTGCATCCCGTCGAACCCATAGAAGTGCCTGTTGAGCTACCACAGCCCTTAGTCGAGGCAGTACAAGAAGCCGAAATTAAAGACTTATGGCAACGTGTCCGTCAACAACTGGCTTTTGAGTTTCCAGACAATAAGCGTATTGCTGCTCAACGCAATTGGTACTTAAAGCACCCCGACTACATGGGCCGGGTGGCTAAACGTGCCAAGCCGTTTTTGTACCTGATTATCGAAGAGCTCGAACAGCAAAACATGCCTCTAGAATTAGCTTTATTGCCCATAGTCGAAAGTGCCTTTGATCCCTTTGCCTATTCTCATGGCCGAGCAGCGGGTATGTGGCAATTTATTCCTGGGACAGGTAAGCGTTTTGGCATGAAACAAACTTGGTGGTACGACGGTAGACGTGACGTTATCGCCTCAACCCAAGGCGCCATCGATTACCTCAATTACTTGCACAACATGTTTGATGGTAATTGGTATCATGCCTTAGCCGCCTATAATAGTGGCGAAGGGCGAGTCATGCGGGCCATAAAAAAGAATAAAAAAGCGGGCAAAAACACCGATTTTTGGAGTTTAGATCTGCCCAGAGAAACACGGGCCTATGTACCCAAGTTGCTGGCCTTAGCAGATATACTGGCAAACAGCGAAGACTATAATTTCAATTGGCCAGCCATAGAAAACGTACCCTATACCCAAATAGTCAAAACGGGCTCTCAAATCGATTTGGCCTTGGCTGCTGAAATGGCAGGTTTGTCGGTGAAAGCTCTACACGCTCTCAATCCAGGATTTAACCGCTGGGCCACTGACCCAGATGGCCCCCACAGACTGCTGATCCCCATAGACAAAGTCGAAACCTTTACCCAAGCTTTAGCTAATACCGGAGACGAGGGGCGGTTAAACTGGGCAAGACATAAAGTTAAATCTGGCGACAGCTTGATCAAACTCGCCAAAAAATACCATACCACTACAGACGTGATCCGTAAGGTCAATGAATTAACAGGCAACACGATTCGGGTCAACGATCACCTGTTGATACCAGTCGCGTTAAAATCATTGCAAGACTATTCCCTGTCAGAAGAACAAAGGTTAGCCAAAGTTCAATCCAAAAAGCGCGGGGCTTACAAAATCATTCACACCGTAAAATCGGGTGATAATTTTTGGGATATTAGCCGCCACTACAAGGTCAAACACCGAGACCTAGCCAAATGGAATGGCATGGCGCCCACAGACACACTGCAACTAGGCAAAGAATTGGTTATTTGGCTAAACGATGGCAAACAAACTGTCAAAAAAGACGCGATTATGCGGAATCTGACCTATACCGTCAGAAAAGGAGATTCGCTGGCGCGAATTGCTAATAAGTTTAAAGTCTCCGTTAAAGATCTACAAAAATGGAATCAGGGTAAACTTAAAAAGTACCTGCAACCCGGACAAAAACTAAAAGTACAAGTTGATGTCACGCGCACTTAATGGGTAACCACTATGCCTAAACTCGCATTACTCATTCCACCGCCTTTGGTATTACTGACTCATTTGGGGCTGGTTTACGCCAGCCATGGATTTGTACAAAACCATTTGAATCACCTAGTGTTACCCAGTATTTCCAAACCCAGCATGTTGATCATGGTATTAACCGGCTGCTTTATAGGGTTTTTAGGCATAGTTCAATTTAAACGAGCAAAAACCACCCTGAGCCCGACTCAACCCGAACAGACATCGCAGTTAGTTACTTCGGGCATTTACACAATCACCAGAAATCCCATGTATTTAGGCATGGCTCTGATACTCACAAGCTACATCTTGTATAAATGTAACCCGCTGAGCATATTGTGTTTACCCTTGTTTATTGCCTACCTGACTCAATTTCAAATTAAGCCTGAAGAACAATGGATGACACAGCACTTTTCTGATGAGTACCTAGACTATCAAAAGCGTGTCAGGCGCTGGCTATAACACCAGCTTGGGTTCTCACCTGATTAATCGTGTCGATATACGTTTGAGCAAGAGCTAATTCCAGATATCTGGCTTGAACTCTTACAAACAGTTATCCGCTTCAGAATACATAATGCATAAGAGGCTGGATCGTAACTGGCCCGATTAATCCAGATGGTTGCAATTGTGTATCTTCAGATAGCCCCATGGCAAAGGTCACATCTGTATTAAATTGCTTGTTTTGTTTTTGATCAGGAAATTTTTCAGGGTACTTATGATCGCCAAGTAAGCGATTCAACCAAGTCGTCGCTACCTGCACCTCTAAGGTATTTGTGCCTAACTTAACAAACTCGGTAATGTCTGCTGTTAGTGGTCGGCTCCATAAGGCCCCTAAGTCATGGCCATTGAGCTTCACCTTGGCAATCACCCCAACCTCACCTAAATTTAGCTGCAATGATTGCTGAGCAACCAGCATCTCATCACCCAGTACAAACTCAGTTTGGTAAGTAATAGTGCCAGAATAATGTTGTAAAGCGACTGAGTCTAATTCGGTAAGAGACCTAAGGTTATCTAAGAGTAGACTGCTAGGCACATCGCGCCCTTCTTGAAAGCTAACCTCCCATGTTTGATTAAGGGTTAAACTAGCAGGAATATCATCGATTTTAGTTTTATGGATGCCACCGTCTTTACTATTAAAGGCATAACTGGCGTTATCGGTCAGGGTGATGACTCTTTGCCCTTGACCATTAAATGCAGAGGGCAGCCAAACTGGCTTTCCCTGTTTAGTCATAGATAGAATATTGTCTTTGCTGAGCGCTGGTTTGTGGTCACTGGCGTTAGGCTTTTCGAAAACAAAAAAACTAGATTCTAGTCCGTTCAACTTCATAGGTATGGTCGTTCGAGGGCCGTGTTGGGTATCACGCATAAATTCAAATTGAGCAATGTCGTAAGTTTTACCTGTGACCGGATCCCAACGCTGAGGCTGAGTAGCCCCCACCCTAAAGCTAGGGGTAATGTCGACGCTTTGCTCTGACTGATTCGCGATAAAATAAATGTCATGAGTATGGCTGCTGCGATGGCTCCAAATTACTTCATCGGGCAAATCAAGTAGGTCGGCCGGCGTCCCTATCTGATCCAGTATCTGGGCCAAATCGGGTATATTTTGTTCTGTTTGCTGAATATAAAAAATCTTACCTTGCCCGTATTCAGCCTGAGTAACCTCTAGGCCATCTATGTTCTGCCAAAGTGCGTCTGCTATTTTTTGCACCTCAAGATCAGCCTTTGGATAGCCTTCTAAGCTTGGAGAACGCATAGGTTTGGGCCCATACACTGCGCCCCCTTGTTTGACTAATTGTTGAATTTTTTGTAACACAGCAGGGCGCATACTATCCAAATTAGGCAATACCAATAACTCAAAAGTCATGCCGTCGGGTAAGCGATATTTGCCCTGATTAAAGGTAAGACGTTCTAGGATGACTTCAGCATTAATGAAATCGTAAGAATAACCTTTGGGCAGCTCAGGGCTTATCTCACCCGTCATTTTAGGGGCATCCTCACCAATAAAGTACATCACATCAGCTATGTACTTTCCCTGTTGCATCATATAGTTAGACCGTTTTATATACGCTAGCCAATTATCCATAAAGGGAAACCACGTATTATTGCGATTAAATTCCGAACCAAACCAGGCATTCACGCCAGGAAAGCGATCGCCGTACGCTTGATGAATATACACATGCAGTAAAGTGTGGTTTACCCCTTCGACAAAAGACCAGTCTCCGCGTTTTTTGAAGTCCCAAGGGTGGTGCTTGAAGCGAGTATTACGTCCTGCGGTAAATGACTCTGACATAACAGTCTTGTGACCATAAATATGTGCCGCAGACGAAGCAGCTTTTAGCTCAATGGCGCCTAAATCCCCCGTCGCCCAAAATTCACCGCTGACAATGTCGGCTTGGCCACCATATTGCAAAAACTCAGCAGGAAATCCCCAGTGACCATAGTTTTCTAGCCATAATTTTAAGCCGTGCTTGTTGGCTCGCTCTCGCAAAGCCGCCGCGTACTCGTGAGACACTCCATCGGCCACCAAACGACGTACGTCCCATAAAAAACGTTCACTTTGAGACACACTGTTCACCACTCGTCCACTATAGACAGGTAAAAATGGAATAGGATCGTAGCCATAACGTTTCGCAAAGGTTTCAGCAAAGCCATCGGTCCAGTTTTGCGCCCCTTTTTCGTAACTATCAACCACTGCATATTTTAAAGCAGTTCTGTCTTCAGGCAGCATGGACTCAAGGATTTTGCCTATGTAGGCGTCAAAATGAAATTCTGCAATCGGCCGACTTAATTTATCAATTTCTGGCCCTTTGGCAGCATGACTCGAAGGGCCATTTTGAGTGCCCGTGGGCCGCATGAAATACCGAACAATAGTCCAATCTCCTGCTGGCGCTTGCCAATTAAGGCGTCCATTTTGTGTGTGTTCTGTAATATCTAGCACGTCAGCCGATTCTAACAACAAGGCCGGACTGTCGGTTTTAGTCGACATAGGCCAAGCATAGCTATCAAATTTAGGCATGGGTTTAGGAAAGACTTTTGCTAACTTTTTCTCTGGGTAGCGTTCGAGCTTGTACCCTTTAGACAAAACAATCTCCTTAAAACCTATGTCCTCATTGAGATCTTTCTTACGTCCCATGTTAAAACCCTCGAAAGACAAGCGAAAATGCCTAGAGTCAACTACCGGAAAAGTTACCACTATGGGCGCATCATGGTCGGGGCCAATAGCGGGCATGTTGCGTGGGCGCTGGACATCAAAGGTCTTAATGACTTCAAACAGGCCGGCTTGGTTTTTAGCTGACAAGGTTCCTTGAGTGGCAAAACTATTGTGAGGGTAAATCTCTAAAGTACGGGCTTCAAAAGACTCTGGACGCACAAAGTCAATTTGCAATGCGCCATCTCCGCCCGCGTTATAGCGCTTCTGGCTTAGTAGAGCTTTCGAGAGAATATAAGGTGTATCTAAATTTCCATCAAATAATGCCTGGATAGGTTGCTCTGATAATTCAGTGTCAGTTACTGAGTCAGTCAAGGTGATTCTAGCGTTATCTGAAGTTAACTTTTCCCTCTCAAACTCGGGCGTTTTAAAGGCAATCACCCGTACATCTTGAAAAAAGCTATCGGGCTCATCGAAGTCCAGTGTTACCGTTTGTGAACCAAGCACTTGATACTCCTGAGCGTCTAAATAACGCATTGATTTATCAAGAGTGACCCAAGGGCCTCCAGACTGGCTCCATCCGGGCGAATTAAACAAACCTATGTCTATCTTGTACTGTGCAGCTTTTTTTATGGCGAACGTTACATGATCCCACCACTCATCAGTCAAGGACTTAACCTGACCCTGTTTACCTTGCAAGTGAATAATGCCAATCAACGCGGTACCAATACCCGCCTTTTGCATGGCCAACAGGTCATCCTCGATACCCTGCTTCGAAACATTGTCACTGATCCAATACCAATATACCCAAGGTTTAACCTGATCTGGGGGCTGTTTAAAATTGGCTTTTAACTCACTGGCAGAAGCATGATAAAAAGCGTCTTCGATGGGAAAAACGTGCTTTTCAACCGTTTCCTGCTGGTCTTGTACGTGAGACGCTTGGCCTGACAAGGGTTTGGTATCACACCCCAGCGTGATAAATACACTAAAAATAATGGCTGAATTAATCAACCTTCGATACGCGTTAAGAGACACAGTGACAATTACCTTATAAAAAAACGATTTGCATAGCCTGTAAAAGCTAGCCCTATTACTAGGATTAGCCCCGTAGTCGTCAAATTGATACCCCCAAATATATAAAAGCTATGAAGGAATTTGCCAAACGAAAAAAACGTAACAAAGTCGGCCGTAGTCATCAAAATACTCGAATTTTGTAGCGCCCTGCTGGAACACGAACAAGGGTAAAGTTTTGGGGAATACTTTTAGCACTCGACTCTGAAAATTTTGTTTTTATCTGACCAAATGGTGAGTCTTGAAGGTGTTTGCCATTGATTGTGACATTTTGACCTAGAGGCCGCGTGCTAGGCACACTTTGGTCCAATAAAACACGACTTTGATTTTGACTAAACTGAACCATAGGAATGTGAATGTCCGCTTTTGTGTTAGGCGGGATCACAACATCCAGACTTAAGCCTGAATCGGATTTTTGCCATTTTGATTGAATAATGCCATACACAGATTGAAATTCGCCTTCTGCAAAGTCCAGTTGTTCAGGAATTAGAGGCGCTATCAATATAGTTTGGTAACCTGCCGTTAACGGACTAATACCTGCAATGCGATCATACAACCATTGGCCTATGGCTCCGTAAGCATAGTGATTCAAGGATCCCGCTTTTTTAGCGAAGCCTTTGTCAAAGGTAAATCCATCCCATCTTTCCCAGACCGTTGTGGCGCCTTGTGTTACTGAAAATAACCATGACGGATAGCTTGGTTTAAACACCAAATCAAGAGCAATATCTGGTCTGCCAATCTTATCTAAAACCGGCGCGATCAAGGGAGTACCTAAAAATCCAGTGCGTAAATGTCCATTGGCCCCTTTGAAGGTTTCTAATAAATGTGGCACAGCTTTCTTCGTCATGCTTGGGGTAAGTAAATCAAATCCAATAGCCAGTAAGTAAGCAGTTTGAGTTTGCTCACCAACTTTTAAGCGGCCGTTGTTGGCAAAGAAATGAGCTTCAAAGTTAGCCTTAATTTGAGTGAGTAACGCAGAATATTTTTTTAAATCATCATATTTTCCTAGGACTTGAGCACTGTTACGTGTGAGCTCGACCGAGCGGGCGTAAAAGGCCGTAGAAATAAGGCTATTGTCTGTTTCACCACGACGTGAGTCTGGTCGCTTTGAAAAAGGTTGTAGCCAGTCTCCTACCGTCCACATTTCACTTATCCCATTATTAAGCTGAGTTTGGTGGTATTGGATCCAACGTGTCATCATCTCATAATTTTCAGCGAGGATCTTTTCGTCTCCTAAGCGCCAATACACATCCCACGGAATGGTTACAGCTGCATCAGACCAACCAGCCTGTGCAATTTTGCCAACTTCGTTGGGGATCACCACAGGGATGCTGTGATCATCAAATTGCTCTTCTCGAATAGACTGTAACCACGCAGACCAAAACGCATGACTGTCAGCAATAAATAGCGAGGTGTTGGCAAACGCGAGGGCATCTCCCGTCCAGCCTAAGCGTTCCGCTCGTTGCGGGCAATCGGTGGGGATATCCAAAAAGTTCCCCTTTAAGCCCCACTCGATATTCGATTGAAACTGATTTAGTTGCTGATCTGAACTAGTAAAATGACCAGTCATAGTAAAGTTAGTATGCTGAACCACTCCCGTTACCCAAGATAAGTCGGGCGTAGCGCTTTGGTCGAACCCACTGAGCTCCACATAGCGAAAACCATGAAAAGTAAATTGAGGCTGCCACTCAATCACCCCATCGTGTTTAGCGGTATAAAAGTCTAGTTGTTTAGCGCTACCGAGATTTTGGGTAAACAGTGAACCATCTCGGTTAACCCCTTCGGCAAAGCGTAGATTGAGCGTCTGTCCCTTTTTCATCGGCACCCTGATATGCGGCACCCCAACCATATTTTGGCCCAAATCAAAGATAAGCTTGCCATTGACCTGTTTCATAGCCAAAGCGGGCAAGGGCTGCATATTTTTTGAGGTAAAGTGACGTTTGGGTTGTAACAACACATCACTATCTAGACCGGAAGTTTTTACCCTTAGCCAATCGGTATCATTGTACCTCACTTCATGCCAGCCGCCCTGCTCGCTAACGAGTTCTCTATTAGCATCATAACGCTCACCGTCGTATATGCCAGAGGTGCGTATTGGGCCATTTTGAGTTGCACGCCATGAATCGTCAGTGGCCACCACTTTATGAGTGCCATCCTCGTAAGTAATCTCTAGTTGCGCCAGAACTTTAGGCGTTAGGTTTAACTTTTTGTGCCAGTGACGTTTTGGCCCAAACCTTCCCGCATACCAGCCTTCGGCTAGTTGTAAGCCAAATGCATTTAAACCAGCTTGGAGGTGATCCGTCACGTCATAGGTCAAGGTTTCGATACGTTTTTTATATGGCGTATAACCGGGCGTTAAAATATCCTCGCCAACGCGCTGACCGTTGATGTAGGCTTCAAATACCCCTTTAGCCGTGACATAAAGTCGTGCCTGCTTGATTGATTTTAGTGTCGCGAATTCCGTGCGCAAGTGCTGTGGTATATGAATAGGTGTTTTGTACTGGTTGAGTTTAATCGGTTCTGAACTGTCTATCTCGATCCATTTGGCTGACCAATCTTGGTTGGATAGCAAACCCAATTCGAATTGACCTATTTCACTCCACTCTGAAGCTCGATTTTGCGTATCCCAATACCTGACTTGCCAGAACACTTGCTGCCTTGAAGATAACGCTAAGCCTTGGTATTGAATAAAGGTGTTTTGAGCATTCGTTACTATGCCGCTGTCCCACAGATCGGCAGAAGTCAGTAATAAACCTTTACGACTTGCAACTACGATTTGATATTTGGTTTGCCCTTTAACACCGCTATTTGCCGGAAGCTGCCACGAAAAATTGGGTGATGGGTCGTAGAAACCTAATGGATTTGAGAATCCTTCGTTTATTTTCAATGATTGCGCTGGACGCATCAACTGACTGGCACCTTGGTTTTCATCATCCGTGACTGTCAACCCGCATCCCACAAAGGTACTTAATATGATAACGCTCACACAGAACTGAGTGAGCTTTTGAATCTTTATGAGCATTTACTGCTTCCTTACTACCTAATTTTTAGGGCACCTGTTTACCGATTACACAAGCATTTAGCCTTTGCTCTCGGTAGCCTGCCCTATGGTTGACCTCTGCTTACTTGGCTTGGATTGTCCACTCACCAGGGCTGAACTCAAAGATTAGGTATGTGTTATCTGACCCTACATACCTGACACCTTTCACCTTGGATTTAGTTTGTCCATTTTTCCACACGGTTTTGCGATTGATTGACACCTGTTCAAGGTCAAAATAGTGTTTAGGCACACCGACTCGGGCCTGGGTATTATCAGGGGAATTGAGGTGCATGTGTAAACTGGCGTCATCACGCTTAATTTCAAAATCGATATCCCCCTGAACGCTGGGCACCCGTTGATACACTCGCTTCATATGCGCCATATTCGGCATAATTTTGTAGGTTTTCCAGGCCACGGATGTGGGTTCGATACCGGCAATAAATTGGCTCAGTACTGTACTTGGGGCATTCCATGCGTGGTTCTCAGTACCGCCGCTCGGTAAGTACTCAGCTAAGGTCGACAAGGCAGGATTATTCACTTGCTTCGCGTAACGTGTTTTCATACGCGCAATCGCATCATCAAATCGATCTGCCTTAGCCATAGCGTTATACACCATCCATTCAAAGTGCGGGCTAGCAAATTGGTTAGGTACCAATACATTGTCAACAATTTGCTGATATTGCTCTGGTTTCGCTAGTCCAAATAAAATAGCGATAGCGTTTCCTCGATCGTCTTTGAGTTTAGCCGGATTACTGCTGTAAAACCCGTCTTGCCAAAACTGCTGTTGAAACGCTGCCTTAATGGAATGAATTCTACTGTTGTAAAAGCTCATGTGAGTATCATCACCCAAGGCCATAGCCATGTTACGTGCAGATACTAATGCGCTGTAATACAAAGCATTTTGTATTACTGGATAGTCTATGGTTTCTTGGGGCCCCCAGTCGGTCCATTTCCAAGCCCCTGTCCTGAATGTGGCGAGCCCATTATCTTTAATGCCCCACAACGACAAAAACCTGTGTACATAAGGATACGCAAATTCCAGCGTTTGCTTATCTCCGGTGTTGTAGTAATAGTGCCAAATCCCTTGCTCGATAAACTGTAAGCTTTGCGCCGGTAGTTCGCGAAAACGGCCCGGTCCAAGGCCGGCAAAAATACCCGTCTCAGAATCACTAAAGGCCATGGTCACTTTGATTGCTTTTTTGAGCAAATCCCGACCGGGCTGATCCATTGAGTAAAACAAGTAACTGGCTTGGTCTGCAACGTCACCAATCCACAATCCCCTTTCCCTGTCTGGGGTATCCATAAAATTGTCGCGGGCGCAAATATACAAGGTATTTTCTGCCATTTGCCAAATACGGGTTAACCAAGGATCGTCTGCTTCGAAATGCCCAGGGGTTTCACCTACCCCAGTCCATCTATATTTCAGTCCGTGAACCTTAATCCCTTTAGGGATGGTGTATTCAATAACACGACCATTGGTCCAGGAGTATGACTCAAATTGCTGGCGGCCCTGCTTAGTGGTGTACCAAGTTTCAATTGTGTTTAGGCGCATGTTTGACTTGATATGCACCTTTCGTCCAGCGTCGGATTCGATATCAAAATATGGTGTGAAATTTTTATTGAAATCGAGCTTACAACGTATTTTCTTCCCATCACTTACAAAAGGAAATGCGTCATCACCATAGTTTATACAGTTAGCTAAACCAAAGTCTTTGAGTATTGGAATTTCACTTGGAAATAGGCTGAAGAATGGTGCTCTTGGGGGGCCGTGCTTACCCTTAGCTGCTTTCCATTTTGAGTCGTCGTAAGTATTTTGGTACCAAGCTTGCCCTGTCCAATCTGCCATATCTTGGCGCGCATCATAATTAACACTCCATGCAGCGACGCGATACGGTGGTTTTTTATCTACAGGTAAATAGCTTTGGTGGACGGTTGCCTTCCATGTCTGATCAGACACAATGGACGTATCTCCCATATCAGCCTGAAAAATAAACCCTGGCTTGTTAGTGGAGATATGGGTTCCCTTTTGACCATTGTCGCCGTAATACCAGACGAGTGCGGCAATAGTATTTTGCCCCTTTTTGAGATACTGGCTGATATCAACTTGATCATAATATTTGTTTGACGCAATGGGCACATTGTCAATCCGCGGCGATGCCACTACAGGGGACGGCCCGCCGGTATAACTGCCCTCAAAAACTACCATTTGGCCATTTATCCAAAGCCAATATTTACTGTCTGCACTAATATAAGCTTGCACGTGACTGGGTATTTTTTTAAGAGATAGGGTTTTACGCATTGCTACCCAAGTATTGGGCTCTATGGTTTTTTGATCTGCCCAAATCCAATTAGCTTGCCAATTAACAGCCATAGATGCAGTTGGAGTCAGCCAAATAAGGCTAATGAAGGCTAACAGCAATGTTCTCAGTCGTTTCACTATATTTCCTAATGATGGTTAAAGGTTACTGAAAATGCACAGTCGCGTGTGGCGAAAAATGCAGGGTTTCTATAACGATTAGCCATTTAAGAAATAGATTGATACCCCCTAGCTATGAAATAAACCTTAAGCAGCCCTAGCAATGCATAGCTGGGAAACTGACTTATTCTTGGGCGATGGGCAAACCAGTGAATGCATCTAAGGTAATAGACGTAGAAGGTGGCAGAGATATTTTAATTTGCTCTGGCAATGACTCAGAGCTTGACGGCGTGCCAAAGTAATTTAGCCCCAGCTCGGCGTGTTTGCTATGTTGATGGAGCATATAAGGCGTGAGCGCAAAGTCATAAAATGCAACTTCGTCAATTACCCCAGAAAAGGCTTCTATAGACCAACGATGTTGAGCGGGATTATTGCCTATAGCGGCTTTTCCCGGCCCCCCACTTAGCATCTTTGATCCTGGGGGATATTGGTAATGAGCCAAACGTTGACCATTGATATAAATCGCTTTTAACCCAGTTCTAGCATTATAAGTGGCAGCCACATGATGATAGTTGTCTTGATTCATTTTCGCCAAAGTCGGGCGGCCATTTTGTCCGTCCAAGGGGAGCTTCAATTCGTGATATCCCTGACCGACTATGAACAGACCAAAACTCAAACTAGGCCCAAAATCGCCCTTTGGACGCAAATAGTCTTTTGCCGTCAAATCGTTTTGAAAACTAAGCAAAACGCGTAACTCTGCGTCACCACCATCTTTACGGAAAATCTCATCTAAATCCCCCTGTTTACCTGAATACTGAGGGGCAACTAAAGCTTCTATTGTTATACCGTCTACAGTAGAAAATGAGCCAGTTGCAGGTGCAGTGCCCCCGCCAGTCCCGACATCAATACGTGCCAGTGCACTGTTATCAAATTCAAAGGCGCCTTGCCCCACTAAACCTTTGACCCTGGTAGCCCCTTTAGCCGGAATACCGTGGGCATTACTGGCATAATCAATTACACGGTCACTGTTGCTGTCAAACCCCCAAAAATGGGAAGGACGCCAACGTTTGGGTAGCAAAGTAAGTTTTTCATTGGTGTTTAGTCTGATCTTGTCGTCAGTCAAGCTTATAGAAAACCCGCTGCCATTCGCGTGTAAGCTAAAACTTGGGCCGTGTAAAATCCACTTGCGGTTATCCTGAGGTTCGAAGGTCAAGTTGCCAGCTTTGAGTTCAAATTCGTTGTCATTAAATATCTTAAATACAGAAAAACGATTCAGTTTTATCGTACTGCCATTATTTAAAATTAACACACTGTCTTGTGTTGTCTGGTATTCCCCAGCACCCAATTTATTGGCGTTAATTTGGCCTTGTTCCTCAATGTCGATATCCCCCTGACTCAACTGCGCGTAATAAACTTGTTTACCGCTTGAGGTCAGGTGCGTTACCCCTAGAGCTGTTGCAATAAGGATTATTAAGGCAAGCGTTAGCCATACAAATATTTGGCTGAGTGGGAGTTTTGATATCCGCTCATCATCACCCTTTGGCTCTTGAGCTGAGGTACCTTCCAAAGTATGTGGCGACTGCGTTGAAGCAGACGTTGGATTGAGCTGAACAGGCTCAATATGAGCAGAAGAAAATGGGTTGAGGCCTTCATCAACCCTTTTATAGCGATTTTGCTGGTCGTTTGGCCGGACAACAAACTCCTCAGTTACCTGAGTGACGTGTGTCATACGCCGGTAAACAAAATCTAAATTAGGTTCAACAGCCCCCATAAGCCGAGCATGCATGCTCATGTAATCGTAATAAAATCGCTGAGCTTCGATATTTCCCCTCAATAATTGCTCTAAGCGCTCAAATTGCTCAGGGCCCGCGTCTTTTGAGATAACAGCATCAGCCAGCTCACGAATTGGAGCAAATTCATCGCTTCTTTTCATTTGTCGCTACCTGATAGCTGTCGTTCCACGCAATCGAATAAGTATTTGCGTAATTTATGAACTGACTTACGGATCGCGTAGATTGATCGACCTGTGTCATCAGCGATGTCTTGCGCCATTAGTTTATCTACATAAAAAAAGTCGTAAATTTTCTTCAACTGTGGGGAGAGAGCCATTTTACAGTCAAGTAATTGTCGCCAGCGTTTCTCTTCAGCGTAATGACTCGATTCGATCACACCAAGATTCTCCCTAAACTCGTCTAAAAAATCGTTGGATAGTCCAAGCTGATACTTATTTTGATTACGTCGATACACCCTAATACGATTGAACGCGATAGAATTGGACCACTTAGAAAAATCGGTTCCTAATTTAAATGTGCGAAACTCTTTCCAAAGGGTTAAACAAGTTTCTTGAAAAATATCGTCGGCAGAGGCGTTGTCGTGAACGTAGGCATAGATATAGCAATATAGGCGATTTTTATCGGCTTCAAATAGTGGCCTGAAAATGTCTATGTCGACAGATTCAGACTGGGGGTGCTGCCCAGAATTAACACTATTGTCTAACGGTTCAAGTGACAAACTACGACCCAAATTGGAGAGGTGACAACAAAAAGTGTTACGAGTATAAACTAAGTTAAATTATGAACAACACCTTGTGTTGAACTAGGTATATTGGGTTTGTATGCTAAATCAACTTCATTGATAAAAAGCCAGTTGTTAACACGTAGACATGCCTTGGGTCATAAAAAATCTCAACACAAGCCAAATTGAAAAGTAAAAACTAAGAATGAAATGCGGAAAATCAGATACCCCCCGCATTTTAAATGCGGGGGGTATCTGCTTGATGACTAAATTAAAACTGATATTTCACGCGTAAATACCAAGAACCGCCCTCATAGTTAGCTGGGGTTCTGCGAGGGTACTGCAAACCAACGCCGAGGCGATTAGCGTTTGGCGGACCAATTTCGTCAACAAAGGTATCGAAAATGTTCGACGCGCCCAGAGTTAACGTAAGGTCTGCCGTAGCGAAGAAATTAACCTCAGTATCAACGTACAATACTGGATCTATCTCGGCGCTCGGAGATTCTGCCACACCGATTCTACCGCGCTCATCAAAGTGTTTACCATAATAGTTTGCCCGCAGCATAAATTGAAAGTAATCGCCAAAATCCGTGACCGCTGTGGCTACGAATCTATGTTCAGGATAATTATTTTCTATATCTTCAACTATGTCTTCACCTACTGGCGCAATATTATTCACTAATGTTTGGCCGGTAACGTCTATGGTATTGTAGTTATAGGCAAACGTTAGGCGGGTTTCGGCTTGTTCCCACTCAACAGACTGGGTATACACTAAATCTAGTCCTTGATGCTCAACGTCTAACGCATTGGTATAAAAAGAAATCTGAGCATCGCCAGCTTGAATGTTACCCGTTCGATAAATTCTGTCATCGACATTAGTTCGGTATATATCCACAGCTAAACTACCACCTTCAGGTGCACTGTAAGTTATACCCCAACTAAAGCTTACGGACTCCTCTTCTTTTAAAGGCCGAGCTCCATTGGCGATAGCAGTTGGGTTTGAAACCCTCAATAGCCCCTCATCAATTTGTACGTTCCCTGTAAAGGTGGTAGTGACAGTTGTAATATTAGTTTGCCCAGGCGTGGGAGCATGAAAGCCAGTAGACACTGCACTACGCATAACTAGATCGTCAGTCAGGTTATATCGAGCTGCAATTTTACCATTGATCGTGTCACCAAAATCCGAAAAGTCTTCATAGCGAAGAGCCCCTTGCAGCAGCAAGTCTAGCGACACATTGTATTCAACATCTGCATAAAGGGCGATATTGTCGCGTTTTAGGGTCCCTGCTTGTAATGGCGTTGCTGCTGCTAAACCACTCGTCCCGGCGCCAAAAAATGCACTAGGCTCGCCGGCAATAGTTGTAAAGCTCTCTTCGCGCCACTCGGCGCCAAAGCCCAAAAACATATCGTCAGATAAAGGCATAGTAAAATCAGCATTGACGTTTATCTCTTGCTGCTCATATCCCCCCATATCGAAGTCACGCTGACCTGGATCACCATTTTCAACCAAGCTAGGGTTCACAGTGTTGTTTAAGAAATAATCTAATTGGTTCTCGCCATAGCCGAGGCTAAAGTTGTAAGTCAGTTCGTTGTCTGTTTCGCCCTTAAAGCCTGCCACAGCGCTCATATCTTTTTGCGCTCCGTCCAGAAACGGGGTGTAGCCAGCTGGCAAGGTATCGACATTGACCAAGGTGCTATGGGTTGGACTACGGTAGAAAAAACGGTATCGCCCGTCTGTATCTGCATACCCGCCATGGAAATACAGCTCACCTGTATCACCTAGATCGTAGCCCGCGTTGATTGCGGCACGAGTACCACTGGTTTCAGGTCGCCCCCAAGTTTGTACAAAAGGCGCGTCGCCGAAGGGTGAATCTGCCCCTACTCCTTGCACGCCAGAGTCGATTAACGCTTGAGCATCAGGGCGTTGTATTCCTCTAGATAAAGCTTCGTTATCATTAGTCTCTATACTGACATTCAAGAACCCTTCAGCGCCTAATTCAAAACCAGCATTTGCGCCTATCATCCAGCTTTCTTCGCCCTCAAAAAATTCTCCATATTGGGCAACGACACTGCCCCCTTCGCTATCATCTTTTAGCTGAAAATTAATCACCCCCGCAATAGCGTCAGAGCCGTATTGCGCAGCGGCTCCATCTCTAAGCACTTCAACATTTTTCAGTGCAATACTCGGGATCATACCTATATCAGGTCCATGTGCTCCATTGCCTGCGGCTGGCGCAAAAAACTGCACTAGGGCAGAACGATGTCGACGCTTGCCATTTACCAAGACTAGGGTCTGGTCTGGCGCCATCCCCCGCAACGAAGTTGGGCGAATAAAGGCACTGCCATCACCTGTTGCAGGAAGCGCAGTAAAAGATGGCACTAGGGCTTTGAGATTGTCAGTTATATCTGCTGTGTTGCCATTTGCCGTAAACTCTTCGGCAGAAAAAACATCGATAGCGACAGGGCTATCAGTGACCGTCCTTGGCGTACCCCGGGTACCTAATATTGCAATTTTTTCAACCTGCTCTTCTTGAACCGCGTCTTGCCCGTAGACAACATGGCTGATTGAGGCGCCAGACAGGCATAAGGCGATGAGACTCGCCAAGGGAGTTTTGGTAGTTTTCATGTGTGATCCTTTAAAGCTGTTGCGTTGTATTCTAACTATAATCAAAAATAGACCAGTTCCCGAACGAGCTAGATAACTTGAATTCAGGCTAAATAAAAGAAGTACAGCAAAATCAAAAAAATGATCAACTTCCTAATACCCAACATAGCAGAATAACTATAGGAAAAAAGGTTTACCTGAAAATAACCATAAATTTTAAGAGGTTATGTTAAAAAAGTTCACAAATAGGTAGTTAAAATACCCTAAAAATAGTATCTGTATAATGGGGCTTCTAGGATGAGTAGATGATTATGGTGATGCGCAGCGCGCACAGCAAATTATCCGTGTAACTTTACTGTGCTGCACTTACAAATAAGCGAATCAAAAATTACAAAGATTTCCCTCTGATAACTTTTGACTAATCAACACTAGCCTCGACGCCAAGTCGTGCCATTTTCTCCATCTTCAAGCACAATATTCAGGGCATTCAAGGCATCACGGGCTGCATCGGCAGCAGGCCAATCTTTGTTAGCGCGGGCATCGTTTCTAGCTTTGATTAATCCTTCTATCTCGAGAGTGTCTTGGTCTTGGTTAGCTTTGGTTCCCTGCAAAAAATCGGTAGGTGATTGTTGCAATATACCGAGTATATCCGCCAAGTTAACCAAAACTCCCGCCAAATCAGCCGCTTCTTGGCTCTCGCCCTTTTCTGGGACCTTATTTAAGGCTTTAGCAATATCGAATAACACAGCAAAGGCTTCTGGTGTATTAAAGTCATCGTCCATGGCTTGGTTAAAGCGACTTTGATATCCGCCAAACTGCATATCTACGTTTCGATTAGGCGTGACATCGCGCAGAGCGGTATACAAACGCTCTAAAGAGGTGCGAGCCTGCTGAATAAAACTATCGGAATAGCTGAGTTGGCTACGGTATTGAGCAGACATTAAGAAAAAGCGAACGGTTTCAGCGTCGTATAAGGCTAAAACATCTCGCAATGTAAAAAAGTTACCCAAAGATTTTGACATTTTCTCTTGGTTAACTTGAACCATACCCGTATGCATCCAATAGTTAACGTAGGGCGTATCAAATGCACAGCAGGATTGAGCAACTTCATTTTCGTGATGAGGAAATGTCAAATCCGATCCGCCGCCGTGAATATCAAAGTGTTCGCCTAAGTGCTTGTGATTCATCGCAGAGCATTCAATATGCCAACCGGGGCGTCCATTTCCCCATGGCGAAGGCCAATAAGGCTCACTAGGCTTAACCGATTTCCACAATACAAAATCTAGGGCATCTCGTTTGTCTTGGGTTATTTCGACTCTAGCACCGGCCTGTAGCTGAGCTAAATCTTGTTTACCCAATTTACCATAATCAGCGTACTTGCTTACTTCGAATAACACATCGCCGCTTTCACTTTGATACGCATAACCTTTATCAACCAAACGTTGGATGACATCAATAATTTCAGGAATATGAGTGGTCACTCTGGGTTCAATATCAGGCTCGACTAATCCTATGGCAGCAAAATCTTGGTGCATATTGGCGATGGTTTCTTCGGTTACCTGCTCTGCAGTGATGCCTCGCTCGTTAGCTCTAGCGATAATTTTATCGTCAACATCTGTGATATTTCGTACATAATTAACTTGGTATCCTTGAGCACGTAAGTAACGCACCATCAAATCGAAGCTTAAATAGGTTCTGGCATGGCCCACATGAGACAAGTCGTAAACCGTAATTCCGCACACATACAGGCCTACTTTTCCAGGAACTAGAGGCGTAAATGGCTCTTTTTTACGCGTAAGTGTGTTGTATATCTGTAGCATGGGTCTTTATATCCTTTGTAACGAAAGTAAACCGATTCACCTAAGGCGGCGAATTCTAACACTCAGTTTTATCGCCTGCATCTGAGAATTTTAGTAAAAGCTTTAAAAACTCACTTGGTTTAGGCTAGAATGCCGCCTCTGAAGTGAACTAAGAAAATTGAGGACAGTTTACATGGTAAATATCCATACAAACTATGGTGTGATTACGTTGACACTTTTTGCTGACAAAGCACCCGCTACGGTAGCTAATTTCATCGATTACGTGAAAGACCGTTTTTACGACAATACGATTTTTCACCGCGTGATTGACGGATTCATGATCCAGGGTGGAGGATTTGAACCAGGTATGGAACAAAAAGATACAAAAGCGACCATAGAGAACGAAGCTAACAATGGCTTAGCCAACAATGTTGGTACCGTTGCTATGGCGAGAACGAATGATCCTCATTCAGCTACTGCTCAGTTCTTCATTAACGTTGGTGACAACAGCTTCTTAAATTTCCGAAGTGAAAGTGTTGATGGTTGGGGTTACTGTGTATTTGGTGAAGTGACCGAAGGCATGGACGTTGTTAACAAGATTAAAGCGGTCAAAACCGGCAATGCTGGATATCACCAAGATGTGCCTGTTGACGATGTGATTATCTTAAAAGCCGAAGTTATCGACTAGTCTATGCGGGTTATTTGGCAGTTGGCATAGCTAGCTGCCTTATCAAGCTAACAACAGCGTTTAATTCATCCCTACAAATTAATCTATTCTTATTAGACAATCATGCCAGTTTTTAGTTATTTCATTTCTGACTTACATTTAAGCCCAGACCGAGCTGACATTAATCACTGCTTATTTACCTTTTTACGGGAAGACGCTCCCCACTCAGACGCTCTCTATGTATTAGGTGATTTGTTCGAAGCTTGGATAGGCGACGACGACGTAAACCCTTTTACCCAGAGTATTGCTAACGCGTTTAAAACGTTAGCAGACCAAGGCATACCCATTTATTTTATTCACGGCAACCGCGACTTTCTAATCAGACGAAAATTTGCCAAGCGAGCAGGTATGACCCTGCTCCCAGAACAACACGTAATCGACTTATACGGCCAACCTACTTTGCTGATGCATGGCGATGAGTTGTGTACGCGTGACATTGAATATCAGGCCTTCAGGAAAAAATCCAGAGGTTGGTGGTGGCCTAAGTTAGTGCTAATGCTGCCGCTGTCCGTCCGTAGGAATATCGCAGAAAAAGGGCGTAAAACTAGCCAGCAAAATCATCAAAAACTGAGTGCTGATATTATGGATGTGACGCAAGAAGAAGTTGAGCGAGTCATGCAGGCACATGGAGTTACGCGTTTGATCCACGGCCACACTCACCGTCCAGATGTACACGAATTCATGCTCAATGGCCAAGCAGCCAAACGAATAGTATTAGGCGATTGGTACGATCAAGGCAGTATATTAAAAGTATCAAAAGACACCCTGGCCCTGTCTAACTCACCCTTTACTCACCTAAAAAACTAAAAGACAAACAGCTACAAAGTTTTTGTCAGGGGTTCAGGTAATTACAGTTGGCTTTAGAGTAGTAAAATACTTTTTACAAAAGGAATAGTTAGCCTGCGCTGCTGACTCAATGACTGCTCATCAAGTTTATCCAAAGAATCTAATAGAGAAGACATGTCTCGCTGCCAGTGAGTGACCAAAAACTTTGCCACTTCCTTTGGCATGTTTAATCCCCGTAAATCGGCTCGAATTTGCAAGGCTGTTTGGCGTTGCTCATCGCTCAATGACTTGAGCTGAAAACTCAAGCCCCAACTCAACCTAGATTTCAAATCAGGCAAACTAATAGGCAGGTCTTTCACAGGTTGATTACCCGTTAATACGATACACCCCTTATCCCGTTCTTTGACTCGATTAATTAAATCAAACAAAGCCACTTGCCATTCGTCTAACTCATTAATTAGATGTACATCATCAATACATATAATCGAATATTGCTCTAAACCTAGCAAAGCCTCTGCGGGCAATACGTTAAACTGCGCGCCTGTTAAATAAATACTCGAACAAGCTGATTGCTCTGCTAAATGGCACAAGGCATATAAGAGATGACTTTTACCGGCTTCGGCATCACTAAAAAAATAGGTTAGCCATTGCTCCGAGGGATCCTTGGGCAACTGCATTAAGGATTGACACAGTTGACTATTCTGTCCTTGCACAAAACTGTCAAACGTTTCCGTTTCTTTTATTGAAACCGGTAGCGATAGCTGTGACTTTAATTCAGCCAAATGAACTCCGAATCACCAATAGCCTGACCAAACTCATCCACCGTACGTTGAATCTTCTTGTCTAAACTTAGGGCGTTAAACAGATCTTGAGGATCACCAAATAAGGTCAGCGAAAATGTCCCTGCCGAGCCTTGCTGTTTAACCAAAGATGCAGTGTTTACCACGCTTAAACTACTTAAAAAATTAGATACGGCCACATATTTCTCTAAAGAACTTAAGTTAGTAATGGTTACATCGACACTTTGTAAGGCTTGTTCTGTGCCTTTAGTATCGATGGCATATTTGTTCGCTAATAGGTCAGCTACCACATTAATTAGATCTGGGCCGATATCAGAAAACTGCTCTACCCCAAACTGGCCAGAGGTGAAATCACCATTTTCAATACTTAACCAGTCGACAACCCACTGTCCTTCACGAAATGAAGCATCCACCTGCACAGGCTGTTGATTATTTAATTCAATCGGCTCTTGTGTATCAGAGATAGGGAGTTCTTGTAATTGTGGCACCTTTGGTACTGCTTGATATTGATAAATTCGGGCAGAAAGAATAGACGTAACCCCGTAGCGGTAACTGGCATCAGATAAGGTTTGTCCAAAAGCGCCCCATACGTCATACACACTCAAGCTTTGTAAGTCCGTTAAATCCCAAATGGGATACACGAGATCGATTCCTCTTTGGTCAGCGGTATGGGTCATGCTTTGATGAATCTTAGATTCGCTGTCTTGAGACATGATACGCCTTTTTTGTAAAGGCTCTGGCTCTATGGCTAGCCAAACTAAGGTCTCTGGACGCCTTTGACCCCAGACTGGGAAATCAGCATCTCTGAGCAAGTCCACTATTTTAGACTGGTCATAATCAATACTTAAATACAGCTCAGCGTTTACTAAATCATAGCTAAAAGACTTCACAAATTGCGTAGCTCGGTTCATCGCCTGACGTATTGGCCTAGCCTTTAATACGTCTGTATTGCCTCTCACTTTTACTAAAACTTGTCCTAGGCCTTCTCTGAATCCTTGATTTTGATTTTTTTGTGATTGGCTGTCCACTGCGATCCTTGCTGAATACAATCCTTCAACAACGGCTGCGTGAGCGCTCACACTGATAGTAATCAAGGCCAACACAGTACACAAAAAACGAAAACAAATCTGACGATTAGGCATGGGAGCCTGCTCTCCAACTCAAGGATCAAACAAAGGCACTATTGTTATTTATTTATTCACAAAATTCACCCCTTGTTTGTTGTGCTGCACAAATAAGCCTAATTTGTGAGAGTAAATGAGCAATTATCCAGCAACTAAGATCGACAACGTATGAGAAATACACAATATCCCGACAAACTACCGATCTTCATTTGGTATTCGAAGATCAAGCTGCTAAAATCTGCGCTCTTTTTTGTGGCCAATTGAGGTAAAAACGTGAGCGACAACAATTCATCATTAAGTTACAAAGACGCTGGTGTCGATATTGACGCAGGTAATCAATTAGTCGAGCGCATAAAGTCGGTCACAAAAAAAACCCACAGACCCGAAGTCAAAGGTGGTTTAGGCGGATTTGGCGCCTTATGCTCTCTTCCAGAAAAATATAAAAACCCATTGCTCGTATCGGGCACCGATGGTGTAGGGACTAAGTTAAGATTAGCAATGGATCTTAAGCAACACGGTGGC
This sequence comes from uncultured Paraglaciecola sp., assembly GCA_947498355.1. Lineage (GTDB taxonomy): Bacteria > Pseudomonadota > Gammaproteobacteria > Enterobacterales > Alteromonadaceae > Paraglaciecola. The sequence goes on along the minus strand of CANMKA010000013.1, from coordinate 19,490 downwards.
ATAGGAATCGACCTAGTTGCTATGTGCGTGAATGATTTGATCGTTCAAGGCGCAGAGCCGCTATTCTTTCTAGATTATTACGCAACCGGTAAACTTAACGTTGATACAGCGACCGAAGTCGTATCGGGCATTGGTAAAGGTTGTGAATTATCTGGCTGCGCCCTAATAGGCGGCGAAACTGCAGAAATGCCGGGTATGTACCACGGCGAAGACTACGATGTAGCAGGCTTTTGTGTAGGCGTGGTAGAAGCAGACGACGTTATTGATGGCAGCAAAGTATCCTCGGGTGATGCTTTGATTGCACTTGGTTCGTCAGGCCCTCATTCCAACGGTTACTCCTTGATCCGTAAGATCATCGAAGTCTCTAACAGCGATACTCAAGAAACCCTCGATGGTAAACCACTGGCCGAACATTTACTTGAGCCTACTCGCATTTATGTGAAATCTGTTCTAGCGTTACTTGAGCAAATAGAGGTACATGCAATCTCTCACATTACGGGTGGCGGCTTTTGGGAGAACATCCCAAGAGTATTACCTAAGGGCACTAAAGCCGTGATTGACGGTAGCAGCTGGCAGTGGCCAACTATATTCAACTGGCTGCAAGAAAAAGGCAATGTAACCACTCACGAAATGTACCGAACCTTTAACTGTGGTGTAGGTCTTATTATCGCATTACCAAAAGAGCAAGCAGAAAACGCCACGCAAATTTTAAATAACCTTGGCGAAAATGCTTGGATAATCGGTCATATTGAAGCGGACGAATCTGAACAACAGGTAGAGATCAAATAAGTGAGCCCTACGCCTAAATCAATTGTGGTATTGGTATCTGGTAATGGCTCAAATTTACAAGCTATTATCGACCAAGTTGAGCAAAATAAGATCAATGGTCGCGTTACTGCTGTAATTGCCAACAAAGCCAGTGCATATGGCTTAACGCGGGCCGAACAAGCTGGGATCCCCGGAATATTTATTGATCACAAAAGTTTTGATTCTAGGGATGCTTATGACACAAAGATGATGGAAGTCATCGACCAATACCAGCCTGATTTAATTGTACTTGCAGGGTTTATGCGCATTTTAACACCGGCCTTTGTTGATCATTATCAAGGTCGCATGTTAAATATCCACCCTTCTCTTTTACCCAAATACAAAGGCTTAGACACTCATCAACGAGCAATCGATGCGGGTGATCATGAGCATGGAGCATCGGTTCATTTCGTGACCCCCGAACTTGACGGCGGCCCTGTTGTTCTTCAGTCAAAAGTACCGATTTTTAGTGAACAAGATCCCGTCGAGCTCGCTGAACGAGTTCAAGAGCAAGAACGTAAAATGTATCCACTTGTGGTAAGTTGGTTTTGTGATGGACGCTTGATAATGTTGGAAAACAAGGCAATATTAGACGGTGAGACTTTATCTGAAATGGGACACGCAATTGGTTAATTTACTAAAGATTGGGATGATGTTGCTAACATGCATGGCATCCCAGACTTATGGCCAAACGTTAAAAACTGACTTATCTCACTCTTCAATTAAACCCTTTAAAGCTGAATATTCAGCCCATAGATTTGGCAAAAAATTAGGTTATGCAACGTTAGAGTTAATGCCAGCCGCCGACGGTTTATTTCGATTGGATTATTACTCTAAGGTCTCTGTTTTCTTTTTATCAGACAAGCGTTCAGAAACCAGCATTTTTTCTATAAAAAACCAAAACATCACTCCCAAAACCTACATTTACAAACGTACTGGCACAGGATCAAACAAGAATATTGGTATTGAATTTTTAGCGGATACTCAACAAATCCGAATTAATCAATCCGACCCAATTAGTTGGCAAGGACAACTCGATAACCAACTTTACCGACTCGACGCGCAACTACAGCTGGCTCAAGGTAAAACAGAATTCGCCTACGATATCATTAATAGTCGAGGCCAATTACGTCACTACAAAGTAAAAGTCGTGGGCAAAGAACGTTTAAGCTTGCCCTACGGGGAGCTTGAAAGTATCAAATTAAGATTAGAGCGAGAGAACACCTCTCGAGAAACGTTAGCTTGGTTTGCCCCTTCTCTAAATTACCAACTCGTCAAACTTCAACAATTTAAGGACGGCGATGAGCAAGGCGAAATACGCCTCAAATCGTTTGCTTTTATCCCTTAGCAATATCAACAAGTATAACCACCAGCAAGCAGACGAAATGTGCATTATTCGACATTACAAGTGCTGGTCAATTCTTTTAACGTTAGCCATTGGCTTGTATAGAAAGAATATCCGTTTGTATTTAGGCTAACATGTCCAGTTCAAAACCATTCAGCAAGCAGATTGGAATAAGGTACCACAAATCATTAGTGTTAAAGTAAGGCAACCTTGATATTAGCCTGCTTAAACGTTAGGTTTTAGTCATACATTTATGCTGTGTCGAAAACGCACATAAAAATAAAGGAGCAAGTATGCAATTTCTGTTCGGTTTGTTATTCGTTGTCGGTGCATTTGGCGCCGTTAGCTATTTTCGAATAAAACTATTCAATGCAACCGTGGCGATATTCTGTCTTTTGGTTATTGGTAATGTATTCGGTTGGATAAATGGCCTAGTACTACTGCCATTTTTACTGATTTCGATTCCTCTAAATATAGAGTCTATTCGTAAGCAATATATCAGCGCACCTGCTCTGGAGCTTTTTAAACGAGTTATGCCGCAAATGTCGGACACCGAAAAAGATGCCATAGAAGCAGGCACAGTTTGGTGGGACGGCGAGTTATTTAGCGGTAACCCAAACTGGAAAGCACTGCATAATATCCCTCAAGGTCGTCTAACAGCGGAAGAGTTAGCCTTTTTAAATGGTCCTGTCGAAGAAGTATGTCAACTCTGTGATGACTGGCAGACCACCCACACAAATTTGGGTCTCAGCGATGAGGTATGGGACTTTTTAAAAACCCATAAATTTTTTGCCATGATCATCAAAAAAGAATTTGGTGGGTTAGATTTTTCGGCATATGCACAATCCAGAGTGCTACAAAAGTTATCAGGCGTAAGTGCCGTGCTGTCTAGCACAGTGGGTGTACCTAATTCACTAGGGCCCGGCGAATTGTTGCAATTATATGGCACTAAGCAACAGCAAGACTACTATTTACCAAGATTAGCTTCTGGACAAGAGATACCTTGTTTTGCTCTAACTGGTCCAGAGGCAGGCTCAGATGCAGGCTCATTACCAGACAAAGGGATTGTCTGTAAAGGCATGTGGGAAGGCGAAGAAGTGTTAGGCATGAAGCTAACCTTTGATAAGCGATATATCACCCTAGCCCCAGTTGCGACTGTAATTGGCTTGGCATTCAAATTATACGACCCTCAAGGTCTACTCGGAGAAGAGACAGATTTAGGGATCACTTGCGCTTTGCTACCCAGAGACACCCCAGGTGTGAAAATAGGCAATAGGCATTTTCCATTGAATGTACCTTTTCAAAATGGTCCAATTCAAGGTAATGAGGTATTTGTTCCCCTAGATTTCATTATTGGCGGACAAGCCATGATAGGCCAAGGATGGAGAATGTTAGTTGAATGTTTGTCCGTCGGTCGTGTCATTACGTTGCCTTCCACTTCTGCTGGTGGCGCAAAAAGTATCGCTCTGGCTACTGGGGCTTACGCCCGTATTCGTCGTCAATTTAAGCTTCCTATCGGAAAAATGGAAGGCGTAGAAGAAAAGCTAGCCAGCATAGGCGGCAACACCTATTTGATGGATGCAGTGACGTCGTTTTCTACTGTGGGTGTCGATTTAGGCGAAAAACCTTCAGTTATATCAGCTATTTGTAAGTACCATTTAACCGAGAAAATGCGCCAACTAGTATCTGATTCCATGGATATACATGGCGGCAAAGGCATAATGCTAGGCCCCAAAAATTATCTTGGTCGCGGCTATCAGGGCGCTCCCATCGCAATAACCGTAGAAGGCGCGAATATACTGACCCGAAACATGATGATATATGGTCAAGGTGCTATGCGTTGTCACCCCTATGTATTGGCCGAACTTGAAGCAGCGAATCACTCAGACTCAGAAATAGGCCTAGATTTATTTGATCAAGCTTTATTTGGCCATATTGGTTTTGTGAATAGTAATTTTTTCAAAAGCTTATGGTTTTCTCTGTCTAGAGGTGCTTTTGCCACCGCCCCCTACTCTGATGAAACTAAGTCCTATTATCAAGATATGCAAGGCTATAGCAGCAATCTCGCGCTTCTATCAGACATAACCATGGCTGTGCTAGGTGGAGAATTGAAACGTCGAGAGCGTATCTCCGCACGTTTAGGGGACATATTTAGTTATCTGTTTTTAGCCTCTTGCACATTAAAACGTTACGACGACGAGGGACGTAATCCTGCTGACTTGCCCCTATTGCATTGGGCAATGCATGATTCTTTGTACCGTTTAAATGTTGCGCTGGAAGAGTTATTAGACAACTTCCCGAATAAATGGCTTGGAAAGGCGCTTAAACTGGTCATTATGCCCTTAGGAAAAAATTATAAGCGACCTTCTGACCAACAAGATCATGCGGTTGCTAAGCTGCTACTTAGTCATAATGAAAGTCGAGATAGACTAGGAAAAGGCCAGTATTTGTCTCGCGAAGCAGGCAATTTGCTGGGCGACTTAGAATTAGTATTGGCTAATATTGAAGCAGTCGAACCACTATATGAAAAAATATGTGAAGCAGCCAATGAGCGCTTTAGCTTTACCCAGCTAGATGAAATAGGCAAAAAAGGGTTAGCGTTAGGCGTAATAAATGAACAGCAAGCTGAACTATTTAAAGAAGCCGAGCTTGGCCGCCTAAGAACCATAAACGTAGATGATTTTGCGCCTGATGAACTTCTAGCGAGTGCTAAAAGATAATCATTGAACTTAGCGCTGGGCACCCAAAACATTCAGTTAGATTTTGGCGTAACCAGCGAGTCGAGTTCTGATTGGTTGAGCGCTTACCTAAGCTGCTTTAAGGGCTAAGCTTTCGGCCTTAGGCATTGACTAGCAAGATAACCCACATAGCAACCAACACCACTATACCCGACCAAAAAGCGATAATACGATGTAACAAGTGATTGTAACTGATAAGAATCGATGCATGGAGCACCCGCGTAACAACAAATGTCCAAGCCAAAATAAGCAAGCTAGTTAACTCTATTTGCAAGGCGATACTAGCTAAGCAAGCGACATAAAAAAGTATTGGGATCTCGAATTGATTATTGAAGCAACGGGTTGCCTTCACGACATTCTCAGGAAATTGTTTAGCATCCATTAACTTATAGTCTTTTGCTTTTACCGCTCCAGTCCTAACACTGTTAACGCGAACAGCAAAGGTGATGACCCCAATTGCTATCGTTAAGAGAATCATACAAGCAAGTGGGTAAATCATATTTAGATCACCTCAAAAATAAGTGAGTGTAAAAAATTAATCGATTTCTAGATCTTTTAACAAGAGTACAGCTTGTGTACGGGTATTCACGTTCAACTTACGTAAAATTGCGCTAATGTGGGCTTTAACTGTTGCTTCTGTGATATTTAGATCAGAGGCAATTTGTTTGTTAAGCAAGCCACCTTGTAGCAGTTTGAGTACTTGATATTGCTTAGGAGTTAACTCTGACACTTTTTTAGCAATTTCTGTAGAGGTTATTTGGTTGGCTATTGCTACTCTTATCTCTGGCGCAAGCCAAGTGTTGCCTTTCATGATTTCTGTAAGGGCAGACGCTGTTGTGGCAACCGGCGAGGTTTTCGAAATAAATCCTTTCGCCCCTAGCTCCATAACATTTGCTACCACGGCTAAAGAATCGCTGGCAGACACCACAGCCACAGGCATGTTTGGAAATTCTTTTTGAACCTGAGTAAGGCCATAATAATTATCGCAACCTGGCATAGTTAAATCGAGTAACGTGAGAGTTATATCTGTATGTTCCTTTAACGCATCCAAGGTAGATTCGAGACTATCTGACTCGACAATGTGCAAATCTTCAAATAAAGGCTCTAACGCACCAATTAATGCTTGCCTAAACAATGGATGATCGTCAGCTATTAAAAATTTTGCCATTCCCACGCTCTTAAAAAAACATCTATTTATCAGATACTAAACTAACACAATGGAGGCAAAACACTATACCCCCAAAGTCTTAATCTAGGCATTTGTGACTATTTGTTCAATCTATCTCTAATCAAGGCATCAACAACATTTGGATCAGCTAACGTAGAGGTGTCACCCAGAGCTTGGTGCTCATTGGCCGCTATCTTACGTAATATCCTACGCATAATTTTGCCCGATCGGGTTTTAGGTAACCCGGCTGTCCATTGCAAAAAGTCAGGGCTTGCAATTGGACTTAAATCGTCACGCACCCATTGCCTAACGTCCTTACTCAATTCATCCGTTATTATTGTGCCTTCAGTTGGCAATAAATAGACGTATATGCCCTGCCCCTTGATATCGTGGGGATAGCCAACCACGGCCGCCTCAGCAACGGCTGGGTGAGCCACCAGCGCACTTTCTATTTCAGCAGTACCCAGCCTGTGGCCAGACACATTCAGTACATCATCAACTCGACCGGTTATCCAGTAATCTCCATCTTGATCACGTTTTGCGCCGTCGCCGGTAAAATATAGACCATCATAGGTACTAAAGTAGGTTTGTTTAAACCTTTCATGATCTCCCCAAACACTTCGAGCCTGACCAGGCCATGACTGGGTAATCACTAAATTACCTTGAGCTTCACCGTCAAGTACTGTGCCATCACTCGATACTAATGCTGGCTGTACACCAAAAAATGGTCGGGTAGCCGAACCTGGCTTTAAAGCAGTTGCGCCGGGCAAAGGCGTGATTAGAATGCCACCCGTTTCGGTCTGCCACCAAGTATCGACAATTGGGCATTGAGCATTACCAATTTTTTGATAATACCAATGCCATGCTTCGGGGTTGATAGGTTCTCCCACACTACCTAAAATCCGTAAACTTTGTCGAGAGCTTCCTTGAATTGGCTCATCGCCTTTGGCCATTAACGCCCTGATCGCTGTTGGGGCAGTGTATAAGATGTTGACTTGGTGTTTGTCTACGACTTTTCCCATTCGCCCAGAATCAGGATAAGTGGGGATCCCCTCAAACATTAAGGTAGTTGCGCCATTAGCAAGTGGACCGTACACAATGTAAGTATGACCCGTGATCCAGCCAACGTCAGCAGCGCACCAATATATTTCGTTGGGCTGGTAATCAAAAATGTATTTGTGAGTTAGCGCAGCATAAACCATATAGCCGCCCGTCGTATGCACCACTCCTTTTGGGGCGCCAGTGGAACCTGAGGTATACAAAATAAACAGCGGATCTTCAGCATGCATTATCTCTGGCTGACAATGGGTGGGCAAAGTATTGGTTAGTTCGTGCCACCACACATCTCTGCCGGCAGTCCAATCAACTGCTCCTTGGGTATGTTGAAAAACGATTAGGCTCTCAATACAGCTAGCTTTAGGGCTTTCAAGGGCTTTGTCAACGTTTGCTTTTAACGGTACTGTACTTGCCCCTCTACGCCCTTCATCTGCGGTAATAACGACTTTAGCACCGCAATCTGCAATGCGATCAGCAATTGCGTTAGCAGAAAACCCACCAAAAATAACCGAATGTACAGCGCCTATACGTGCACAGGCTAGCATGGCATATGCTGCTTGAGGAACCATAGGCATATAGATAATCACTCTATCACCCTTGCCTACCTTTAGCTGTTTTAACCCATTCGCCAATTTACACACTTGGTCATGCAGTTCTTGATAACTGATGTGAGCATCTTGGCTTTCTTCATTCCCTTCCCAAATTATGGCAGTACGCTGAGGATCTTTGGCGAGATGACGATCGATGCAGTTATAGCTGGCATTGAGTTGTCCATCTTCAAACCATTTTATTTCGGCTTTGTCTTTACTGAAGTTGCAATTTTTTATCTGAGTAAAAGGTTTAATCCAATCAATCATTTGCCCCTGCTCTGTCCAAAACCCTTCTGGATCGTCAATAGACCATTGATACAAACGGCTATATTCGTCTGCATCGGCGTGAGCACTACATTTAATTGCATCTTTGACTGGATAAATGGAAGGGGTCATGGGCAAATTTCCTTGGCTTTAGTATTTTTATCGGCGTATACGGTATAAGACTGGTATGCCAATGGCAAGATTCCCGTGCTGATTGAATTGATTGAGCCATATTGCACAGGTAGAATTACCCCATTAGAATTTACAAGTAGCATTCATGAACTCCGTCAAAGACGCTATATACTCTCAACCCCAGCAAGTTGGATCATTTACCTTTGATCATCAGGTAGCTGAGGTGTTTCCTGATATGATCCAACGCTCTGTGCCAGGCTATATGACTATAGTGGATAACATCGGCCAAATATGCGGTAAGTATGCTCAACCAAACAGCAAAGTCTTCGATCTAGGCTGCTCTTTAGGCGCAGTAAGCCTAGCCGCAAGCAAATATATCAAAGCCAAGAACTGCCAAATTATTGGAGTAGATAACTCAGCGCCTATGGTTGAGCGCTGTAAGCGACATGTTCAAGGGTTTAAATCAGACAATCCAATAAAAATTATACACGACCATATTCAAAACATTGAATTAACTCAAGCATCTGTGGTTGTTATGAACTTTACTTTGCAGTTTATTGCGCCAGAACAAAGACACACTATTATCGACCGTATTTACCAAGGGCTTCGCCCCGGCGGTGTATTAATTTTGTCAGAAAAAATTAAACACACAAGTGCCACTGGCAATGAACTTTTAATCGATTTACATCATGAGTTCAAGCGCCGAAACGGCTACAGTGAATTAGAAATAAGCCAAAAACGTTCAGCACTCGAAGATGTGATGAAAACGGATACCTACGAGACCCATCTAGAACGCCTTACACAAGTGGGTTTTACCGATGTTATTCGTTGGTTTAGCTGCTTTAATTTCACATCTATGGTTGCCATTAAGACAAGTTAGTCTTGATATTTAACGGACCTAACTTGGCGGGAAGCGCCGACTAAATAACTTTAACGCGACTAAGCGTTTAGCTAACTTAATGAGATTTTAGGAGGCCACTTGGCTGTTACTTGGTTCAACGATTTTTATAAGGTTATTGCTGACTCTCCTCTTAGCCATTGGCTTGAAGTGTTACCCCAACAGTTAGCGACTTGGCAAAAAGAGCAACTGCATGGAGACTTTAATAAGTGGGTAAAACTACTAGGTAAACTTCCTAATACGTCCCCTTCCCAAATAGACATTCAATCTCAAGTCAAAATAGGCTTACCAGAAGACATTGATGATTATACTCAAAAGCACATCACAGGGTTGCTAAAGCAATTCGGCCCTTGGCGCAAAGGTCCTTTTGATATTCATGGCATTCATATTGATACCGAATGGCGTTCTGATTGGAAGTGGGACAGAGTCTTACCTCATATTCAATCCCTTAAGAACCGCCGCGTGTTAGATGTGGGCTGTGGTAGTGGTTATCACATGTGGAGAATGTTAGGCGAAGGCGCTGACCTAGTCGTGGGTGCAGATCCATCACAACTGTTTTTAATGCAATTTCAAATAGTTAAGCATTTTAACCCTCAGCCAAACATACATTTACTGCCGATTGGTGTAGAACAGTTACCCACTTTAAAAGCATTTGATACCGTATTTTCAATGGGCGTACTTTATCATCGTAAAAGCCCAATCGACTTTCTGACTCAACTAAAAAATCAATTGCGTAAAGATGGGGAACTGATCCTTGAAACATTGGTTGTTGAAGGTGACGAACAACAAGTACTGGTGCCTGTGGATCGTTATGCACAAATGCGCAACGTCTGGTATATCCCGAGCACAGCCGCTTTAAAACTTTGGATGGCACGGGTCGGATTTAAAGACATCAAGGTTGTTGACCTAGCCCCTACTTCATTAGAGGAACAGCGAGCAACCAAATGGATGGAAGGCCAGTCTCTTGTGGATTTTCTAGACCCCAATGATATCAGTAAAACCGTAGAAGGCTATCCAGCCCCCCTACGAGCAGTGATCACTGCTCGCTGTTAATACTTAAAGTTTGATTAGCCTAGCTATCAAAATCCGTTGTGATGGCAAAATAAACTGGGGTGGAAAAATCACTGGTGAGTAGACTAATCTACACGATACAAGACGCCGTCGCCAAAATCAGTGAGGTACACCTCACCCTTGTGATCTTTACCAAAAGTAGAAATATTTAACTTGGAATCTAGCTCTAAGCGGTTGTCTGTAAAGCTAGGAAAGCTCGCCGACCAAATTTTGCCTGTAATAAAATCTGCATACAAGTAACGGTTAATTAACTTAGGGAGTCGCCCACTGGTATAGACTTTCCCTCCCGTAATAGATACCCCTTGATCTCGACCGTAAGTAACCATGGGAGCTTGGTAAGCAGTTTTATTGCAATTAGGTTCACCATGCTTAAAACACACATGACCTTCCATGATTTTCCACCCGTAATTCCCGCCCTTGGTGACTAAATTCACTTCCTCGAATTCATTCTGTCCCACATCAGCCACGATAAGGTAAGTACCTTGGAAGGTAAATCGCCAAGGATTACGTAATCCATATGCCCAAATCTCAGGTCGCGTGCCTTCTTCACCGACAAATGGGTTGTCTGATGGCACTAAATAAGGCTGATTGGCAGATGAATCAACATCTATACGCAGTATATTCCCTAGTAAAGTGTGTTTGTCTTGGCCATGACCTTTAGGATCGTTCCGGGAGCCGCCATCACCCGTTCCTATGTAAAGGTAACCTTCTGGTCCAAACGCCAACTGACCTGCATTATGATTTCGATATGGTTGAGCTATTTCGAGTAGGACTTTTTCATCCATTAATCGGAACTGACCGTCTTTTTCAGATAAGGTAAAACGAGAAATTCGTGTGCGAGTATCACCAGATTTTGGATTGTAATTAAAAAACACAAATCCGTTATCGGCAAACTTTGGATGCAAAGCAATACCAAGTAAACCAAGCTCACTGGAACTACGCACATCGAAATCGTAAATAGGTGTAACCGTTTTGCTGGCTAAGTCTCCCTTAACCAGCAATCCGTTTTTTTGAGCGATAAGCAGAGTATGTGAACTTTGAGGTAAAAAAACTAAATCAGTTGGCTTTTCTAAGTTTTCTAATAAGGGAGTTAATGTCAGCCCTTGCGATCCCCAAGAAATAAACATCAATGCTACCCAGATCAATCGTTTCATTTGCGTACCTTTTTAGAATGATTAAACCACCTTAGATTGCTGTCCTCTGGTGGCAATTACCAATTAGTGTACGCAAAATACCAATTATAGGGTTACTTTTTGCAACTCGCTGTCGAGGCTTTGTGCAGATTCTTTGGATTGAATCGCGTAACGTTCTAATGCTAAATCTTGTTCAGTCTCGGGCTTCCAACTCGGCACCTCTACGGGGTAACCAGCCTCGTCACTCGCAACAAAAACCATAATACAATGACCCGTTTCAACCATAGCGTTAAGCTTGGGATCACTTGCCAAAACAGTAATATAAATGTGCATACTTGTTCTGCCCGTGTAGACAATTTTTGCTCGTAAGTTAACCATCTGCCCAACCAAAATAGGTCGCTTAAATCGAATACCACCAATCGACACTGTCACACAATATCTGCCACTCCATTGTGCGGCACACGCGTAACCCACTTGATCCATCCATTTCATGACGATACCGCCATGTACCTTGCCACCAAAATTAACATCAGTTGGCTCGGCTAAAAAACGAAAATTAAGAGAACGGCGCTGACTAAGTTCCAAAATAGATCCTATTTACTTATACATTTTCTCAGGATTATACCACCACACAAAATCACTGCTTAAGTTTAATTTGCTAAAGGACCGCTACTTTTCAAGAACGTAAAAACGTAACCTTATCAATTTTATCAAACAGAGTGTGGGGTTATTCTGAAAATTCATTTACCATAACCTCACATCAACCTACTCGTATTGATTTTGCCTACACCCGTTTGCCAGTCATATCAGGATCTAATCATCAAACAAGTGAAATCTTGCTTGTCTAAAGCTGAGAAAAAACTTCAACAAGATTTCACTATGCCTGCTATTTTTTTCAATCAAAGAGGAAAAATTGCGGGGTCTGCCAGACTACAAAAAAACGAATTGAAGTTTAACCCCGTATTGTTAAACGACAATCTACAGGTGTTTTTAGATGAGGTGGTTGCTCACGAGGTTGGCCACTTAATTACCTTTCAATTGTTTGGTAAGGTAAAACCCCATGGCAAAGAGTGGCAACAGATAATGACACAGGTGCTAAATGTTGCAGCAAAACCTTATCACGACATGAATGTCGAAAAAGTAAAAGGCAAAACCTTTATTTACCAATGCCAGTGCGGCCCTACTGAGTTGGGTATTCGTCGACACAATAAGGTTGTTAAAGGCACCCAGCAGTATAGCTGTAAGCGGTGTCGACAAATTTTAGTGCGGGCTATGTAAAGGCAGAGCTAAAACCAGCGCTGGGTGAAGGCTTTGTCTAGCTGACTAAATGCTGTGTTGAGTAGCCTCGCCAATTCTTTATAAGTCGGTTTGCCCTTGGGCGCTTGTAACGCACAACCTTGTATTTGCATTTTGTGATGAATATCTAAATACCAAGCAGTTAGAGACTTAGGTAACACCTGGCTTGAACGATGCCCTAACCAGACTAAACCTTGTAAGGGTAAGGATAAAAAAAATGCAGCTATGGCAATAGCTTGAGGGAGTTTAGCAAGACCCTCAATGTTAACTAATAAAGCTGATGATAAGACAGCTAAGGCAGGCATGACCTTTATTGACAATCGCGTTGCTGCAATTACCTTAGAATCTGGAAACATACTATTTAGCTGGGCTTGAGTTGGCCATATATGCATGTACTGCTGGCCCTCTTTTAACATAGAGCGAATGGTTTGCGCCATATTATTCTCCATCATTTGAGCTAACTGCAGTGTACTTGGAAGAGTAACGTTTCGCCAACATTAACGTCAGTTTACTGTCAGTTCTTCATAGTTACCCGCATGTGTAACCAAAAAACGTTCAGTTGGAATGATGGAGTATTTTACGCGCACTTTATGGTTTACGATCCAAACTGAGCAAAGTTTATGTGCTGTCAAATAGCCTATTTAACCATAATTTGTTCAATCACTGAGCGCCCTTGCATCTTTAAGCAATTTAATTCTGGCTAATACAATTAAGTTTTGCTTGAATTGATTGAAAGTCTAATCCCTGCCCTCATGTCTAGGGCAACAGCTTATTTTGTCGCTATTTTTTCGACACTTTTTTATTGAATTTGGAGATCAGTATGTCTGAAACGAGACACGTTAAATTACTTATTTTAGGATCCGGCCCAGCTGGTTATTCTGCTGCTGTATATGCTGCCAGAGCTAACTTAAATCCGGTACTACTCACTGGGATCCAACAAGGTGGTCAATTAACTACCACAACAGAAGTCGAAAATTGGCCGGGAGATCCAGAAGGATTAACTGGCCCAGATCTAATGGTTCGTATGCAAAAGCATGCAGAAAAATTTGATACAGAAATTATTTTTGATCATATAAACAAGACTGATTTATCAAAACGTCCGTTTACCCTAACCGGTGACCAAGGTACCTATACCTGCGATTCTCTAATTATCTGTACAGGCGCATCCGCTAAGTATCTTGGTATGGAATCCGAAACAGCATTCATGGGTAAAGGGGTATCTGCCTGTGCAACATGCGATGGTTTCTTTTACAGAAATCAAAAAGTTGCAGTAGTAGGTGGTGGTAACACTGCAGTTGAGGAAGCCTTGTATCTATCTAACATTGCATCTGAAGTTCATGTAATCCACAGACGCGATGCTTTTAGAAGTGAAAAAATACTTGCTGATCGCCTACTCGAAAAAGCCAAAAACGGTAACGTCACCATTCATTTTGACCGTCAGCTAGATGAAGTACTAGGTGATGATATGGGCGTAACTGGTATACGTATTAAAGATACGCAATCAGATAAAACTGAAGAAATTGATGTGATGGGACTATTTATTGCTATCGGTCATCAACCGAACACTGCAATATTCGAAGGCGAGCTGGAAATGAAAGATGGTTACATCAAAGTTGAAAGCGGAACCGAAGGCAATGCAACCCAGACTAGTGTCAAAGGGGTATTTGCTGCGGGCGATGTAAGTGACCACATCTATCGCCAAGCTATCACCTCAGCAGGCACAGGTTGTATGGCAGCACTCGACGCCGAAAAATTCTTGGACAGCCAAGAAGACTAAACATTAAAAGGCCTCTTTCGAGGCCTTTATTTTTTGAAGACGCAATCTATAATTATGATAGAGCTCCCACAACTAGGCCCAGACCTTAGTTTTCCTGAAAACCACTTTGCCTTAGATGAGCCCAATGGCTTATTAGCTTTTGGTGGAGATTTAACTGTGCAGCGCCTACTTACCGCCTATCAGTCAGGTATTTTCCCATGGTTTAGTGAAGACGAACCAATTTTATGGTGGTCTCCCGACCCCAGAGGGGTTGTCGACATTCGCACATTTTCGCCTAGCAAAAGTTTACGCAAATTTATTCGTAAGCAACATTATCAAATATCAATCAATATGCAGTTTGACGCTGTCATAGATGCTTGCGCAAATGTACCTAGAGCAGATTCGGGAACCTGGATAACCGAACAAATGATAGATGCATACAAAGCGCTGCACAAAGCCGGTCAAGCGCATTCTATTGAAGTTTGGGATGACTCTACCTTGATTGGAGGGTTGTACGGCGTAGTGGTTGGTAGAGTGTTCTGTGGGGAGTCAATGTTCCACACTCGCAGCAACAGCTCTAAGTTTGCTTTTTGGCAACTTATTGAGCTATTAAAATCGGTAGACGCTAAGATTATTGACTGCCAAATGCAAAATCCTCACTTACAAAGTTTAGGCTGCCAAGAAATCAGCCGAAACCGTTTTCTACACATATTAAATCAGGAACGCCAAGCGTCCTTTCCAGATAAAATATGGCATCCAAGATTCATTTCAGCAGTAGGTGTATCATGAAATTTGGTCTTAGCCAGCCCTTTCCTTGTAGCTATCTGAACAACCAAAATGAACAATTACTTGTATTAATGCCAGAAGAGGCTAATCGGTATCAAAAATATGGTTTGCTGATCCATGCAGGTTTTAGGCGCAGTGGCACCCAAATATACAGGCCGCACTGCGCTGCATGCAATGCCTGCGAATCTATAAGAATACCCGTTGACTTGTTTCGTCCATCCAAGAGCCAAAAGCGAGTACTCAACAAAAACAAAGATCTTACTATCAGCATCAGCAATCAAGACAAACCTGAGTACTATCCTCTTTACGAATCTTATGTAAACCAAAGGCATGCTGATGGCTCTATGTACCCCGCGAGTAGAGAGCAATATTCGGGCTTCATCATTAACCCGTGGGGCGAGGGCCTATTCATAGAAATTCATGATAAAAATGAACTCATAGGTATTGCTGTCACCGATTATTTTCATGATAGCCTCTCGGCCTTGTACACGTTTTTTAAACCCGAAGAAGATAAACGCTCTTTAGGCACCTATGCCATTTTACAGCAAGTTAAGCTTTCTCAATCTCTCGGATGTGATTATCTATATCTGGGTTACCAGATAGATAGCAGCCCTAAAATGAGCTATAAGCAAAAATTCTTACCCCATGAGCGCTTTTCTGAAGAAAAATGGCAACTAATTACGAAAAAAGCTGGGTAAGGCTTTACACACGCTGACATATTGGGCAAAATCTGCGCGGCATTTTTAAAGACTTTTTTATTAATAGAGGTAACAGAATTAGATGGCGAAAGAAGATTGTATTGAAATGGAAGGCACTGTGTTGGATACCCTTCCAAATACTATGTTTCGTGTTGAACTAGAAAATGGTCACGTTGTTACCGCTCACATTTCCGGGAAAATGCGTAAAAATTATATCCGTATTTTAACTGGCGATAAAGTCACGGTTGAAATGACACCTTATGATTTGACAAAAGGTCGAATTATATACCGAGCGAGATAACCACTCGTCTTTTATCTAGCTCAATGTAGATAAAACAAAAAAACCGATATTTTTATATCGGTTTTTTTGTGGAATAAGTACCAAGCAGTTCAACTAACTAACCTGAGTCCACACCGTGAATTCAGGTTAATCATGCTAACGAATATTTATATTTCATTAGTTATCTAATTTAACCATAGGGTTGGACGAGAAATTAAGCTCCTTCACTCAATGCGTTAGCCAACTTCTCATTCAAAGCTAGGCTGTTTAGGAGCTTAGTGCTTCTGGCTTTTCTTTGCTTTGAGATAAAATTTCGAAGCTCAAGCTGCCTTTTTTCAATACTATCTTCACCGAACCGCCATCGCTTAATCGGCCAAACAGCAATTCGTGAGCCAGCTCTTTTTTGATTTCCTTTTGAATAACGCGAGACATAGGACGAGCGCCCATATTTTTGTCGTATCCTTGCTCGGCTAACCAATCTCTAGCTTGGGTGGTCACTTCCAAAGACACCCCTTTGTTATCCAATTGAACTTGCAATTCGATAATAAACTTGTCTACAACTTGCAAAATCACCTCTTTGTCTAGGTGATTAAACCAGACAATTGAATCGAGCCTATTTCTAAACTCAGGGGTGAAGACTTTATTGATTTCAGACAAAGCGTCATGGCTATGGTCTTGCTGTTTAAAGCCAATTGACGTTCTTATAGTCTCTTGAACACCAGCATTAGTCGTCATAACTAAAACAACATTTCTGAAATCGACTTTTCGACCATTATTGTCAGTCAATGTGCCGTGATCCATAACTTGCAATAATATGTTGTAGACATCCGAATGGGCTTTTTCAATTTCATCTAAAAGTACTACTGAATAAGGATGTTTCATAACGGCGTCTGTTAGCAAACCACCTTGGTCAAAACCTACATAGCCTGGTGGAGCACCAATGAGTCGGCTTACAGCGTGCCTTTCCATGTATTCGGACATGTCAAACCTGACTAACTCAACTCCCATAATTTTTGCTAACTGAGCTGTCACTTCCGTTTTACCAACGCCAGTAGGGCCAGCAAATAAGAAATTACCTATTGGTTTGCTCTCGCTGCCAAGTCCAGATCGAGATAACCGAATTGCATCAGTTAGGGTTTCGATGGCCTTGTCCTGACCAAATACCACCATTTTCAAATCTCTGTCTAAATTCTTTAATACTTTTTTGTCTGAAGCCGAAACCGATTTTTCTGGAATGCGTGCTATTTTTGAAATTATCTGCTCAATATCGGTAACATTGATCGTTTTCTTGCGTTTAGAAACAGGCATCAACCTTTGGCTGGCCCCTGCTTCATCGATAATATCGATAGCTTTATCAGGTAAAAAGCGTTCATTAATATACTTAGCGGAGAGCTCCGCAGCGGCTCGCATTGCCTTGTGTGTATAGCGAACACTATGATGCTCTTCGTAGCGAGACTTAAGGCCCATGAGTATTTTAGTCGTATCAGATACCGAGGGCTCAACTACATCGATTTTTTGGAAACGACGGGCCAAAGCACGGTCTTTTTCGAATATGCCTTGGTATTCTTGGTAAGTCGTCGAACCAATGCACCTAAGCTCACCGCTGCTTAACTTAGGTTTAAGCAAATTAGACGCATCCATCACCCCACCAGACGCAGCCCCTGCACCAATTATGGTATGGATCTCGTCAATAAATAGTATCGCTTCTTCATCACTTGCGAGCTCTTTCAAAATATCTTTTAGGCGCTTTTCAAAATCACCTCGATATTTAGTGCCCGCCAATAATGCCCCCATGTCTAAAGAGTAAACAGTGGCGTTTTCAATAACCTCGGGGACGTCTTGATTGACGATACGGTAAGCTAACCCTTCAGCTATCGCGGTTTTGCCTACACCCGCCTCGCCTACTAGCAGTGGGTTGTTTTTCCGGCGGCGACACAGCACTTGAATACTGCGCTCAACTTCTGAATCTCGACCAATCAAGGGATCAATTTTCCCTTCTTTAGCACTCAGATTTAAATTAGTCGAGTATTTATCTAACATGGATTGACTTTCTTCTTGCTCAGTTCCTTCTGACTCAATTTCGGAATGCTCGCTAGACTCATCGTCAATTTTAGATACACCATGAGAGATGAAATTCACCACATCAAGCCTAGTCACATCTGACTTTTTAAGAATATAAACAGCTTGAGATTCTTGCTCACTGAAGATAGCGACTAATACATTTGCACCTGTCACTTCTTCCTTGCCCGAAGACTGAACATGGAAAACTGCCCGTTGCAACACCCTCTGAAAGCCCAAGGTCGGCTGGGTTTCTCGTTCGTTTGCATCATCATCTAAAATAAGGGGAGTCGTATCTTTTACGAAATCTGTGAGTTCTTTTTTAATTGACTCTATATTTGCCCCGCAGGCTTGTAGTGCTTCCTGAGCAGATGCGTTATCTAAAAGTGCTAGAAGTAAGTGCTCTACCGTCATAAATTCATGTCGATTTTCTCTAGCAAAAATGAATGCGTCGTTTAACGTTTGCTCTAAGTCTTTGTTCAACATATAAATCCCCTTAAACTACCTCTGGATAATAAAACACCTATATTTGCTTTGATTCAAATCACGCCTGTTCCATTGTGCAAAGCAAAGGATGATTATGCTTTTTAGCATAACTGCTGACTTGCATCACTTTCGTCTCGGCTATTTCTGCAGTATAGATCCCGCAAACAGCTTTGCCATCATAGTGAACCGTCAACATTATTTGCTGCGCTTTTTCGCCATCTAAATTAAAGAATCTAATTAATACATCAACCACAAAATCCATGGGCGTATAGTCGTCATTATTTAACATAACTTTATACATAGGCGGTGGTGCGATTTTTTGTCTCGTTGCTTGTTTTTCAATGTCAATGGTGTTGTTTTTGCCCATACTCATGCTTCTTTTATAAATACTGTTATAACGCTCATTTTGGTCACAACGATCTGATAGAAATCGTACCACTGCTTAATAAACCAAATTTAACTTGACAAAAATAGGTTAAAAAACCTACATTTTTGATAATGGGTAAAGGTTGTTACTCATTCTTCCACATTAATATTAGTGTGGGGGTAAAACAGCGTTAGTTCAAGGGATTTAAAGGAAACAGAAGTATGGCTATCGGCAAAGTTAAGTGGTTCAACAATGCAAAAGGGTTTGGTTTCATTGTGCCTGACGACGGTGGTGAGGATATTTTCGCTCATTACTCCACAATTCAAATGGAAGGTTATCGCTCCCTAAAAGCGGGACAAGAAGTTAAGTATGATATCCAGCAAGGTCCAAAAGGCTTGCATGCTGAAAACATCGACTTAAGCGGTGAACCCGAAAGATAAACCGTCGAACGTTTATCTTAAAATAAAAAAGCAGACTTAATGTCTAATGCCGTTCACTTAAGGTGAGCGGCTTCTTTCTTTTTAGCCACAGGGTATCGATTTTTTGATACCTTCAATGTTC
>CANMKA010000012.1 GCA_947498355.1 uncultured Paraglaciecola sp. | reverse complement strand
CTAATGTTTGCTAAAAAGCGATCCGACTTTTAGCGCACTATTGACACCGGCTGACTTATGGGTGACCCCTTTGATTGATTTTTGTTTGGCGATAAAATTGATCACCAAACACTGTGAATGTTCATTATATTTTTCAAATATCTGATTGTTTTTTATATCTATTTCGTGGGGATTCCTCAGACTCTGCCCCTGAGGATCCCCACGAATTTTCAAATATAAAGATTTACATGAAAAGTTATATTTTAGGCGGCTTAATAGTCTGCGTCTTCTTGTATCTTACCCTTGGGATTCAGTGGTCAAATACAAGAGAAAGAATAGAAGGCTGCTTTGAACCGCAAACCGTAGCCTTGCCAGATCTGTTTAAAGAGCATAATGACGTGGTTTAATGGATTCGACTACCCCAGTTAAGAGATAATAAACTTAATTGGAGATCGAAATTACTAACCGTAAATCTTACTCAAAAGAATTTAAACTTGACGCTATAGCTTTGGTCGTTGAACAAGGTTATACCAAAGCAGAAGTTGCTCGTAATTTAGGTATCAATGCCAACATTCTCTGGCGATGGATTAAAGAAGCTGACGCTGATGATGGTCATGCTTTCAGAGGTAATGGAAAACTCACACCAGAGCAGGCTGAGCTCCGCAAACTATGCGTAACCTTCTTTTCGAGCTTGTTTGCTTCAAGTAGAGCACCAACCTCCATGCATAGAGATAGCGCATCATTGTTAATTTCTGGCGAAACACTAGTCAAAATATCTCCGCCCTCAACCGCTATAACTGCGGCTCCACCCTAACCAGTGGGGTAGCGTCGCTCAATTAGGTCTTTTGCTACGTTGTAAAGTTTCTGCTAGATATTCATGTTTGAAAATTCTAACAACTTAGTATTTTAACGGGCGTGATGTTCAAAGTGCGCTAAATAGCCTGGTGAACGAAACCCGTTCATCATGATTAATTTGGTATGACTGAATCTAATGGAATTTGTATTTTTTAGGAGGTACAAAACGGGTAGCTTAATTTCTCTCCTTCCTTACAATATTTAGGCTTGTTTGTCTCTGCTCTTCTTACCCCTATCTACTACCTACTTTCCCTTGCTTCCCTCTGTGATCTCGGTGTCCTCTGTGGTTCAACATCTTGGCTTTTGCTGTTAATAGCTTAAAGATTGGATTCCAGATCAAAAGACCTCTGGAATGACGAAGTAAGGGATTGTTGGTTTTTACTGCCTTTTCTTGTCACTATCTACTACCTACTTTCCTTTGCTTCCCTCTGTGAACTCTGTGCCCTCTGTGGTTCAACTTTTTTGGCTTGTGCTGTTAATAGCTTAAAGATTGGATTCCAGATCAAAAGACCTCTGGAATGACGAAGTAAGGGATTGTTGGTTTTTACTGCCTTTTCTTGTCACTATTTACTATCTCCTATCCACTGCTTCTTGGTTTTACTTGCCGCTTGTACTATTTACTAGCTACTTTCCCCTGCTCTTATTTGCACCTATCTGAAAAATTTCTCCTATTTGGGCTCTAGGTTCCCCTAAGAAGGCTAAACAAGGTAAAATAGGGTTAAATCGAGCACGTAAGTTTCGATTAATTATTTTAAAAATAGAACCACACTTCAAAAGGCTAGATTCGTTGAGCAGACATTCATTAAACCGTACCATCTCAGTTGCACCCATGCTGGATTGGATGTACTGAATTATTAAGTTATTGTTTTGTATTGATTTTGTTGTTTTGTTTTTTTGTTATGGGTACTTTTGGGGTACTTTTCAGGATCTAAAAAAAGGGGCTAACGCCCCTTTAAACTCAATTCATATACTGTGCTTTTGACCACTCGTTGAAGTCTGCTTGGCATTTCTGCTCAATAAACATCGCGAGTGCTGAGATTCTGACCATCCATGGAGATTTTTGCGAATCTACCAAACGAGTCACAGGAAATGGTAATGCACCCTCCGCAGCCCGTCTTTTTGCAGTGGTCGAATTCATACCCAAATAGATTTCGGATATTTCATCGAGTCGGACAAAAATGGGTTGACCAAATTGCTCACGTAAAAGTTCACATGTAATACGAACTTGGTTTGGTGAGTTTACTGACATGGGGACATCTCCTGCAACGAATCGTTATTCATGTTGCAAGAGAAGAGCTACTCGAATGAGCCTTGTTCTCAGCTAAACATCCATAGAAAGTGTCTTCTGTAAAGGTGTCTAACGCCTTCCGAAAGTTCCGTAACGCTATCTTAGGAAGTGTCTAACGCAATGAACCCACGCTAAACTCAAAAATATGTTAGCAGATGCTTAGAGCAGGTTCAGCATTTTTGAGTCGATTTATTTTTTGAGCACTTTGATTCATGACTTAATGTGGGCTTATGGCAATGCACTACTACTATACATATGCGAACTAATTGAAAGGAATAGAATAAAAAAGGAAATCGCTACCGATGCAGGCACGCTGTTTGGTGTATCGTGGAAATTATTCAAAGTTAATTTAAATAATTTCCACGATAGTTGTTTGCAAATTAGGCAGCAGAGGAAAAATTGAAATCCTCAGGATCAGAAGGTTGCTCTCCAAAACACTGTGACACTAAATGTGATTTTGAAAAATCCGTTAAAGCGTCCCCGTTGAATGCTCTAATGATCAATGTCTTATGCTTTCGGTTAATAAGCTGATTAAGTGCAAGCTGGATATAACAAGCTTTAACCAAAGTTAGATCAAGGTCATTTATAGTTACTTCTGCTGTTTGGCAATCTGAATCACCTACTGTGGCTAAGACGAGAGAGCCTGTTCCACAAGTTGGCTCATAGAATTTTCTATGGGTTTGTATGTTAGTTACAGAGTGATTCAAAAGTACGCTAATTAATTTTGATAAATCATTTGGTGTAAATGATTGCCCTAAATTTTTCTTATCAATATTAGAAACCTTATGAAAAATGTAGCCTAGATTGTCTTCGTAGGGTTTTTCAGCTGTGAGCTTTTCAATAAAAAATCTGAACCACTCAAAAGAATATTTGTATTGATAATATTTTCTACTAATGCTGTTATTTGTAATGTGCTGGAAAAACATATCAATTAGTTCTTCCAAAAATACAGATTCTTTCTTAGCAAACTCTTGGGATTTTTGTTTTATTAACTTAACCAAGTTCTTTTGTGCATTACCCAACATAAGCTTTGTATGCATTTTAGCTAAGTTGTTTCGCTCTGCGTCTGTCCAATCAGATACCAATTTGTTTTCTTCTTCTCTTGTTAACATTACGCTGCCTCCTCAGTTGTTAATAAAACCTCGAACTCACATTCAGTAGGATGATTAATATCAGATAAATGCTTATTCATTCGGGCTAATCCAATTTGGCAATAGTCTGGGCACAACTCAATTCCGATAAATGAATACTTGGATTGAATCGCAGCAACTCCTGTACTTGAACTACCATTGAATATATCTAAGACTACACCTCCGCTTGGGCAGAATATTTCGATTAAATGTTTCATAAGTGCCACTGGTTTTACCGTGTCGTGAAAGTTCGCCTGTGGCTTCGTATTTTTATTCTTAGAAATAGAACCAGAATAATTTTTACCGCGTTTTGGAAGGTGTTCGCAGCCATAATTTTTCTCTTCAACAGAGGGCTTTGGATAATAAAAGTAGTTAGCTACTCCCGACTTTCCCGTTGTAGCAAACTGTTCCAATACTTGTTCGGAGTTATCATGTATAAAGTTTGAAGGGTAACGCAGCTTGTCTCCGTTATTGAATCTTGTGTTGTAAATGTCCATTGAGCCACAGCCCCCACAAATGATTGACTGTGCGTGAGTTTGTCCTTTCCTGTATGGTTTTTGTAGAACTATACATGGCTCATATGCTGGTCTTAGCTTAATAGAATGATTTAAGTGTTCTTGAACTAAATTTGCGTTAGTTTTCCCAAGTTTGTTTAGCTCAGATTCAATTTCTCGGCCATATTTGTATGTATGAATCTGACCCGTTCCATATACATACATGATTGTATCTTTGACTATAAACCCTTCCTGTTCAGCTCTGCATTTTACAATATGATCAGTCCTTGAACTTGCAAAACAAAGCATAAAAGCGCCATGCTTTAACACTCTAAATGACTCGCCTAATGCTTCTTGACTGACAACGTCATTATCCCACTTGTTTCCTGCAAAATTTATCGCATACGGGCTATCTGTTGCTATAAGATCTATAGATCTTGTCGGAATTTTTTTAAGTCCCAACACATTGTCGCCATTGATAATTTTATATGTTGGTTCGTCTTTCTTTGTTGTTATTTTATATACATTTTTCATATCATTTTCTCCTATGGTTACTGAAAAATTTGGTGCAAAAAGCCTTGCCAATATAGGCAACGTATTTATTTGTGAGTGGTAAATTTCAGACAAACCCCTGCGCCATCTAACCTATGGTGGTCAGTTCTTGATTGGCGAAGGTGATCTATGGAAAGTCACTTTCTCAGTAATTTCTTTGGTTCTGAGAAGTGACGTAAGGAATGTTACGGCTCTTACTCAGAAGTCCAATTCAGTTTTTGAGTTTTCACTATTTAAACCGTTAGGCTTTGTTAATAAGTTGGGCATATATTAGCCTGATAATAGTCGGGTTGTCAAATATCAATAACTATAAGCTATTGATATATATAGGTATTTTATGGTTTGTTTTTGCATATTCTTGTATGTTTAGGTATGTGGCTTTCAAGGTGATTAACTATTTTTCTATAAAATTCAAATGGATATTAATTTTTTTGAAAAAAATATGATTTTTTTTAGTTTTACTCTTTGTAAATTTTAAATCTGTGTTATCACATTTAAAGAATGCTTATGTTTTAAATCATTTTTTGGAATCTATTAATTTAAATATTACTTTTTAAAATAACTTTATATTTCCCGATAGGCTTAGTCCTGATCGAACTGTTGAATATCTTTACCGCATTCTTTTCACTCAAAAATAGGAGAAAATTATGAGTAAAGA
The DNA here is from genome assembly GCA_947498355.1 of uncultured Paraglaciecola sp. Lineage (GTDB taxonomy): Bacteria > Pseudomonadota > Gammaproteobacteria > Enterobacterales > Alteromonadaceae > Paraglaciecola. Next base: position 95,593 of record CANMKA010000012.1, on the reverse strand, counting down.
TATAAAAAACATTGCTGTTAAATTACGCAATGAAATAAAAAAACAAAAAATAAACGAAGATAAAGTTAAATTTTTCTTTAAGGATTATCAGTCTAACTTCGAGGCGCATTTACGAGACGAATTGGATGATGGTATTCCATTAGATAGTTACCGTGTTGAAGTCGCCTACTACTTTCTGGATAGCTTAGAAGAGAGTCAAGACATTGATATCACGCTCGATAGTTTAGAGCCTGACATATATAACGCCGATTTGCTTTCATGGTTGTCGAGTAACCTTCGTAGAGCAGATTACGTAAATCAAATACTTGAACAAAGTAATATACAAGACTGTTTTACCCTCCTCAGATCAGCTCAATATAGGGAAATAGAAGAAGTCACCCAAGCTATTATCAATTACATTGAAAGCGAACTGGAACAGAGTGTGGAGGTTGAATATGAATAATTATTTAGCTCACATTTTGATTTTCCAATTGAATGAATATCTAAAAAAGAATGTCCCTTGTTACTTCAATGAAAACCTTGGTTTCACAAAGTCCAAAGGTGAAAGCTTGGAAGAACATTTGTTGTCTTTGTCAACCGCTAATGCGACAGAGTTCTTACGTGATTATGGATATCCATTGAATCCTAGTGAAGACGAAGTTCGACTTGCCAAGTGGTTCTCATTACATTTGCTGACCGTCTATCTTAGAACCCCAGAAAATTCCAATGATAATGTCTACACCTCACTCCACTGTGTGAATTGTGGTGTTGTTTCACAACAAATTTCAAATCCCTTGGATTTGAACTGTTTCAAAACTTATTTCATGGAAACTTTGTTGGGTTCTTACTTGCCACTGAATCTACGTAAAGCCCTTTTAGTGACTGCTCTTACTTCGGGTTCTCAAAGTTTGACTGCATTAGGAGGGTTCCATAATGGAAAAGAGTAGAAAATTTTCAATACAACTACCTGAAAGCGAATACCGCTTTTTGAAGCAGGTTGCAGTTGTTCAGGGAACTACTATGGCACAGCTCATTAGAACCGCTTGGTTTGAAAAAGCTAACTCTCTATCAGCGATGGAGGACATTGATGCGAAGTTAACAGTTTTAGAAGGACTTGCAAATGATTCGGTAAAATCAGAGCTATTGGAGGAATTATTTAAGGAAAATGCGAAGCGTCAAAAAAGAATCTACCAAAAATTACTTGACCTTGAAAAGACGTTGGGAGGTAAGTCATGTTAAAACAAATATCTCCTGACCATTTCGATTTATCCAAAAGCCCTTCATCAGCGATAACATACAGCATTCCGTTCGTTGTCCTGTGTTCTTCAATAGCCTACATATCAACCTCGATAGGCTTCATGTATATCTTGTTATTTGAGTATTTTGATTTGATCACTCTGAGCGAGTTCAGTGAAATGTCAAAGCACTTGTTTCTTACATATTTAGACCTTGGAAGAGACGAGTTTTCGCTTAAAAAATGGTATTTTTCGTTAGATAAAAATAGTCAATTTATGTACTTGGGAAGTGTTATTGGCTCTCAGATAGTTGCTATTTCTTTTTCGATATACGCAGGGTTTTGGGCTAAGGATAAAACGTCAAGCTTGGGTGAACGTAAAATATCAGGTACGGAATACTTAGAGTTTGCACATGCTGAGTCAAAATTATCTGAACTCTTAAAATCAGAGTATGAGTTCTCTGGTCAAGGCTTGCCAATCCATCATAATTTAAACCTTCCCAAAGGAAGGGAGGGGCAACACATATTGGTTTGTGGTCAAATTGGTAGTGGTAAAACATCGATTTTACTACCTATTGTAACAAGAATTGTTGAGAGTAAGGAAAAGTCAGTAATTTACGACATCAAAGGTGACTTTTCTGCTTACTACCGTCACCACGATCACGTAAAAGTATTAGCCGCGTTCGACCAAAACTCTATTCAGTGGGCGATTTGCAAGGACGTATTTGATTATAGCTCTGCAATGCAGTTTGCTGAGGCGATAATTCCAGAGAATCCTAAGCAAGACCCACTATGGGTTCAATCGAGCAGGATTATTTTAGTCGGTATATGTCAACTACTAATCAAAAAAAACGGTTCTTCTAAGTGGGGATGGAAAGACCTCTCGGATATGTTGAAATTACCTGAAAAATATCTCCACAGGGAGCTGATGAGTGTAAGTCCTGAGGCTGGGCAATTAGTGGATGAAAAATCTAAGACTAGTAAAAGTATGTTGCTTACACTTCAATCTTACACGTCTCCTATCCATCAAATCGCATTAGCATGGAAAAATGCAGAAGATGGTGTTTCCTTGAATGAGTGGGTGTCTGACGATTGCAGCAAAATTAAAACTATTATTGTGCAGCAAAATCCAAGATATAAAGCACTTTCAGAAACAGTATGTAACTTAGCTTTAAGCTTCATATCGAATCAACTCTTATCGTTAGAAGATGATACTGAACGTAAGTTTTATTTTGTTTTAGACGAAGTTTTTCATCTCAACTTTCCACTCATAGATTTTATGACGGTATCAAGGAGTAAAGGTGCAAGAATGCTCATTGGTGTTCAAGATTTGGCGCTCTTGACCCGAAAAATGACAAAGGAAGAGGTTATGTCCATGGCTTCAATGGTCGGCACAACGATAATGCTTAGAGTCGGTGCTATGGGAGATACGATAAAGACAATAGCTGAAAGTTTAGGATCTCAGGAAATTGAAAGGTTGCAGTCAAATTTTGATAAAGCGGGAAAAGCGACCTTCTCTTGGCAAAGACTAACTCTGCCAGTGGTAAGAAGAGAAGATTTGTTAGCACTCCCACAGCCTAACAGCCAAGGCATATACGGCTACTTATCAATTGCTGGTACAGGAGTCGTAGGTAAGTTCTGTTGGAAGTTACCTCAAATGAAAAAGTTATCTAAGCCATTTGAATTGGCAGATTGGCTCAGGAAATCGGGAGATGATAACAAGGAGGTTAGCCATGCTGACGATAACTAGACTAGGGACGTGTAAAGATCAATCTAAAATAGCTTATTACACAGAAATTGCTTCATTAAACTATTATTCAAATGAGTATGAACCACAAGGCTATTGGCTTGGGAACCTATCAAGTCAATTTAAAATCAATGGTACGGGTGTAACTCATGAACATTTACTTAACTTGGCTCAGGGGTACACAAAAGACGGTAAACGACCATTAGTAAAAAATGCTGGTAAAGAGCATTGGATTGGGTCTGACCTTACTTTTAGTGCACCCAAAAGCGTGTCTGTATTATTCGCTCTAAGTGAAAAGGAAAAAAGAATACAAATACAGAAATGTCATCAAACTGCTGTTGAGAAAACTCTTAAATATATCGAAAGAGATATAATTCAAACCCGTTCTGGTTTCGATGAATATAAGAACAGGAAGAGAAAAAATACTAATAACGCATTGTTTGCCATATTTGAGCATTCAAGTTCGCGTAAACTTGATCCACAGCTGCATTCACATTGTCTTCTGTTAAATCTTACTTATCAAAATGCAAAGGGATATTCTTCATTAGAAACTTTGAAACTTCATCAATATCAGAAAGCTATCGGTCTTCTATATCGCAATGAATTGTCTTATCAACTCAGCAAGATTCTTAAATTAGAGATCGCAAAAGATAACGAGTTTTTCAAACTTCAAATGGTTCCAGCAGAATTGTGTAAAAGGTTTAGTAAACGTAGCGAAGAGATAACAGAAGCAATAGCAAAGAAAGCGCTGATTTCAAATTCAGTAACCAAAGGTAAAGCTGCACTTTTCACCAGAGAAAAAAAAGTACATTTGCCCCGCGAAGTACTTCACCAATATTGGAAAGTCGAATCGGAGAACTGGATTCCTCAATACCCAGATAAAACACATCAACAGAGCTATGGTTTAAATGACTTTAAAGCTGAGATTTTATCAGAGCTGGTTGAATATCAATCAGTTTTCCAGCATCAACACTTATTGGAAGTTGTGAATAAGTATGCACAGTGGCTTGGTTTAGGCATTGATAGTGCTTTGAACTATGTAAATCAGTTGGAAAAGAGTAAGGAATTGAAGACTATTATTCATCCTATGTTGGGGGAATGCTTTACAACTCAGTCTCAGCTTGATTTAGAGAAAAACTTCTACAAGGCGGCGACTGAATATTCAAAAGTCAAAAGCCATGCAATAGATTATGAACTACAACAAAACTCAATGTTAAACGAAGAGCAAAAAGAAGCCTTTAAAGGATTAATATCTGCTGGGGGACTATCTGCTATCAATGGTTTACCTGGTTCGGGTAAATCGTATTTACTGAAAGAGTTATCTCTTGCGTATTCCGCGAACAACTATAACGTCATCGGCTGCTGTATTGCAGCCAAGGCTGCTGAAAGCTTACAAGAAAGTTCAGGAATAAAGTCGCAAACATTAGATTCACTTTTGTTGGCCTTAGAAAAAGGAAATAAAAAATTAGACGAGAACACAGTTGTTGTTTTAGATGAAGCTGGCATGGTCGGAGTTGAAAAGCTAAATCGGCTTTTTGAATTCGTTGAAATGGCAAGAGCCAAACTGATATGTGTAGGAGACTACAATCAGCTGACCCCCATCCAAAGTGGCAACCCTCATTATCGGTTAAAGGACAAAATCCCATTCTTTGAACTTAATAATATTCAACGTCAGAAGTCTGAGAAAGATAGGCAAAACGTTCAGAAAATAAAAAGTGGCAAAGTATTAGAAGTACTTATTTATCTTGATAAAAAAGGGAATTTATCTTTTGAAAAGGAGCATATTCAAGCAAAAGCAAATCTTGTCAACGACTGGTACTGCAATTTCAAAACTAACTCTATTGAAAACATTATGATTGCTTCGACAAAGCAAGATGTTGCCGACCTAAATAAGCTCGCAAGAAAAAAACTAAAACTGGATAAGAAACTCTCTGGTTTAACTGTCCAAATGCTCAACCACGAGGATCAACTATTGGCTTTGCAAAACGGTGATCGGGTAATGTTTAGGAAAAACGCCCATGAAATTGCAGTCAGTAACGGCAGTACGGGTATAGTCAAAGATGTTAAGCAGCTAATTGATAGGTCACTTAATATAACAGTCAGTTTGGATAACGGAAAGCAGGTGAAATTTAATACTAAGTATTACTCTTCACTGGATTACGGCTACGCAATGACGACTCACAAATCCCAAGGTTTGACTTGCGACAACGCTTATGTGTTTTTTAGCGAGCGTTACTTATCCAAAGAACTTGCCTATGTAAAAATGAGCCGTTCTCGCAATACACCAAAGGTCTATTGTGCCAGCTCTCTTCTTGAAAAAACTGACTACTTAAAGGAGCTTAGTATGAAAGCAGAGAGAGAAACAGAGAAAATTGACACAATCGAGTTGGATATTTAACAAGGAAAAACAGTGGAAACTAACATGAGTTATATAAAACAAATTGGATTGGTTTTGATTCCTTCCTTTTTTTGCTCGTTTATCTTTGTAGGAGTATTAGAACACTATAAGGGCGAACAAGGTTTTGAAAAGTCTTTGATTACGGAATATTACCGCCCCGCGATGGCTCTGAATAGCGAGTGTTCCAAGACACATAATGACCTATTCTTAGAATACGGCTCTTTGGCTGGTGAATATGAGTTAATGAAAAGGGAATTGTCACAATTAGCTGATCAAGACCTGAACCGTATACCGCACGACTATGCTTTGTGGCTGAAAGCTTTTTACAAGTCACACGCTGCAACCAAAGACGGTATTGAGAGCATGCAGTCAACAGTCAGAGCTTGCCGAAGTGAGCTTTATAGAAAGATGGAAGAGCTGGCTTTGGTTACAGGTACTTATGAAGAGTTTATTGAAGTAACTAAGGTTCGCGTTGATTCTGTGAATAATATTTATCAAATCCGAAAATCTAAAACGGGAGAAAGTATTGAGGGATTAGATACAGAAGAAGTGTATGAAATGATGAAAGAGCTTCTATTGATTGACCGCAGCGACAAAGAATCTTTAAATGCTTTATTGGTTAGAATCGAAGCGATTTATAAGCCTATTATCGAATCGCAAATCATTATGATGGAAACGGAGCAAGATATATTTTTTTCTGAACAAAAGTACACAGAAACTGCATTTGCTACCTTCGCTGAAAAAATTAGCGACAAATTTGATGAAGGTTTTTTGAGTTGGTTGATGATTTAGCCTCTAATTAAAGAGGCTTACTTTACTTTAATTTAATTGAAAGAAATTGGAAGCTCGTTCCCAATTAGTTCGGATAATAACTGAAAATAGCTCGCCTTTTCGTCTGCCGAGTCGAGATTAAACATCTTATCGCAATTATCCTCTGCAAGATTTAAATGAGAAATTATTTCTCTATCTTTCGAAGCTGATGCAGAGTAAACGAAGTAACACCCCATATCCTGTTGTAATAGTCGTCTTCCTGTAACAAACGTCATTGCCTTTAAACTTGTCTCTTTAAATTTTTGTTGAGTATCTACCACATTAAAGTCAATTAGTTCACTCATATGATATTTTCCATTTTTAAGCATGAAGTCAGCTTCAAGACCAGAATTAGAGTCGATTGGGTAATGAGGAACTATTTTATGTGCATTGATTTCACCTAAGTCATTCGCAAGTATTTTAAGCCTTCTAAACTCATTTTTAGTTCGAGTAAAGAAGCGAGTGTTTGCTTTGACTGGTTCACGGGTGGAATATGGTTTTATTAGACTATCAAAAATTCTACTTACAGTTTTTTCATATTCGCCAATATTGGGAATAGAGAATGAAGATAGCTCGCCTATTATGAGACCTGTTGCCAGAGCTTGAAGTCTTTGGTGTTGTTCCGAAGCTTCCCTATCGACCCCACAAATTGATTTGAGTGAGCCAGTTAGTCTGTTTAGTTCACTATATGTCGTGCTGCCGTCAAACATTCTGATTTTTGCAACATTACTCAATAATCTTATGTCTGGGCCAGAATGGCGGTACACAATGAGACCAATATTGATCAGCTCACCACGCTTTGGATCTGGTAGATACTTGATAATAGAATAGTCGAACCAAAGCATTATACCCCTCCTTTTAACTTCATTAACCGATCAGCCATGTGTTCGCTCTCCCACCAAGATACAACCTCATTTTTCACCTCATTGGAAAGCCAGCAATCAGGAATTTTAGATAGTAAATTGGCAATATCTGCTTTTTTTATTTCACTTATCTTGTCAAGAGTTTCGACAGCTGCTTTCCTATCGTACTTTTTAAACTCTCTTATAATATTATGACATACACGCGTTTTAGTGCTTTCGTCTTCTAAACTTTCATATCCATAAGCGTTAACTTCATACCAAGCACGACTGTAATCGAAAGCCAGACCTATCATCGAATTATAACTTTCACGAAATAAATAATTACCGAAATGTCTATCTATATTATTTATAAATAAGTCAAAGGCATATACTCGGCTTAAAAAGCGACTTAATTCTCTAATTGGTTTTTTTCCTGTGAGAATATCAATGACTTGGTTTTGATCTGAAATCTTATGAACACCACCTTCCCATAATGATCCAAAAGCAAGTGACTCATCCCGCATTAGAATGAGATCATAGTTGGGTGTTGGAAGCTCAATAAGTCTTGCAAGCTCATAACAAAAGAGTTCGGTTGCTGGTATGTAACCACTGCCATCAGATAGCTGTTTTACTGCATAGTCTTTGTTGTTTGACCCAGTAACAATGACTTGTAAGTCTGCTGAACCTTGGTCATTTCTGTGAATATGTACCGCACTAATAGGAAGAAGTTCTGTTTGATATTCAACAGAATATTTTGCGTTCATCGTAAGTACGTTAGTGACTTCATCCATTTGTCGAGTTTCCGTTTGAGGCAATACCCTTTATTAACATATCGAACATCAACTCAGCAAAGCCTTTTGCAACAACTTCGTTAGATAGGACTTTCATTGCCATACCTTCATGTATACCCATACTATCAATCACAGCTTCGTTAATTGACTCTGGAAACTTACCAAGCATGGCTTGTTCTTTGGTATTATTGCGGAGTTGAGCCATTACTACTTCATTTTCAGACACTTTACCCGCAATGGTATTGGCATAATTGAGCATATCGTTTTCTGTAAGCTTCTCGTCAATAAATAAGTCGTTCATACGAGAAACAATGCTGCTTAGCATTTCGGTCTGAGGGTCACGTGGCGTTGCACCAGCAGCTTCTTTTGCTACATATAAAGCTTTTGATTCATTGAGTATCAAGTTGGCTTCTCGTTGTTCATGTAAACGATAGTGCGTCATTGCTAAGTCGCTAAGGTCGATGTCGTTCTCTTCAATATCAAAGCGAAGTAAGGGATACAACTCTTTGGCGTAAATACTTAGCTTTTCCAAATCAACATCATCAAAATCCACAATTTGAGAACTAAATTCATAGTAGCGACAGAATGACATTAAGTCCTTCTTGAATACTTCTAAAATATCTCGCGCTTCTTTGGCATTTTTAACGCTGTTCTCGGCAAATTTAATCTTTTTGTCATTACCTTCATTTTTGGCTTTTTGAAGTTCTGATTGAGCGAGTGTTAGGACTCTTGACGCTTCTTTGTATCTGACATTGAAGCGCTCAACAGCGGGTTTACAGATATTAGATAATTTAGCCTGATTAACTTTCTTGTCGTTATAGGCTTCAACAAACCTTTCAACTTCTGACCAAGTGTAAATGCCAACGCTATTTAGCTTGTCCATGATGTCGTAAACAAGGTTAGGATCTGACACACCTGATAACTCTGCGGTTTTGAAGTACACCTTAAACTCTTCCAAAATCTCTTCTGGATCGTTAACAAAGTCCAGCACATAGGTGGTGTCTTTACCTTTGCATGTGCGGTTAAGACGAGAGAGTGTCTGAATACACTCGACACCTTTTAATGGCTTATCTACGTACATGGCAACCAGCTTGGGTTGGTCGAAACCAGTCTGGAACTTGTTAGCGACTAACATGACCTGATAGTCGTTGGTATCGAATGCTTTACGCATATCTCGACCATTTAGGTTCGGGTTCATGTTGCGCTCAGTGAACTCCATATCTGGTATGTCTGGATCTTTCACCTCACCAGAAAAGGCAACCATTGCGCTAATGCCTTCATAGCCTTTGTTTGCAACGTATTTATCAAATGCTCTTTTATACCGAACCGCTTCAAGTCTACTTGAAGTCACCACCATTGCTTTTGCTTCACCTGCCAGTAGGTGCTTAACATTACTATTGAAGTGCTCAATGATAGTTTCAACTTTTTGAGCAATATTATGAGGGTGGAGACGTACCCATTTGGCAACTTTGGTAGAAGCCTTTTTACTATCTACTTCCTTATCACTCTCAGGATTTTTATGGGCTAATTGATAAGCAACTTTATAACTGGTGTAGTTTTTCAGTACATCCAGAATAAAGCCTTCCTCAATGGCTTGCTGCATGGTGTAGATATGAAAAGCCTCTGGTTTATTGTCGTCAGCAGCAGGTCGGCTTTTGTCAGGTGCTCTGCCAAACAATTCTAACGTTTTAGGTTTAGGTGTTGCGGTAAATGCAAAGTAACTAATGTTTTGAGAGCCTTTTCGGGCTTGCAAGCTCAGGCGTAAAATATCTTCTGAATCCAGTTCTTCTTGATTGTCGAGCTGTTCTGCCATCAAAACTTCACGAAGCTTTCTTGCCGTTGCACCTGTTTGGCTTGAATGGGCTTCGTCAGCAATAACTGCAAAGCTTTTACCTGAAAGCGTTGAGTCTTTTCGGATTGCTTCTAATACGTGCGGGAAAGTTTGAATCGTAACAATTATAATTGAAGTCGAAGCTTTTAACTCACCTGCTAATTGAGATGATTTTGAACCTTGCGCTTCTTCTCGATTAATACGAGCAATCATACCCTCATTGTGATCAAACTGATAAATAGTATCTTGTAGCTGGCTGTCTAACACGGTTCTGTCTGTAACAACAATTACTGAATCAAAAACCTTATCACCGACTTTTTTACTCAGTCGCTCGTGATCTTGATAGTAGTGCAGTGAAGCTAACTGGTGAGATAACCAAGCAATAGAGTTTGATTTACCTGAACCTGCACTGTGCTGAATCAAATACTTTTCACCAGTGCCTTCTTGCTCAACTGTTTCAAGTAATGTCGAAACCGCTGACCATTGGTGATAACGAGGAAAGATCATGGTCTCTTTTCGGTTGATTGTACCGTCTAACTCTTCTTTATCTTCAACCTGTAAGTGAATGTACCGACCTAAAATAGTAAGCAGGTTGTCTTTACTGAAAATTTCGTTCCAAAGATATGACGTAGCGTAGCTGTCGTCTTGTGGAATATCGTTACCTGCACCTCCTTCACTTGTGCCTTGGTCAAACGGCAAAAAAAATGTCTTTTTACCAGCCAAACGAGTCGTCATGGCTACGTTATATTGGCTAACCGCAAAGTGAACTAATGCGCCTCGTTTGAAAGTCAGCAAAGGCTCTGGTTTTTTAGTTGTCGGGTCTTTGGGTTGACGGTCTTTCATATACTGAATTTTTGCATTGTCCAACGCTTGCTTAAATTCAGATTTAAGCTCCAAAGTCGCTACTGGCAAACCGTTAACGAATAAGGTTAAATCAATGCGCCCATCATAGCCATTAGGGGAATAAATTAGTTCAGGGACAACACGTAAAATATTCTTGTTGTATCTGTCCAATGCATCTGGGTTTAAGTCATGGTCAGGCTTAAATGCACAAAGGTTGAACTTAGCTCCACGGTCTTTAACTAAATTTCTAAGTACATGCAGTGTCCCTTTGCTATTGGCTTTCAGATCACGTTCAACTGCTTTGAGCAAAGCGCCTTTCGGGTCATTAGGGTAAGTGTTACAAAGCTTTTGCCACTGTTCTCTTTGCGTAGATTCAACAAACTCAAACAAGTCATCAGGATAAAGAGCAAGCTCTCGATTGTAGTATTTGGATTCTCCTACTAACCAACCGTTAGATTGCATTTGATCTAATATATCGTTTTGAAAGATTTTTTCCTGTGTAATTGTTGTCATATCTATCCTTGATTATCTAAGCCGATAATTTCTTTACTATTGCTAATGTTGTAGTGAAAAACGCTATAAAGTAAGGGGCATATATTTCTATTGACTCACGAAATCTTGTTTGAGCTTCAATCCAGTGCTTTAAAATAACCCATATTGCCCTAAATGACTTGATTGGATGTTTTAATCGAAATACATAGACCTTTTTGTCCTGCATGTGTCCGTGCCGATTAAATAAATCATATTGAATTTGTGCATTCAGTAAGAAATTAACATGCAGTGCCCAGTTTAACTTTTCATCCTCTTCATAACCGTACCCGTGATCATTAAAACCAGCATAGTCTGGCGCTATATCCACGACATGCCCTGATTGACCATCACTATGCTCACAAACCCAGTAAAAGAAGGGGTGTTTAATCGCTCTTTGTGTCCAGTCCTCATAAATGGCTTTGTGGTACTTGGATGCATTTGAATAGTATTTAATTAGTAGAAATGCGATTGATAAAAGCAACAGATCAGCAATACCGCTGGCATTGGTAAATGTCAGCTTGAATATGAATGTATTTGCTTCCGTTACCTTTGCCCCAGAGAACAACAAAGCAAGCAGTACAAGAGAGGTAACAATCAAGTATTTTCGACTGGAAGCCAAAGCTAAATCTTCGTCTATTCTTTTGCTCAATTCCTTAGATTCAATCATTTAGCTATCCCTGCCAATTTCTTACATCGATTTTTCCAGTAACTGTTGCTGAGATTAAGGCGGTCTTACGTTCTTTTAATGTTTTAATCATCGTTTCCGCTTTGGTTTTCAGTGTGTCAAACTTATAGGCATAGGCCTTAATTTCATCACCTATGCTCTTTTGTTCATTCTGTGGTGGTATGGCAATCTTTAATCTATTAATTCGTTCAACAGAGATGCCTGGTTGTGCGGCTGAAACAGAGTATTGCCCCAAGTTCATAAATCGAAGAAATTCAGATAGAAACGTTAAATTAAAGTTTATAAGTGGATAAACAACAACAGCGTGTTCGGAAGCGAAAAACTTGCCAGTAGCGATATTTATGTTTCCACATAATGCACCTTGTCGGCCAATTAATGCATATTCACCAGCGCAGTTGTAATTTTTGGTAAATCCTCTTAAACCGTTACCGCCCATTACAGGATACTCACCTTCTGGTTCGATCTCATTTGACGTTATTCCATCTCCGCTAAGTAGCTTTAAAAAATAACTTAGTTTGACTATTCGCCAATGAATGGGCACTTTTCCCAACCATTCAACACCCGAATCTTTCGTTTCAACATCAGGATTTAGCCCTTTGGTTACAGCATTTGAGATTACGGCTTGGCGTTTTTCTTTTAGCAGTTCAATCAGCTTTTCTTGTTTACTTATCAATTTGTCTATTTTGGATATTTCATGATTAAGAAAATTAATAATTGGCTTTAATTCGGCTTCTGGCGGGAAAGGAATTTCGAAACTGTTCAAATTGCCAGTTGTTAGCTGATTAATAGTTGATGTTAAAAATGAGCCTGATTGATATTCAAATAACTTGGAGTTAAAAACATGAGATAGGTATTCATTATATCTACTTCGGAAAATAGTCATGAATGCGCCAAACGTCATATTGGTAGAACTTTCGTCTATTCGTGCGTTTTTTCCGATTAAAGCTCGGCTACCATTTCGAGAACAAATTAAAATATCGTCTTTTTTCGTACGTAGCTTTTCGGGAATATCTTTGTTTACATATACGTTGTCCAGTAAAGATATTTTTCCGTTTTGTACATTAGACGACCTCAATACTAACGTAGCGTCTTTACTTTCTTTCTCTACAACTTCATCGGGTGAATATGTTAAGCCAATAATGGCATTTCCCAAATATTTCAGGCGTGTGGTTTTCCATTGTGAAGGTATCTTTTCTAACCAATCTATTGGTGAAGCTTTGTATTCAGGATAAGCTTGATAACGTCCTGTCATTATTCAATTACCTTTTGTAAAAATGGGTGCTGCTGCCAGTCTTCGGGAAAGCCCATGTTTTTTAATGGCACATCTGGATATTTGGTAAATAATGCCAGCAAGCTATTTACCCATTTGCTATCTGGGCTTACTTGCTTCATTAAAAATGCTAATAGCAATACAACTGAAAATAATCGTTTTGCTGGTTGAATTTGAGTGTCAGGAAGAACCGCTGGAAATCGCCATTCGGGATCACGCATTAGTTTAGGCGCAATGGGAAGTTCTCTGTTCCATAACCTTGCATGATGAGCGCAACAATTTCGAATGAATGTAAGTGTGTGTAGCCAACTACCGAGTTTGTCTTGCGGTACATTGAACCGTCTTGCGATGGCTTTACGATCTGCGTCTCGCTTTAACCCTTTGTACAAGTGAGATAGTTCACCAAGAGTTAATTCTTCTATTGCAGCCCAACAAGGCGGCAACTCTGGCTCACTGTAATTGTTGGCATAGTAACGACAATAGTTTTCACGTTGTTTCAGGTTTTTCAGTATTTGTTTTTTATCGTCATCATGCTGGGCGTTATCTATTTTTTCGAATTCTTGTCGAAGAGAGCGTTTTTCTTGCTCTTGCTTATAACCTAATGTATCGAGAAGGCGTTGATGGTTGTAGCGATTATTGAATCTATCTCTATTCAAATACCAATGACTACCGCTGTATGGTTCTTGTTCGGTTTGATAGGTTGGTCCCATAATATTGTTTATCATAGAGCGAATAGCAACCTCTATTCGTTCTACTGCGTCCATGACAATCAAACGCAATTCGCGGTCAAAAGCGTATAGCGCGACAATTTCTCGAAACTTGGCATTGTCTTTAAAAGTGTGCTGGTCGTCATGGGCAAGCTGAAAAGGGCGCATATAGGCTGATAGCCTGAAAAAGCTAATAACTTCTAAATAGCGTTTAGCTCTCTCCGTATCTTGTATATTTAGCCCTCGACTTTGCAATAAAGTGACTTGCTCATTGACACTGATAGAAGGTTTAGAAAATGGGTTCAAAGAACGCTCCTTATTATTACAGGAGAGTTACTAATTACGCTTCGGTTGGCATTTTTAGGAGGGTAAAAAAAAGAAAACCCGCTCAATTTCAGCATACTGAATGACGAATCAAACAGCATAGGCTTGGCGGGTATATTACCCATTATAGTAGTGGCAAAATGTCTTGGGCGCAATATGTACCACAAGATAATTTTAGTTGTACGGGGGCAAACAAAACGCTTCATCAAGAGTGAACCTATTGTAATAGCTGCATAATTTCGCCTGAAACCATGTCTAAATCTTTGTCTATATCTTCCAACTTTCTAGGTGGTTTGTACTCATAAAAATGGCGATTAAATGGGATTTCATAGCCTACAATACCTACTTCTCCATCTTTTTCATCGCGTTTGCTTTCGTCAATCCAAGCATTTGGTACATGAGGTAACACTTCACGTTCAAAGTAACTTTGTACGGACTCTGTTAGTGGAACATTCTCGTTGTCCCTTAGGTCTGGGTTTGGTTCTGGTTGACCTTTGTTTTTACCAGATTCAACATAGCAAATTTCAGCCTCATCATTGTGTTCGCCAAAGTACTTGCATAGAGCTTTAACCTCGGCAGCAGTAAGCTTTTCGTTAAATTGGGCTAAGAACTCATTTCGACTCATAATGATAGGCTGACCTATTAACCTTTGGAGAGTCTGGTAACCTGATGGTGGATGACTTTCTTCAACTTCTTCCAAAGAAAGTTCAGGAGCCTTCTTTTTTAGCTTTTCATGATGATCTGACAAATAAGCGTGTAATTTATCTTCGGTTGCATCAAACGCCAGCTGTAACGGACGTTCAACGGTAATACGGCGATAACCAAATTCTTTGTAGCTAAATATTTTGCTGTTCTTAGCCTGTTCAAACTGACCATATAGTTTAACGATTTCATCAATCTTAGACTCAGGAAGTTCTCGGCGTTTGCTGCCTAATGATTTACGCATGGCGACATAAAAATTGTTATCAGGAGCTTCTTTATCGTCAACGCTGGCATTTATAAGCTGAACCTGCTTTTCTCTGCCTTCGGGTTTGCTGTTAGTTAAAATCCAGACGTAGGTTGCAATCCCCGTGTTGTAGAACATATCCGTTGGTAGGGCAATGATTGCTTCAACTAAGTCATGTTCCAATAAATAACGTCTGATCTCACTTTCGCCACTGCCAGCACTGCCAGTAAATAGCGGTGAACCATTCAAAATAATGCCAATGCGAGAACCGCCTTCATGCTTAGGGCGCATTTTGCTGACAAGGTGCATTAAGAATAAAAGGGAACCGTCAGAGACTCGTGGTAAACCAGCACCAAAACGACCTTCGAACCCTTTAAACTTGTGTTCGTCATTAATCTTTTTCTGAACCTTTTTCCAATCGACACCAAATGGTGGATTAGAAAGCATATAGTCAAATTTATCCGCAGGTAGGTGATCGTCAGATAGAGTATTACCAAGTTTTATATTATCGACCTTTTGCCCTTTGATAAGCATATCTGCTTTGCATATTGCGTATGACTCTGGATTTAGTTCCTGACCAAAAGCCGAAAGAGCGGCTTTGTCATTTAGCTCGTGAACATATTCCATACCAGAAGATAAGAAACCACCTGTTCCCGCTGTGGGGTCGTAAATACTTCTTACCAGTCCTTGTTTTGTTAATAAGTCATCGTCATGGCAAAAAACCAAAGAGGTCGTTAAACGGACAATATCTCTTGGGGTAAAGTGTTCACCAGCCGTTTCATTGGAGCTTTCCGCAAAGCGGCGAATTAATTCTTCAAAAGTCAGCCCCATGTGATAGTTATCAATAACTTCTGGGTGCAGATCCGTTGTAGCAAATCGTTTTGCTACTTTGTAAAGCAAGTCAGCTTCTGAAAGCTTGTCGATGGTATTAAAGAAGTCA
Source organism: uncultured Paraglaciecola sp. (assembly GCA_947498355.1). GTDB lineage: Bacteria > Pseudomonadota > Gammaproteobacteria > Enterobacterales > Alteromonadaceae > Paraglaciecola. The sequence goes on along the minus strand of CANMKA010000012.1, from coordinate 79,715 downwards.
AAGTGCTCAAAAATTTCACGAGCATTTGAGCTGAAAGATTGCACGTAGCTTTCAAGGTTTTGAGCAACGCTGGTTTCACCCAGTTTCGTTAAATCCATTTTCGAAGTGTTATAAAAGCTTTGCTTTGCAGATACCGATAAGATCTTTTCTTGTGCTTCATGGGGCATTGCTTTTATCGTTTCGTACTTAGCAATCACATCGTTTTTTGTTGGTTCGAGAACACATTCCAAACGGCGAAGCAGGGTGAAAGGAAGTATAATTCGTCCATATTGGCTTTGTTTGAAATCGCCACGAAGAAGATCAGCAACTGACCAAATTAATGCTGCTGTTTTTGAGAAGTGCTCGCCCATAAATTACCCTATATTTTGTTCTGTTTTCCGTAACCGATTGACTTTTGTTATCGGGATTTAAAAATTAGTTTTTCTACGGAATACGCTATCACATTTGTTGAAATTGTGGGATGTTAAAATTCCTTTATCTATTGATGTTCAGTCCTTTTTTCTTTGTTTAGTCCATGCCTTTCATTGAAATCATCTAATGCTATTTTGGTTACGTCTAATCGATTATAAATATTATTTAAAACGTTCATGTCACGATGGCCTGTCACTTTTGATACTTTGGAAAGTGACCATCCTTTATCCATAAGTAAAGACGCGCCGTAAGCTCGTAAATCATGGAAGCGAATTTGTCTTATACTATGCCCTTCCTCAATGAGTTTTTTACGGCTGCGTTGCCAGCCAGCGGTGACAGAGCGAGCTTCGTAGGGAAATATTTTGGCTTGCGGGTCAAATTTTTCACCTTTTTCTTTGAGCTTTTCGATTAGCTGTTTCTTTCGCTCCATAACGATTTCATATGCACCGCTGATTAATGGGACTGGTACATGGTTTCCTATTTTGTTCGTAGGGTGCTTTCTGTCTTCAACCACGACTGTGTGTTGGTCTTCATCAAAGTTTTCCCACTTTATTCGACAAATCTCTGACACACGCATGCAGGAGGCAATGGCAAAATCAAGAATCTGTAAATATGGGATTTTAGCGCTTTGGTGTTCTTCACGAGTTTTTAAAGCATCGCGTAAAAGTTCCATTTCTTTTCTTGTTGGGAGTTCAGTTCTTTCATTTGCAGTAAATTCGACAAGACGTTTATGTTTTGGAACATTATTCTTAATATCGTCTTTAAATTTTTTGATAGCTTCCAATATGAAGTTGATATCACCTCTCACTTGAAACTCTTTTTCGTGGGCGACTGCTATTACAGACTTAATGTATAAAATGTCTTGGTAAGTGGTATACGCCGAAACACCCTCAGCCTTTCTTTCTTTGGCGTAATTAACAATATCTTCGACAGTAAATGCAGATACTAAATTGATGGCGATATCTCTTTGGGCAATAGCTTTTAACGCATAATATTTACTACGACCGAGTTCGTGTCGATATTGGTCTAAATACATATTGATTAATGTAGTTAGCGAAACGTCTCTTAAATCAGTCTCTTTAACCCCAGCTTGCGGCATGCCGTGAACATCGAGATACTGAGCGCGGTTTGTTGCCCAGTGCCTTGCTTTTGCTTTGGTAGTGAAAGTATTGCTTTCTTCGTAATAACCTTTTTCAAGTAGCTCATTTCTTAGCCGCACACGAGCACGAAATTTAATCCCTTTCTTAGTCTTACGTTGTTCTATATTCACTGTCGCCATTTAACCGCCTCCTGTATACTAACCACAATGTCTGAATTCAGTAGGGTACTATAATTGTACCCCAGCATTGTACCCTCAGGGTACTTTCAATGCAAAAACGTACAAGAATATGGAAAAATGAGCGAAAACGTGCATTTAAAAAGTGATGAAAAACAGTTATATAAAGGTTCTGGCGTAAGGCGGGAGCTTGATAGGCGCTTCTCGGTGGCTCCAATGCTGGATTGGACAGATAAGCATTGCCGTTATTTTTTGCGACAAATATCTCAACACACATTGCTATACACAGAAATGGTCACAACGGGCGCTATTATTTTTGGTAAGGGTGATTATTTGGCGTTTAATCAAGCTGAACATCCGGTGGCGCTGCAATTGGGTGGCTCTGATCCTACCGATATGGCTCGCTGTGCGGTTGAGGCACAAACTTACGGTTATGACGAAGTAAATATCAACGTCGGTTGTCCTTCGGATCGCGTACAAAATGGCCGTTTTGGTGCTTGCCTAATGGCCGAGCCTAAGACAGTAGCCCAATGTATTGAAAGCATGCAAGCCAGTGTGGATATTCCGGTTACAGTCAAATCGAGGATCGGCATAGACGATATGGACGAGTACCAAGATTTAACTCGGTTTATCGAAACCGTTGCCGATGCCGGATGCAATACTTTTGTGGTTCATGCCCGCAAGGCTTGGCTGCAAGGTCTAAGCCCCAAACAAAACCGTGACGTGCCGCCTTTGATGTACGATAGGGTTTACCAACTTAAACAAGAATTCCCAGATTTACATATTGGCATTAATGGTGGCATTAATACCTTAGAGCAAACCGCTGAGCACCTCGCTCATGTCGACAGCGTGATGATTGGCCGCGAAGTATACAGCAACCCTTATATACTCGCTGGCGTTGACCAGCTGTTTTATCAAGACTCATCGCCAGTAAAAACCCGAATAGAGGTCGTTCAGGCCATGTTACCTTACGTCGAGCAACATATTGCTGATGGGGGCCGAGTATGGCATGTCGCTAGACATATGCTTGGGCTGTTTCAAGGTCAACCTGGAGGGCGAATTTGGCGACGATTTTTAAGCCAAAACGGCACTCAAAAATCTGCGGGCGTCGAACTCTTAACTAACGGGCTAGATGCCTTACTCGAAGCGCAAACCAAAGCCCATCAATTTCAAGCAGAAGGTAAACCTTCAGCCTAACTCTCTGTTTTTCACAAACAGAACCTTTGACCGCAATAGTAAATTTGACCACTTAGGTGGTCAGATTCTACATCTAATAAAAAAATTGACTAGTTCGGCTTTTTTTACTTCTATCCAAAAATGTAATTAACATTAAAATCAACAAGTTAAAATTTATTTTAATATTGGCACAACTATCGCTAAACATCCCTCGACTATATATACAACTGCTCACCTTGTTCAGGCAGTTTATTGTTAATTAAAGGAATGGGTCATGCTTAACGACAAAATCAACTATCAAAATTTTACACTTGTTAACCGAGAAGGAGTATAGGTATGTTTTTTCAATCATCTTTACTCATAATGTTGTTATTGCCGGTTATGACCTACGTATTTGGCGGACTAGCCTTTAGTTTGGTACACAAGCTATTCACGTAGAGGCCACGTTAAACACTTTCTCTCCTCCTGTTTTGATTCGATTCCTTGTTAGATCCTCCTTAATAACCTGAATTCATACATTGGGTTCAGGTTAAATATTCTCTCTTCATTAAACTTGTATCCCTTGGCTTTCTAACGTATTTATTCTCAATTTTAGAGTTTTCTTCTCAATCTTAGTTGTTCTGGCTTGAGGTAATTGGTCAATATCACCAAGCTCAATTTGAGTAAGTCAAATCCACTAAAAAGTTGGTTAAATATACTAATCTGTACTTTTCAAAATCATTGCGTTATCAAAAAATTCAATACTTACAGTGATTTAGCATGATGGCACGTGACTTGTTATAGAGACTTTGTACTGATTAGCTCAGTGATATCTCATTAATCTATTGGAGGAATCAAAATGGGAATGTTTTCAAGAATGTCAGATATAGTGCAAGCCAACGTTAATGCGATTTTAGACAAAGCTGAAGATCCAGTAAAAATGGTCAAACTGCTGATCCAAGAAATGGAAGAAACCTTAGTCGAACTGCGTGGTGCAGCTGCTGTGCATTTAGCTGAAAAGCGCCAAATAGAAGGCCAACTCCGCGAATACCAAACACAAACTGCCAACTGGACAGAAAAAGCACAAGTAGCATTACAAAAAGACCGCGAAGATCTCGCTCGTTTGGCTTTATCTGAAAAACAAAAGGCTCAGCAAAAACAGCAGGCAATACACCAAGAATTAGCTGTCGTAGACGAGTCTTTAAATAAACTCAAGAGCGACACCGAACGTTTACAAAACAAACTATTTGAGGCTAAAACCAAGCAACAATCTTTGCTTACTCGGGAACGCTCTGCAAGTGTACGTATGCAAGCAAAACAAAACTTACATGCACAAAAAATTGATGATGCCGTGATTAAATTTGAGCAATTTGAACGAAAAATTGATGATCTAGAAGCGCAAGTAGATGCCCATGATTTTATTCAAAAAAATGACTCTGTAAGCGCGCAACTTGATGATCTTGTCGCCCAAGATCAGATAGAGCAAGAACTGAAAGCATTGAAGGAAAAAGTGGCCTAACCCCTTTCCCTTAACCAATATTTTATCGAATTTTAGGAGAAAATTATGCGACCCACTATAGAAGTTGGCAGACTACACAGAGATCCCCTTCGGGCTAAAATTTCAGGCGTATGTGCGGGTTTAGCCAGACACTGGCAACTACCAACGCTTGGCGTGCGAATAGCAGCCATAGCCTGTTTAGTTATGCTGCCATTACCCACGGTTTGCGCATACACGGCAGCGGCTATATTGCTACCCAAAAGATAAGCCACTATAGCCAGATGTGGACTACGCACTATGACAGAATGGACAATCTATACTACAGCGTTAATCGGCATAGTGATGGGCGCTATCATGTTAGGCATTATCTTTGCGGCAAATCTACTTGGCCTAGTGGTGCTAATTACCTTAGTGATCTTTGCTAGCCTGATTTTAGTCGTTTTGCCTTTTGCTGGTTTCATCTGGCCATCACTCATTTTGGTAGGATTAGTTGGGCTATTAATGCTTCGCCATTACCCTCATAAACATAACGAAATACCCACTAGGCCAAATTAGCAGTGGCATGTTAGAAATATTTGCTGAATAATTAATTTTCGGCACTTACCGGATGTTTTTAATGATACGAATATCACTTTTCTTACTTGCCCTAGTTGGCTTACCGGCTTTAGCATCGGTAGAAATTACACACGCAAGTATTCGATTATTGCCGCCAACCGTGCCCAATACCTCAGCCTATTTGACTGTGAGCAACCCCAGTCAACAAGACCAAGTGATAGTGGCTGCTAAAGCCGACTTTGCGCAAAAAACTGAAATACACAACCATATACTCGTCAACGATATGATGCGTATGCAGCAACAAGCTGAAGTTTTAGTTAAAGCTGGAGAAACCGTTAAGTTCGCTCCTGGTGGCCTGCATATTATGCTATTTGGACTGAAGCACCCTTTAGTAGAAAATCAACGCCAGCCTATTACTCTGATCCTACAGGATGGTTCAACGCAAACGTTCGATGCGATTATCCAACGCCCCAGTGCACACCACCATCACCACTAACGGACTGCCATTATGAAACAATATTTCACCCCCAAACTGATTGCCGGATATGGCGCAGTACTATTAATTTTACTGTGGGTTATCTCTATTATCTGGAGCATGGAACCCGATACTTTCGAGCCTTTAGCAGAAGCCAACCAATATGCCGAAGCAAACCAACAACAAGTCGTCGCAGGCTACACCATCACCACTAGCTTGATAAAAGTGAGTGAAACTTTGCTAGATAAGTCTGGCGGGTATTTGTCGAATGATGTCATTCCTCCTAGCGTGATGATGGACAATATGCCCAGTTGGGAATTTGGGGTACTCGAAATGGTTCGAGATTTATCTCTGGCCATGCGCAAAGACTTTAGCCGTTCACAAAGTCAGTCACAAGAGAACGCGTTTTTAACCAAAGCTCAACCTCAATTCAACAATGACAGCTTGAGCTGGATCCTGCCCTCGGCCGAGTCTAAGTACCAAGAAGGCATAGACAATTTATACCTGTACCGAGCGAGCTTATCTGATAGTAGCCAACAAAGAGGTCAATTTTACGCCAGAGCAGACAATTTAAGAGACTGGTTAAAGCAAGTCGAAAAACGCATGGGTAGTTTGTCTCAGCGCTTAAGTGCGAGTGTTGGTCAAACGCGCCTAGACACAGCTCTGGCAGGAGATCCTGAAGCGCAACAATCAACCCCTAGTGCCCAGCAACTTATGGAGAAAACCAGTTGGTGGCAATTAGACGATACCTTTTATGAAGCACGAGGCGCATCGTGGGCTCTATTGCATTTTTTAAAAGGCGTAGAAGCCGACTTTGCTGACGTACTCGAGAAGAAAAATGCACGAATTAGTTTGCAACAAATCATTCGCGAACTCGAAGCCACTCAAGAGCCTCTTTGGAGCCCTATGGTCTTAAATGGCAGTGGCTTTGGTATGCTAGCGAACCATTCTCTGGTTATGGCAAACTATATTTCTCGAGCGAATGCTGCGTTAATCGAACTCAGCGAATTATTAAATCAAGGATAACACAATGAATAAAACCACAGCTGCTGTCGGTATAGCTGCACTTGTCGCCAGCTTTACTAGCCAAGCAGATACCATACTTGGACTTTATGTTGGCGCTCAGGGTTGGAACATGCAAACGTCTGGCGGCTTTTCTGATGATGGCAGCAATGCAAGCTTCAACTTTGAGGACGAAGCTCAATCAAATATATACGCAGCCTTAGAGCACCCCATTCCTTTTATTCCTAATATCAAGCTGCAACGCACTGCCATGGATACCCAAGGCGATACTCAGCTTGAGTCTAATTTTGTCTTTGGCGATGAGCTATTCATCGACAACTCCACCCTAACAACAGATGTGCAACTCACCACCACAGATGTCATTTTTTATTACGAATTATTTGACAACGACCTGATCAGTTTTGATTTAGGCTTAAATGCAAAATATATGGATGGCGAAATTTTGGTTGTGGATCAGGCTGATCCGAGCAGTCGTGGTATGGAGGAGTTTTCTGGTGCTGTCCCCATGCTGTATTCACGCATTGAATTAGGCCTACCCTTTACCGGTTTAGGGGCATTTGCAGAAGGCAGTTTTTTGAATGTCGACGATCACTCTTTAACCGACTATCAAGCCGCCATTACTTACCAAGCCGTTGATAACCTAGCCATAGATGTTACCTTTCAATTAGGTTACCGTGCAGTTAACTTAGAGCTCGAAGACTTAGACGATATCTATTCTGACCTTGAGTTTAAAGGGGCATTTGCTGGCGTAGAAATTCACTTCTAGGGCCTGTTAGTTTTTGCTATATGCTTTGCTAAAAGCTGTGTGGTATTTGTAGAACGAAGCACTAAAAATGCCACACAAACCTTACCAAAAAATTCACCTAATCACACTTTACGCTTTGTTCGCAACAGCCATCTCCCACACCTGCATATAGAGAAGATCTTAGGGACTTTTGGGGAGGATTTTGTCGCAAAGTAAGCAGTATCTTCTTGCGACAAAATTTACACAAAGAAGAACAATTTATCTCCACACCTATTTAGTTATAAAAAAGTAGGTTTTATTCTTTCCTGTTATGACATCATAGCGCTAGTCTATAGTGGTATTAATAACGGTTAGCGATCCTATGTCATCACCTACAAATCAAACAATGGGACTTACTGCTGGGCTTACAGAAGCACAGTGGAGTCAAATAAATCAGGCTACTTCAGCCTTAAATGCACAACAACTTACTTGGTTAAGTGGTTACTTAGCGGGTCTTGCACAAACTGGACAACCAGCAGTAGCAATGCCTCAAGCCACGGCGACTCCAAGTCAATCTTTGACTATTTTATATGGTTCGCAAACTGGCAATGCCAAAGCGGTCGCCGAAGAATATAAAGCCAAGTTAGACGAAGCAGGCCTTCCAGCCAAGTTGTACAACATGGCTGATTACAAGGCTAAGCAACTAAAAAGCGAAAGTCACGTGGTCATGGTTGTCAGCACCCATGGTGAAGGTGACGCGCCAGATGACGCAGTAGAATTCCATAGTTTTGTAGGTGGAAAAAAAGCGCCAAAATTGCCTGATTTACAATACTCGGTAATTGGTCTGGGTGACAGTAGTTATGAGTTTTTCTGCCAAACGGCAAAAGATTTTGATGAAGGCTTAGCGAAATTAGGCGCAAGCCGAATGTTAGACCGTGTAGATTGCGACGTTGACTACGATGCCGATGTACAAGCGTGGGCCGAAAAACTAACGGCTAAGCTAAAAGATTCCTTATCCACCGGAACACAAACCAGTGTTGCAACTGCTGTAAGTGCTGCGGTATCTGGTGGCACTAAGTACACCAAAAAAGCGCCTTTCACAGCAACCCTACTTGAGAGCCAAAAGATCACTGGCCGTGACTCAGTTAAAGACATTCGTCACATAGAAATCTCTTTGGAAGATTCGGGTATTCAATACCGTCCAGGCGATGCATTAGGCGTGTGGTTTACAAACGATACTCAACTAGTTGACGAATTACTTGGCCTATTGAGCATTGCTGGTGACAGCCAAGTGAAATGGTCGGGTGATGACTACGAAATTAAAACGCTATTAACCGATAAACTTGAGTTAACTCAAAGCTATCCAACGTTTGCCAAGGCCTACGCCGAATTCGCCAATAATGCAGACTTAAACGCCTTGCTTGAAGACAAAGCGGCGTTACGTGAATTTTTGAGTGTACGTCAAATCGTTGATATTGTACGTCAGTATCCGGCTAAAGTAACCGCTCAGCAGTTTGTTGACAGCTTACGTAGCATCACTCCAAGACTTTATTCTATTGCCTCAAGTCAAGATGAAGTTGAAGATGAAGTTCACCTAACCGTGGCTTTAGTCGAGTTTGAAGCCCATGGCGAACAGCATCAAGGCGGAGCATCTAGCTTCTTGTCTACGCGCTTAAATGAAGGTGGAGAAGTTAAGGTTTTTGTTGAGCATAATGACAACTTCCGTCTTCCTGAAGATGGCAATACGCCAGTCATTATGATTGGCCCAGGCACAGGTATTGCGCCATTCAGAGCCTTTATGCAGCAAAGAGAAGCTGACGAGTCTGAAGGCAAAAACTGGTTATTCTTCGGTAACCCAAATTATACTCAAGATTTCTTGTATCAAACAGAATGGCAACGTTTTGTAAAAGAAGGCGTGGTAGACAAAGTCACCCTAGCATTCTCACGTGACCAAGAACAAAAGATTTATGTTCAACACCGCATGCTTGAGCAAGGCGCTGAGCTATATCAATGGCTAGAAGATGGTGCTCACCTTTACGTTTGTGGTGATGCCACACGCATGGCTAAAGATGTACAAGACGCCTTAGTACAAATAGTGGTGCAACATGGCGGTAAGACCGAAGAGCAAGCTGAGCAATATATTAATGATTTGCGTCGCGCAAAACGTTATCAGAAGGACGTATACTAATGACCACTGACAATAAAAACTTTGTTGTTGAAGGTAAACTTGCCGACAACGAACGTTTAAAAACCGAAAGTAATTTTTTACGCGGCACCATTGCAGAAAACCTGACAGACGACCTAACCGGTGCGTTTGTTGGAGATAACTTCCAACTTATCCGTTTTCACGGAATGTACCAGCAAGATGACCGTGACATTCGTGCCGAGCGTGCTAAGCAAAAGCTTGAACCGTTACAAAACGTTATGTTGCGCGCCCGCTTACCCGGTGGAATTATTAGCACTGACCAGTGGCTAGCCATTGATAAGTTTGCTGAAGAAAAATCTATTTACGGCAGCATTCGTTTAACTACCCGTCAAACATTCCAGTTTCATGGCGTATTAAAGCCAAATGTTAAGCCTATGCACCAAATGCTTAACAGCATTGGCATGGATTCAATCGCAACAGCAGGTGACGTAAACCGGAACGTATTATGTACCTCTAACCCAGTCGAATCTGAACTGCATCAAGAGGCCTACGAGTGGGCAAAAAAGATCAGCGAACACTTGCTGCCTAAAACCCGCGCTTACGCAGAGGTTTGGTTAGACGAAGAAAAAGCGGAATCAACAGAAGAGCCTATTTTAGGTCCAACGTACTTGCCACGTAAGTTCAAAACCACTGTTACTATTCCTCCTCAAAACGATGTGGATGTACACGCCAACGACTTGAACTTTGTTGCAATAGCCGAAAACGGTAAGTTAATTGGATTTAACGTATTAGTAGGCGGTGGCTTAGCCATGACCCACGGTGATACCTCTACTTACCCTCGTAAAGCCGATGACTTTGGCTTTATCGGCTTAGAGCATACTTTAGCCGTTGCCGAAGCGGTAATTACTACCCAAAGAGATTGGGGTAATCGCGTAAACCGTAAAAATGCTAAAACTAAATACACCTTAGAACGAGTAGGCACTGATAACTTCAAAGCCGAAGTAGAAAAACGCTCGGGGGCTAAGTTTGCACCTAGCAAGCCTTACGAATTTACTAGTCGTGGCGATCGTATCGGTTGGGTAGAAGGCATTGATGGTAAGCATCACCTCACCTTGTTCATTGAAAATGGTCGAATCTTAGATTACCCAGGCAAAACCTTAAAAACTGGCTGTGCCGAAATTGCTAAAATTCACCCCGGCGATATGCGCATGACGGCTAATCAAAACTTGATTATTGCCGGTGTTCCCGCTGAACTTAAAGGCAAAATAGAAGCCATTGCTCGTGAGCATGGCCTAATATCTGACGATGTTAGCCCACAACGAAAAGACTCTATGGCCTGTGTATCATTGCCTACTTGTCCGTTAGCGATGGCCGAGGCCGAACGTTATTTACCTGATGCTGTGACTCAGATAGAAGGGTTCTTAGCCAAACACGGCTTGCCTGAAGAAAGCATTATTTATCGTGTTACTGGCTGCCCGAATGGCTGTGGTCGCGCGATGTTGGCTGAAGTTGGCCTAGTCGGTAAAGGCCCGGGTAAGTACAACTTCCACCTTGGCGGAAACCGTGAAGGTACGCGCATACCTCGTATGTACAAAGAAAACATCGGCGAACAAGAAATAATGGCTGAACTGGATAGCTTAATTGGTCGTTGGGCGAAAGAGCGCAATGAATCAGAAGCCTTTGGTGACTTCCTGATTAGAGCTGAAGTAATCAAACCGGTTGTTAATTCGGCCAAGGACTTTCACGATGACTCATTCGTTCCAGCCTAAACAGGCGCTCGGCAAGGACTTTCCCTCTGCCGAGGCCCTAGTTGAAGCCAATCAGCAGCTCGAGCAACAAACACCCGAGCAGCGAGTCGCGTGGGCACTGGATAATCTACCGGGTCAGTTTATGCTGTCGTCCAGTTTTGGGGCGCAGGCTGCGGTCATGCTGCACTTAGTGACCCAACAATACCCAGACATACCTGTGGTATTAACGGATACTGGCTATTTGTTTCCGGAGACGTATGAGTTTGTTGACGAGCTAACTGAAAGACTCAAGCTTAACTTAAAAGTCTACAGTGCAGATATGACTCCAGCATGGCAAGAAGCTAAGCTAGGTAAATTGTGGGAAGGCGGAATAGAGGGTATTGAGCAATACAATATCTTAAACAAAGTTCAGCCTATGCAAAAAGCCCTACGCGAGCTAGAGGTTAGTACTTGGTTTGCAGGCTTGCGCAGAAGCCAGTCAGATATGCGTGAGGCACTACCTGTGTTGCAGCAAGTAAAAGGTCAGATAAAAGTTTATCCGATCATCAATTGGTCGAATAGAGACGTGCACATGTACTTGAAAAAGCACGACTTGCCTTATCACCCACTTTGGGAAAAAGGCTATGTGTCTATTGGCGATTGGCACAGCACGCGTTCTTTAGAGGAGGGGATGAATGAACAAGATACCCGATTCTTTGGTCTCAAGCGTGAGTGTGGTTTACATGAATTTGGCGACGGCATTTAGCCCGTCGCTCAGGTTCTTAGCTGCCTAGGCCCGCTCGTACTGCCCAGCCTCAAAGTAATCCTTCTCCTATTCTCAAGCATCTCAGTCTATTAAAAGCAAATACGCTAAATTTATTTACAAAAATATCGCAACGGTCAATCCTGACTAACCACGATTTACTCGTGACTATTCCGTATAGTGCTAAACCTGTTACTTTCGATTTTATGCGTACCTGTATGGCTATTACATATGCTACACAAACATGATAAATTGAGGGTTATTAGGGATAGGTCAAATAATCTTCTCTGTGCATGTATATGAATACGCGCCAAATACATACAGCTAAGCGCTACCGTTCTTAACCTGTTTTCATGCATGTTCAGTAAGTATGTGGTCTGAGGCTTTTGTATAGAACTCGTCTATACTGTTAGTCGGATCTTTCCGCGCTACAACAAACCATATATCGAGAAGACGATTACCCTCTTGAGTATTAGTACCATAACCGACGGTCAGGTGATGTGTTGAATTTGTGTTTAGGTAAAACTTGATGAGCCCCAAAAACTACGACAACGATGAATTAATTTTTCTGCCTGAAGAATCTATTTCGGACACACCCAGAGCAAGCCTTCAAGGGGCATGGAACATATTGGTGGTAGATGACGATGAAGAAATCCATTCGATTACTCGCCTCGCTCTGTCAGATTTAGTCGTCTCAAATCGAAGCCTCAACTTTATTCATGTGCACTCTGGAAAAGAAGCCTTAGCCACGATTGAAAAAATGCGCTCAAGCATAGCCATTATTTTGCTTGATGTGGTAATGGAATCAGACGATGCAGGCTTAGTGGTTGCACGTACCATGCGCGAAGAACTCAATATCCTAGAGCCTAGGATTATACTGCGTACAGGCCAACCTGGATATGCTCCCGAAGAACAAGTCATCAAAGACTATGATATTAACGATTACAAAACCAAAACAGAATTAACCCGTAGTAAACTGGTCACTGCGATTATCGCGTCTATCCGCTCCTATCAACAAATACTCTCGATCAACCAAAGCCGCTTAGGTCTCAGACAAATTATCAAGTCTGCCGCGAACTTGATGGAAGAGCATTCCGTCAGAAATTTTTGCGAGGGGGTTGTTACTCAAATCAGCTCATTACTCGGACTAGAAGCCGGTGGTGTAGTCTGCGCTAAAGCCGGCTCTGTGCTCGATATCGAAGATGACGACATCTATGTTTTAGGTGCAGCCGGTGAATTTGCCGTATATATCAATAAAAAATTAGAGAATTTACATAACGATAGAATAGTCAGCTCAGTTAACCTTTGTCTTGAACAAAAACAGCATATTTTCGAGCCCAACTTTAGCGTTTTATATTTGCACAGCTCTGACTACGAAGCCGCAGTTTATTTGGAGCAAGGTCACAAGATCAATCGAGCAGATAGAGAGCTGTTAGAGGTCTTTTTATCTAGCGTGTCTGTGGGCTATGAGAACGTAAACTTGTTTCACCAGTTACGTACCGCAGCATTTAAAGATTGGCTAACTAAGTTACCTAATCGTAGTGAATTCATCAATATGCTAGATGAATCAAGCCAAACTGACTTGCGTAACCAAGATCTAGTCGTCGCTCTAGTCGATATCAATCACTTTGCCGATATAAATGATGGTCTTGGTCAAGATGTAGGCAACTGCGCCTTGGTTGCAGTAACCGAGCGCTTACAAACAACGTTAACAGAAGACACTAAGATTGGCCGTATTGGTGCAGATATATTTGGCGTAATCGGCTCAGAAACCTTGATTAACCCCGAAACTATTAATCAAGTCTTTGTCACCCCCTTTAAGGTTGCAGAACACACCTTACCCTTAGCCGCGTCTATTGGCATATGCCGCTTAAATGACAATAATTGTCCGGGCATAGACCTACTAAAACAAAGCAATATTGCGCTCAACCGAGCAAAGAAAAACCTCAATAGCAATTTTGAGTACTACGCCCCAGAAATGGAGCAGCAAACCACTTGGCGATTAGAGATGATCCGCAAGTTGTCGGCAGATTTTCAAGCTCGCAAGTTAGAGTTGTGGTACCAGCCTCAAGTCGATTTAGTCACTGAACAGATAGTAGGAATGGAAGCCTTACTTCGCTGGCCAAGTGAAACAGGGACTTACATATCACCCGCTGTGTTTGTGCCTCTGGCTGAGTACTCAGGGCTTATTATTGATATTGGAAGCTGGGTTATTGAAGAGTCGTGTCGACACTTAGCCAAACTCAACGAAATAGGCCATCAAGGTTTGAGAATGGCAATCAATATTTCTATGCCTCAGTTCAGAGATCCTAATTTTATCCCTTCAGTCAAACAACATATTACTGAGTTTGGGTTAGAACCAGACAGAGTCGAATTGGAGATTACCGAGAGCGTCGTGATGGATGAGCCGCAGATTGTGATTGAGGCATTGCAAGAACTCAAACGCTTTGGCGTTAAAGTCGCAATCGACGACTTTGGAACCGGCTTCTCATCTATGAGCTATTTACAAAAACTCCCCCTCGACCGCCTTAAAGTGGACAGAGCATTCGTTAATGAAATTACGCCGGGCAAGTCTGCGTTTATCGTTGAAACCATAGTTACGCTAGGCAACAAGCTAGGGCTTTCAACCATTGCAGAAGGTGTAGAAAAACGTGAACAAGCCAGTTATATGCTCAAGTTAGGTTGCGACGAAGCCCAAGGCTATCTGTTTGCTAAACCCATGCCTTTTGAACAACTAACCGACCTACTGTACCAATCAAGCTAAAGCTATAAACTGTAGGCCAATAATGACAGGTTAACCTATCATTATTTTCGGCCTATGATTAACGTTCTAGGCGGCGATATTATCTTAGTAGGGTTATGAGTGTGTATTTTGCGAGTCGATTGTAAACGAGTTTAATCCAATGATAAGGAAAGATAGCCACTAGAACGCAAAGTGTTACTCAGAATTCAGGTCGAGCAAGTCATCCCAAACCCCGTTATTTAGCTTATTGGGTAGAAGCTGGTATAAGTCTTTTTCGGGGATCGGCCTAGAGATAAAATAACCTTGACCTATCTCACAGCTCAAATTGTTTAGCATAGCGAGCTGAGACGGGGTTTCTATTCCTTCGGCGACAACCCGCATTCCTAATTTATTAACCATAGCAATGATGGAAGACACGATTTGCATGTCAGCACTATTGGTGTCCATAGCCGCTACAAAACTTCGGTCTATCTTAATAATGTCTACCGGCATCTGTTTTAAATAGGCAAGAGACGAGTAACCCGTACCGAAATCATCAATAGAGAATACAAACCCTAGAGCCTTTAGCCGACTCATCGTCTGCAAAGTCTTATCAACATCCGCGACTAAGGTGCGTTCGGTCAACTCTAACTCTATTTGCTCTGGGCTTCGTTCGTAGGTTTTTAAACGCCCTTCTAAAAAGGGCACGAGATCAGGATCTAAAAACTGACTAGCAGAAAGATTAACCGCCACTTTTAATCCTGTATAGCCGAGATCATCAAGTTTTTGTAAAATCAAAAAGGCTTGCTCCATGCCCCAATAACCTAGACTGATCATGTGCTCAGTATTTTCAATCAGTGGAATAAATTCATCTGGTGGCACAAACCCGCGCTCTGGATGCAGCCACCTGATTAATGCCTCAAAACCAATTAGTTTACCTGTTGCAATATGCACTTGAGGCTGCAATGCAAATGTAAATTGCTCTTGCTCTAGGGCATTCCTAACTTCGTTTTCTATTTCAACCTTGCGTAACGCACTAGCCTGCATTTTTTCATTAAAAATACTATATTGGCAGCCGCCGGCATCTTTTGAATGATACATAGCAAGATCAGACTTGCGTATTAAGTCTTCGATTGTGGTATCTGCACTCTCAGTAGATGCCATACCAATACTGGCAGAGGTATAAAAAAGCAGTTCGTTGATGGCAATCGGTTGTCGGAAACTATCTATAACTCTGGTCGCTAAAATTGGGGCCGACTCTTGTTTATTGTGTTCCGTCACTACCAACACAAACTCGTCTCCGCCAAATCGAAATAACATGTCATTTTCGGTTAGACAATCACTTATGCGTTTCGCAGCATGGACTAAAAACCTGTCGCCCATGTCATGCCCATGGGTGTCATTTATGCTTCTGAATTTATCAAAATCCAAAAACATCACGGTCAGTTTATGATGTTGAATGCCTGTTGCTGGAATTAACTGCTGTAACTTAATATTTAAGCGGTTTCGATTGGGTAAACCCGTTAGCCAGTCATTCATGGCAATATCTTCGAGCTGTTTGGTGTTTTTTTCGAGAATAGAATCTAACGACGAAAGCTCTTTTCCTAACAGGGATGCAGAGTCCTGCAATAACTCTATCTCATCAACAAACATCCCACTCTTTTTAACTTTAGCCTGCTCAAAATCATCGTATCTTTTTTCTGCAAGTAAGGGTAACTGCTGAGCGAGTTTAACCAGACGACGTTTTAGTCTCACAGAGATGAAAAACAGCACTAAGGTTGCAACAATACCTACCAGCGCGCCTAGGGTGGCGATACGATTTTGATAGCGAGCATGGGCGTTGGCTGCCTCGCTAATATCATGCACGAACAACAAGTAAGTATTGTTATCTATATCTTGTTCGACAGGCAATAAATTAAGTAGGAAGCTACCTTGCTCAGTTTGTAATTTATATCCCGAGTCCAAAATGTCATCTAAATACAGTGAATCGGGTAGAGCGTTCAAAACCTCTTCTACATGGCGCCTATTCGAAACGTTAATAGGAGGATTTATTTTCATGTTTTTCACTAGAAAGTACGAAGAACTTAACTCTGAAATTAAGGGCTTATCCACCCGTAAAATCGCCAATTTCGCTAAAGTAGAGCGGTTTAAATAAGACAAGGCTTCTAACAAAGAGTGAGTTAGAGACAAGACCACTATTGAACCATCGCCTGTGAGCATAGGAACACTAATGTATTGTTGGCACTCTGTATGACAGCGAATATGCGACAACGAAGTTTGGTAATTGATAACCTGATCTACGTCTCGGTTTATTTCAAAAGGGATAGACTTAGTGGTGGAGAACAGTAAACGTTTATCTGTTTCAAATAACCATAGATTATTAATTTGCCAATTTAACTGCATGTAATCAAACTCACTGGCAAAGCTTGACGATAATTCACGATTATCATCAGATAAACGGGTCTGAAAATGGATAAACGAACCAAACCAAGATTCGAGTCGATTTCTTAGCATATCTTTGATCAACATGAACTGCTTTTGATCTTGTTGACGAAGAGTTTGTTGCTGAATTAGGTAGTCTTGATTATTTTTGTTTATCCATAAAACCGTGACCAAAATACTCCCTACAACGAATAATGCTAGCAATGGGCCCATAATTTTATAGGGTAAACTTATGAATCTTCTCATCAGCTAAAACCAGCTCGTAAGTTGGAGGGCCCACATATTCCAATATTTTTGGTTGTTTACAGCTAGATTTGGAGCAAAAATTGGCGCAAGACGAGCTGTGCCCTTGACTCGGTGAAACTCTCCCTGAACTTGCCATTCAGATGCAAATCTCCATGTAATCCCCAGTGTGCCCGTATCCATAAAACCAAAGTAATTAGGGATAACTCCCGGGCCAATTAATTCAATATTATTACCACGCCTGTCTTTCCTATCTCTATCGTAAACATCTAACCTAGATAGCAAGGTAAGGCTTGGTGAAACAAAATAACGAGCCTGAACGTACCCACCTTCCGCCGTTAAGTCATTAGCAAAACCGGTAAAAAGTATATTTTGGATCCTACCTCTTTCTCGCATAATTTCGGATGAAATTTCCCACTTTTCACCTTGATACAAAGCACTCACCATCAATCTTTGCGAGATTACCTCCCCGTCTACCACCCTATCCAGCTCAGCACTATCGTACGAGAAGTTAGCATCGAGCAAAGATATTCCCCACTGCCACTGACTAATACTAGGTCTAAAGTACAAACTGAATTGTGTATCTGAATCATGATTCAGCCTACCTTGAACATCGCCCAGTAAATTACGTTTTTCTTGGTCACTAATTTTCGAACGGCCATAGCTCAGATTAATATCCCATTCCCCTAAATGGTTGCTGGTTCGTCCTAAGAGAGCTAAACCGTCAACCCCAATTACCACATCGCGAAAAGCATCAAGATACAAGGATTGGGGTAAAACAATAGAGGGGCGGGTGTGAGGCACATCCCGCGTTGCAGAGTAAAGCCAATGATAATTTTTGTTGCGACCAAATTGAGCCTTAACATTCCAATCACAATTGTTCACTACCTGCCAATCTAAGAACAAATAATCAATACTTGCTCCCTCTGGATATCGGTTGCCACCGTTTACATATACGCCTTGGCCTGCCACTCGCAAAGATGAATTAAGCCGATATGCAGCGTTGATCCCTACCTCTGTCAACTCCAAACTAACATCTCCATCATCATTTACGAAGTTTGAATCAGCAGCCTGAATGACACCTTGCGCTAGGAAACCGTGCACCTTTAAATGCTCTGATGAGTAAACCGACACGCTCAGAGAAGACAAAAAAACGAGTGAAGCTAATCGCACCATATCACTGCTCCCGAACCGCGAGTACGTTTACATTAGATAAAACATTGACTGAAGACACATAGCCAATTGCACCTGGCGTTGTCCCAACTCGCTTAATCATCTCTTGTTCGCTATTAACTTGAATAGGCTTCTCGCCCAAACCCGAAAAAGCTAACTTGTTCCAAATTCGATCTAGCTGGTAAGGAAAAACGCCAAGGACATTAATACTAAATTGACGATGTAGAGGAGAGTCGTTAGGCAAAACAAATACCACAACGGGTTGCTCATTTTGCCATACGGTTTGGCGCATAGAGAACAAGCGAGTAATTTGCAGGGCATTTGCGCTCGTGCTTGAAACAGAAGGATGAGTGATAACCACTATCTCTTCAGCATAAGCTAAGCATGTTGCTGACCCGAAAAATAACAATCCGGTTATTTGAATAAATAAAAATCGGCAACAAACCAGTTTAAACAAAAATAGACTCCACGAAACGAGTATTTTTATACTAGAACACATGACGAAAAATACTAGCAAAACAATAAAAAATAAAGGAATTCAAACTGTTAACAAACTGTGCAATCAGCTAAACTGAACATAGAGACTCTTCTTACTGCTTTTAACTAGCTTTCTACATGACCTATCTGAGCGGCCTAACAATCAAACAAAAAATAAGTTACCTAGCATACAACTTGCTCTGGCTCATACTCAGCCCATTTCTAATAATTCGAATAGTATTGTTGATAGGCTTAAAAAAACCAGGTTATACACCTGCTCGTCTAACGCGATTTGGACTGCTTAATCGCTCATCCAGAGAAGGCGAAATCCTAATTCATTGTGCATCTGTAGGCGAAGTGACGGCTATCCACACCTTTGTTCAACAAGTACTGGTTAATTTTCCAAACGTTACCATAACAACCAACACCACAACAGGTTCAGAGCGAGTCGATACCTTATTTAAAGGTAACGTGAGGCATCAATATGTTCCTTACGACTTTCCACTCTTTCATTGGCTTTTCCTAAAAAAAATACGCCCAACTAAAGTCCTAATCAACGAGATGGAGCTTTGGCCAAACCTATGCTTAATGTGTCAAAAAATGGCGATCCCGCTCTATCTGATAAATGGTCGAATGAGTGCTAAGTCGACTGCAACCTACCGGAAATTTCCAGCCCTGTTTGGCCCAATGCTCAGCGCTTTTGAACATATTTGCGCCCAAGGTCAACGAGACTACAACAACTATCGTTCACTTGGGATCCAACTCGATAAGCTAACACTGACAAACAATATAAAATTCGAAGTAAACCTAGGCGCTAAAGAAAAACAGCAAGCAACAACCCTAAGCCAAGATTTTGCCCTGCAAGCTCGGCAAATCTTGTTAGCAGGCAGTACTCATGACCCAGAAGAACAAGTGTTAGTCGATGCCTACTTATCACTAAAAAGCCGCATACCAAATTTACTACTCATTATTGTGCCAAGACACCCCCAGCGTTTTGACAAGGTTGCCCAACTTCTTCATGAGCGAGCTTTGAACGTCTGCAGAATGAGTCTCAGCAAACAAACTACAGCCGATACCGACGTGCTTCTATGTGATCAAATGGGCCAGCTGAGTGCATTATACGCTTTAGCAGATGTCGCATTTGTCGGAGGTAGCCTTGCAAAAAGAGGCGGACATAATGCACTAGAGCCAGCAGCATTTGGCGTACCCATCATAATGGGGCCCTCAACCTATAATAATCCTGCAATATGCCAATTATTAATTGACGCAAATGCTCTAAAAATAGTTGAAAACTCGGAGCAAATAGTAAGCACTTGTCAACTATGGCTATCTTCACCAGAGGAGAGAAAACGTGCTGGTGATACAGGTTCGCAGGTGATTGAGCTGAACAAAGGCGCGCTGGCTAAAACACTTGAATTAGTCGGACTATCCAGCTAGTGCGCTTAATGCCGCCCCTAAATCACTTGGCGACTAGGGCGTGCCCTAATATAAGACACACAGCAAAAGGCCGAACGTATACGCTCGGCCTTTTAATTATGTCATCAATAATCAGCATTATCCTTGCTGAACCTTTTCCTGTGGGTATACCCTTCAAAAGGGCGTTTAGTCCCGATTCAACGGGTTAGTGTTACAACAAATTGTATAACTCGATCCCAAAGTTTTATTCATTCCTAAGAGGCGAACCGGACTCATCAATACCGATAACTGCCCCAGCAAAGTAAAATCAGAAAACATCGATTAAGCGTTCTCCAAAAAAATGTTTTCTGGCTCATCAACAAAGCAGCCTAAGACGCCAGTTATTGATTCACGTCACAAACTGCCTTGACCCTTTAACTCTAGTTTAAAACTCACATTTTGCTGGTAGTATTTAGGAATAAAATGCAATAACCACAAATGGCAACCTAACAAATATGTCTAAAACCATGCTTATCACACCCCAAGGGTACAAAAAGCTCAAAGATGAACACGATTATCTATGGCATGAGCATAGACCCGAAATCACCAAAATTGTGACTTGGGCCGCCAGTTTGGGAGATCGCAGTGAAAATGCCGATTATCAATACAACAAACGTAAACTGCGCGAAATTGATAGACGAATTAGATTTCTTCGAAAATATTTGCCTGACGTACGAGTGGTACATTACTCACCGCAACAAGAAGGAAAAGTATTTTTTGGTGCCAATGTAAAAATTGAAAACGAAGCAGGTGAGACCAAGTCGTTTAAAATCGTAGGCCCAGAAGAAATATACGGCAGTTCAGGCAATTACATCTCAATCGACTCTCCTATGGCTAGAGCACTACTCAAAAAAGAGGTGGATGACGAGGTATGTGTCAACACCCCTAGTGGTCAACAATATTGGCTGGTTACCGATATAAAATACGATGCAATATAAAACTTCTTCTTTTAAAACAGGTTCAAAAGGTCAACAGCCTCTAGCAATTCAATAATTCACCCATATATTACGTTTCAATTTTGCGCTAATCACTCAAACAGGTAGCCTTTCATCATGATCATAGACAAACTCGCCCACGAACTTCAGGTCAACGCTCAGCAAGTTAAAGCTGCGGTGACATTACTGGACGAGGGGTCAACGGTTCCCTTTATTGCACGCTACCGAAAAGAAGCCACCCAAGGGTTAGACGACATAGCGCTGAGAAAACTAGAACAACGCCTACGCTACTTACGAGAGCTGGAAGACCGCAAAAAAGTCATTATCAAATCGATACAAGAACAAGACAAACTGACTTCTGAGTTACAAAAGAGCATCATCAACACAGAAAACAAAACGGACTTAGAGGACCTTTACTTACCCTTTAAACCAAAGCGCAGAACCAAAGGCCAAGTAGCCAAGGAGGCTGGGCTAGAACCTTTAGCCAGCGACTTATTAAACAATCCATCACTCAACCCCGAAGAACATGCTAAATCATTTATCAAAGGGGATATCAGTGACACTAAACAAGCTTTAGAAGGCGCTAAATTCATTTTAATGGAACGTTTTGCAGAAGATCCGCAACTCTTGCAAAAAATTCGTAAACACCTAACCCGCCATGCGCACATCCAAAGTCGCGTAATTAAAGGCAAAGAAAAAGAAGCAGTAAAATATAAAGACTATTTTGAGCATTCAGAACGTCTCACTAACGTTCCTTCTCATCGGGCTTTGGCCATGTTCAGAGGGCGCAACGAAGGGGTATTAAGTGTTCGCCTCGAAGCGGATCCAGAACAAGCCGAAGACAACAAGCAATCACACTGCGAATATATGATTGCCCAACATCTTGATTTAAGCTTTTCAAAAAGAGCCGCCGACCCATGGCTGCAGTCTGTAGTTCAAAGTACATGGCGTAATAAGATTATGTCGCACATGGAAAACGAACTATTTGGCGGACTGCGAGATACAGCCGAGGCGGCGGCCATTGATGTATTTGCCAACAATTTAAAAGACTTGCTGATGGCAGCACCAGCAGGCCCCAAAGTCACCATGGGCTTAGATCCAGGACTACGAACCGGAGTAAAAATCGCGATAGTCGACGCAACGGGAAAAATCCTAGCCACCAGCACCATTTTCCCCCACGTACCACAAAACCAGTGGGAAAAATCATCCCGTACTATTGCCAACTTGTGCAAGCAACACAAAGTACAATTGATTAGTATTGGTAACGGCACAGGCTCCAGAGAAACCGACAAGCTCGTTAGCGAAACCTTGTCTAAACACCCAGAGTTAGGTGCAAAAAAGCTAGTGGTTAGCGAAGCTGGTGCATCGGTTTATTCTGCTTCTGAGCTAGCCAGTGCCGAATTACCCGACTTAGATGTATCCCTGCGAGGCGCAGTATCAATTGCAAGGCGCTTACAAGATCCGCTGGCTGAGCTAGTTAAAATTGAACCCAAAGCTATTGGTGTGGGCCAATACCAACATGACGTCAGCCAAAGTCGATTAGGTCAGTCGTTAAATACGGTTATCGAAGATTGCGTAAACTCAGTTGGCGTTGACTTAAATACCGCATCTGGCGCATTACTTAGCCATGTTTCTGGGTTAAACAAAACATTAGCTCACAATATTGTGGCATTTAGAGACACACATGGCGCCTTTGAAAATCGAAAACAACTCATCAAAGTCGAGCGTTTGGGGCCAAAAGCTTTTGAGCAATCGGCTGGATTTTTGCGAGTAACAGGTGGCTCAGATCCACTAGACAATTCTGCGGTGCATCCCGAAGCCTATCCTGTGGTCAAGTCGATTGTGCAACAAGCCAATGTTGAGGTGAGTGACCTACTTGGAAATGCCGAGGTACTCAAACAACTTCGTCCCGAAGAGTTTGTGACTGATAAGTTTGGGCTGCCCACTATTACAGACATCCTAAATGAATTAGACAAACCCGGACGCGACCCTCGCCCAGAATTCAAAATGGCCAACTTTAATGAACAAATCCAAACCATAGCCGATTTAAAAGTCGGCATGATCTTAGAAGGGGTAGTCAGTAATGTCGCGAACTTTGGTGCCTTTGTTGATGTAGGGGTGCATCAAGATGGACTGGTACATATTAGCGCAATGACAGACAAATTTATTTCAGACCCAAGAGATATTGTAAAAGCTGGGGAAATCGTAAAAGTCAAAGTCATGGAAGTCGATGCTCCAAGGAAGCGTATTTCATTCAGTATGAAATTGTCTGACTCGCCAAGCAGTCACGCCCCGAAAGCATCAGCCAAAGTTCACCATAGCAAAAGTAAAAAAACCACTGACCAAGGACGTAAAAACCAGAAACAACCTAATAATCAATTAATGGGGAACGCTTTTGCAGAGGCCTTCGCAAAGGCTAAAAAGTAACGCTAAGAAAAAATAGCTGTGCACTGCTGCTTGAGTGCATAGCTTGTGCGCTAAACTACTTGTCCGGGGCGGTCTTGATTGGGTACAGCAACCTGTTGATAAAAATTCTGAATAACAGCCAGCCTTTGGGTGATCTGAAGATCGCGGGTTTGGCTGGTCTGAATATCGAGTTCGTTCGCCCCAGCATTGTCTAAAGAGCGCGGCGCAGGACTCAAATCAATTTCTTGAACAATATCATCTAAATCAAATGATAGTTGACCACCATCATTGACAGCTGACTGAGTAGCAGTAGTACTTTCTTGCTCTGTGGTGGCCGTTCTCGCTTCTTCTAAATTACGTTGTAAGGTCTCTGCACGTTCAGTGTTAATATCGCTTCGCGCCTCAACGGCCAATTGCGCCGCTTCATTGGCCACTCTTAGGTCTTGGGGCGAAGGCTCCGCAGGCGCTAAAGCCGCAGCTTTGACTTGCTGAGCCTTACGCAAAGTATCTTCAGGGTTAGACTCTTTAGATATATCAATCGAAACTTCGCCGCCTACCGCATAATTTCGACCGTCTGGCCCAGTTTCGAACTCGTATTGAGGTGACCCAGCATACTGACCTCCAACCGCTGCATGGGCCTGTTCATGGGCTCGTACTTCGGCATCACGTTGCTTTAGCTCAGTAATTTCACGCTGTTCAGCTTGCTCTTGCTGCTGTTGTTGGCGTTGTTCGGCACTTTCTTTGCCAGCACTTTCGTCGTTGGCATTATCTCTGTCTGGGTTACTTTGGTTATTCACCCCTTGGCCATTAGTGGGTAGTGGCCTGTCGTAAGTGACCGCTTGCTGTTGGGCTTGAGCAGGGGTTTTGGCTCTATCGCTGTCTGAGCTTACTCCTTTTTCTGCGGCCGAATTCTCTGTTCCCGAAACAGCAGGGATAACTTCGCGCTGAAGATTGTCACGCTTAACCTGCTCAGTGTTAACTGTGCCAGCGTTAAATACAACAGGAATAGGAACAGGAGGAACGACATTCATAGTGACTAAGCCAAAATATCGAGAATAGTGCCAATTGTCTCGTTAGCAGTATCCACCACTTTTGCCGATGCCTGAGCATTGATACTGTTTATCGACAAACCGACTAACTCAGTCGTCAAATTAGGGGAAGACTGAGGCAGAGTTTGTTTAATTGCGTCAAGTTGATTTCGGGTAGCGTTAGTTAGCACATCTTGAGATTCACCACTGCTTGGCGAGCGTATCGACAAGCTAGCAAGATTTGCAGCATTTTGGGTGATGCCGTCTGACGCCCGCTGAATACCCAAGTTGCCGCTAATAATCGCAGAGTTAATGTTGTTTGTGACATTCATTACACTACCCCTAATGTTGTCTAATGCTTAATTATTAACCAAATTGGTTTTTTTTTAAAGTCTAATTAATTAGACCCGGGTATAACTAGGTTTCTTTTTCGGCTGAGCAAACTAACAAGGCTTTGCCGCAAGCATCCCACCTGCCTGATACTCACGTTACCCGCAAGCTTATCTCATTGACTATTTGTGGGAAAAGGCTGAAGGCAATGGGTCAACTTACTAATAAAATCTTCAGGATCAGACATAAAAGGCGCATGGGCACAGTTCGTTATCACTTCTGTCGTTATATACGACGATAACCCATTTACAGACTCTGCAATTTTGACTGGGACCAAACTATCTAATCTGCCTAAAAATGCATGAAAAGGTACACTTAAATCTTTAAGTGCTGTCCTTAAATCCGTTTCCTCTAGGAGCGATAAGCCTCCCATTAATGCTTGAGAAGAGGGTTGAGGATATGCCTCGATAGCCTGTTTTAGCGCCTTCACATCTTGTCTTGCCGATGGACTACCCATAGCTTGGATTGCCAAAAATCTATCTAGAGTTTTGGAAAAGTCTGAACCCAGTTGCTGAGAGAACTGGCCTAAAATTTTAGGATCGATACCCGGCCAATCATTGCTTTTTGCAAATTTAGGTGTTGAGCAAATCGTCACGAGTTGTAACAGCTTGTTGGGCCAACGTAATGCGATATTTTGCGCAATCAAGCCACCCAAAGACCAACCGATTAATGTGCAATTGTCGGGCAGGGCTTCAGCGATTACATCAGCAATGCCATCCATACTGTATGGCTCAACCTCAACGTCCCGATTTAAACCAAAACCGGGCAAGTCAATACAAGTCACCCTGTATTGTGTTTCAAGTAATGGAATAATTGGCTGCCAAACTCCACTGTTAACGCCCCATCCATGCAAAAATACTAGCGCCCTACCTTGGCCATATGAAGAAATTTTTAATTTTTGCGACATTTCACCCTACACTTACACATCTAAAAATCGCGCTATTGTAAAGTCATAATGGCTTAGTACAAGGACGAGGGATGAAGAAGGTTCTAGTTAGGCAAAATTGCCTAATATGTAAGCAATCTAGCTTACAGACCATTTGTCAGTTTTGTATCGATGACTTAACGCCATTCGATAACAAAATCGACAATTTAATTGACTGGCCGCCAGTAGCCAATGGTTTAGCAGACGTTCACTTTAAGCATCTACTCGCCTTTAGCGACTATCAATGGCCCATATCTCGATTGCTCACAGGCCTAAAGTTTTCGCGTAAAACTCATCACGCACACGCCCTAAGTAAACTGTTTTACCAAAATAGACTCATTCACTTAAACCCAATACCTGAGCTTATCATTCCAGTACCTTTACATAGCAATCGATACCTAGTGAGAAAATTCAATCAAAGTATCGAGTTAGCCAAGCATATAGGGAAATTATCGAGCATCCCTATTGTCACCAATTGGATAACCCGCACACAGTCAACGGCGCAACAAAGTCTACTTTCAGCAGCCAAACGTAAGCATAATATGCGCCGCGCATTTTCTTTAACAAATACCGCAAACTCGTCTATTCAAGCGACAAAACATATCGCTATTTTTGATGATGTAGTCACAACTGGCGCCACAGTCGATGCTATTTATCAGCTATTAAAACAAGCCAATCCAAACCTGCGTATTGATATCTGGAGTATATGTATCACCCTAAAGCACTAAAACGACAGAAAATATCACCTGCATCTAATTACTTGAGTGTTTTAGTCAAGTAATTTTGGTATGCTACCAGCAGTAATAGAACGAAGGTAAAAACGATGATCTCAATATCAGAAAGCGCAGAAGCGCATTTCGCTAAACTTCTTGAAAATCAAGATCCTGGTACCAACATCAGAGTGTTCGTGGTCAACCCTGGCACCCCTAGCGCTGAGTGCGGCGTGTCTTATTGCCCAAAAGACGCAGTAGAAGACAGTGACACTATTTTAAAGTTCAGCAAGTTTGATGCGGTGGTCGACCTTGAAAGTGCACCATTTTTAGAAGAAGCTGAAATTGACTTCGTCACCGACCAAATGGGCTCTCAATTAACCCTTAAAGCGCCGAATGCCAAAGCTCGAAAAGTAGAAGACGATGCCCCGTTAAACGAGCGTATCGCCTACATGATCGAGTCAGAAATTAATCCTCAACTCGCCAGCCACGGTGGCACGGTTACGTTAATGGGTATCACTGAAGAAAAAGAAGCCATACTGCAATTTGGCGGAGGCTGTAATGGTTGCTCTATGGTTGACGTAACCTTGAAAGAAGGCATAGAGAAACAAATGCTAGAGAAGTTTGCCGGTGAAATTGTAGCGGTTAAAGACGAAACAGAACACCAAGCTGGTGAACATTCGTATTACTAATACTGAACTCTGCCAAGCATAAACTCGGCTTTTACCATGGCACCCAAAAACCAATCTTGGCTAGCGCGTCTAGCCAATGATCCCATCAAAAGCTGGCAACGATTCAAGCTTGGGTTAATAGTGTTTTGTGTAGGTGCTGCACTGATTTTGCTTGGCGCTCGATTTTGGGTATGGTTGCAAGTGGTGGGGTTAATCCTACTCGCCATAGGAATAGTGCCAGCGGCTTGGGGTTACGCAGGGATGTTAGCCCATCGACTTTTGTCGGGCTTTAAGCCTCCACCCAGCTCTTTCGGTAAAGATAAATAAAGTATCCCCCCAAGGTTATTCCCCTAGCTAATAAAAAACCTAACATAGCTAGCCACAGCCCCAAATTTTGCCATTCACTAAACAACCAATATCCAGGGAAAAATACACATAGACCACTCAGCAACATGCTATTTCGCATGGCTTTAGCCCGAGTTAAACCAACAAAAATACCGTCAAAAAAGAAACACCAATGACCTAATAAGGGTAATAAAATCAAAATAATAACGTAGTTTTGCATCGCTATTTGTAAGTCTAACTGGTCGGTTATAACCCCTACAATCTGCTCATCGAACAAACCAAATATAAGCGCATACAAAAAGGCCAAAACACTCGACCAAATTAATCCATGTAACGTCACATGAATCACACCTGCATCATCTTTTTCTCCGGCTTTCTCCGCAGCCAGTGCTTCAGCAGCATAAGCCACGCCATCTAAACCAAGAGCTATTAACGTAAAAAACTGCAAAATAATGGCGTTAATTGCTGCAGCTTGAGTACCAAAGCCTATTCCAGTAAATAACAAAAAGGCGATACACAGTTGTAAAATAAGGTTTCTGAAGAAAGTGTCTAAGTTCAGGGAAAATAACGGAGTCAACTGGGCAAGTGAAAACCACTCTAATTGCCAACTTGGTTTAACTAGATTCTTCATAGCCAAGTAAACACTGAGCACCAAGATGACATACTCAGCCAGTACAGTAGCCAAGGCGACGCCAAATACTCCCCACTCCAACACGAGAGCAAGCCATAGGCTAAGACCAACATTCACCATATTTGCACAGACTTGGATCCACAGAACTTGCTTAGCGCGTTGTTGGCCAATTAACCATCCAATTAGCGCTAAGTTTGACAAGGCTGCTGGCGCGCCCCAAATACGCACATTAAAATATTCGACTATTACCTGCTGGGTAGCAGGGTTAGCATTAGCCAGGTCTATACCTACATTCAAGATAGGTTGGCTGAACCCTAATAAAAGTAGGGCCAAAACCAAACCTGTAAACCATCCTTGAAATAGACAGCGGCTCAATTGTATCGAATCCTTTGCTCCTTTAGCTTGACCGCTCAATCCTGTGCTAGTCATGCGTAAAAACCCACATAGCCAATAAATTTGGGTAATAATTAGCGTGGCTACAGAGGCACCCGCCAAAAAATATGCGCCATCCATATGGCCTAAAATCGCCGTGTCTACCATACCCATTAATGGCGTGGTGATATTGCTTAAAATCATAGGTGCAGCAATCAATAAGATTTTTTGATGCAGGCTAGAAGAAAAAAACTTTGATACCATATTCGTGTTCTTAGACAACAGGTAATGTCAATCAATGAAAAATATATGCAACTGGGCAGCGGTACTACTGTCGTGCCTAACCTGCTCTTGGCTAACGTGGGCAGAAGACGCCACAGACAATGCTGTCGTGTTAGTTTACCATCATGTGAGCGACGATACGCCTAAATCAACATCTGTAAGCGCCGAAGTTTTCGAGCAACATATGGCTTACTTGGCAAAACATCATACCGTGCTGCCGTTAAAAACCATTGTCGAAACACTGCAAGCTAAACAACCTTTGCCCAACAAAGCTATTGCCATTACATTTGACGATGGCTACACCAATATTTACCAAAACGCCCACCCCATATTGAAAAAATATGCCTTCCCCTACACGATTTTTGTTAATCCAGCCCTTATCGGTAAAGCCAGTTACCAGCTGAATTGGCAGCAAGTTAAAACCATGGCTCAAGAAAACGTCACCTTTGCCAATCACGGCAACGCCCATATCCATTCTTTAGAAAGACTGGACGGCGAATCAACAAAAGATTGGCTTGAGCGAGTGACAAAAAACGTAACTGATGCCGAAACTCTACTGACAGAAAAAGTGGGTTATAGCCTCAAATATTTTGCTTATCCCTACGGTGAATACAATCTAGAGTACAAGCAGCAC
This sequence comes from uncultured Paraglaciecola sp., assembly GCA_947498355.1. Classification (GTDB taxonomy): domain Bacteria; phylum Pseudomonadota; class Gammaproteobacteria; order Enterobacterales; family Alteromonadaceae; genus Paraglaciecola. The sequence goes on along the minus strand of CANMKA010000012.1, from coordinate 50,121 downwards.
TTAATGAATTTGGGTTATGTCGGGTTTGCTCAGCATAGTGGCGCCATTGCATCTCACAGTGATTTTGGTGCATTACCTAGGTTCCCTTCAGCGGGTATTTATAGCAAGCTCTCTTCATTAAAAGTCAAGCTGAATAGCTTGGCCATGCCTATTCTGGAGGTTTCACCTAAAGATCCCGAAGTGGACCCATTAATGCGAGCCGAAAACTTTTCGCTTACAATCGACAATCATGATTTGCGCATGGCCCAAATTAATTGTTTTAGGGGAGGTAGTATTATTGAACACAAGATCAATCAAAATACCCTTTCGACCTTGGTTCAAGGCTTAGATCGCCCCGGTCGCCACCGAATAAACTGCACAGCACCGAGTAAAAAATATGGTCAACGCTATTACTGGTTTTCACAACCTTTCTTTGTCGCCACAGAAAACGGGAAATGGCTAGATTAAATTTTGCGAGAATAGGGCTTAATAAAACTTAACAGAGCTCAGGCTAACTCTTCCAGTAGGCAACGCTCAAATCGAATGAACTTAATTAAGCTCGGCAAAGACTGCCCAGCGTTATCGTTACTTTGAGTAGACAACTCTACAGGTGTGTAGCCAAGGCGCGCATACAGGTTAATTGCTCTGTAATTACTTGCTACGACATCTAAACACATATGAGTTTTGTTATGCTGTAAACCCTGTTGCTGCATAAACTCGAGTAATCGCGTCGCAATTCCTCGGCATTGATGGCTTGGGGTTACAGCCAAGTGACCCACACACCATTGTTCAGGTTGCAAGGGTAAAATGCATGATTGCAACCTTTGGTTACGGACTAAAATCGAGGCTGCCTGCTCTGGACCATAAAAATCAACAAGGCTAGATAAACTGGCTTGATGAAATGTGCGAGGTAAATCTGTATGCCAAGCACTGACGCAAGCAATTAACTCACCTTTGTCTTCTACTACCCAGTGATTTTGATATCCATATTGCCCATCTGCTTTTGCCAAGCTAAAAGTCAAATAGTCTTCGACCATCAAACCGTTTACTGGAGGAAACAATAAGGGTAACAATTCAGTAGCCGAAGCCAAAACTAAACGCGATAACTCATTGGCGTCGCGGGCGTTTCCTTGCCGGATCTGCATTCTGACTTTATCTCGCCGCTATTGGATTACGAAAGGAAGGTCCGCCAATATTTTTGCACCGTCACTCACGGGTAATTTACCTGGGGCAAAATCAGGCTTAAAACGGCCAATAACCTGAGCCTTAGGGTTAATCACTACGACAGAAGAACTATGGTCAACCAAGTAGTCAGGATTGTCTGTGCTTTCAGACATTGAGTACATCATGCCCATGGCTCTGACCGTAGGAAATAACTGAGTATGCTCACCACTTACAGCCACAAAGTCGGGATGGAAAAAGTTAATATATTCGTTTAAGCGCTCAGGCGTATCTCTTTTGGGGTCAACCGACATCAACACGATTTGTAGTGGATGGGTCCCAGGGATCTGTTGCAACTCAGGGTAAACTTGAGCTAATTCCGACAAAGTGGTTGGACAGATATCAGGACAATGGGTGTAACCCACAAACATTAAGGTCCATTTTCCCTCTAAATCCGCTTTTACGTATGGCTGGTTATCATGATCAACCAAGGTAAAATCTGGCAGCGCTCTAGGCTGCGGATATAAACGCAAATACTCGGGCTCTTGCCCTTTAGGTGACGGCAAATACATTGCTGCGACTATACCCACCAGCAAGGCAAATAAGGCTAAGGTTCCGGCTTGAAATCGACTCATATTAATGTGGGGTTAAAATCCTAAATAGTGATCGGTTAACAAAACAATGAATAATAACATCAGATGAATAATCGAATAATTAAAGGTTTGCATGGCGGTTTTATCCGTCGCGCCAAATTTAAGTTTCCAAGCGTACAGTAAAAACCCTAAATTGAGTAGGGTTGAACCCACCAGATACACCAGACCAGTCATAGCAATTAAATAAGGTAACAGGCATACCACGCATAGCAATACTGTGTAGAGCAGTATAGACGTTTTAGTAAACTCTATTCCATGGGTAACGGGCAACATAGGGACTTTGGCTCGGGCGTAGTCTTTTTCACGATGAATAGCCAACGCCCAAAAGTGTGGTGGCGTCCACACAAAGACAATTAATACCAGTAGCAAAGCATGAGGGTGGATTTGTCCTGTTACAGCCGTCCATCCAAGGAGAGGAGGGATAGCTCCCGCTAAACCTCCTATCACAATATTTTGTGGGGTCGCCCGTTTCAAATACATAGTGTACACCACGGCATAGCCCAACAAACCTGCGAGAGTAAGTAAGGCCGTTAGGCGGTTTACCCATACTTCTAAAATCACATAGCCAATTAAGGTCATGCATGCAGCGAATATCAGCGCCTGTTTTGGACCAACTTTGCCTTTAGGTAAAGGCCGGTTAAAGGTACGCGCCATCTTGCAGTCTATGTTTCTGTCGACGACATGATTGACAACGGCTGCCGCAGACGACAACAAACCAATACCCAGCAAGCCCGCAATTAGCACTTGCCAACCTATCCAAGTTTTAGAGGCCAAACACATACCCACAAGGGCAGTTAATAACAGCAGCCATACCACTTTAGGTTTAGTCAATTCATAGTAATCATGGCACCGCACTAACCAATTTGACCGAGTATGGGTTGCCTCAGGAGCCTCCCTTAATATTGTACTTTTCATCATGTCTTCCGGTAGAGGGTATAGCTCAATGAGATGAGCACTAACAACAATAGGGCAGCCACAGCATTGTGCATAACCGCAACCGCAATCGGTAAACTAAAAACGACATTGCTAACGCCTAGAATAATTTGTACCCCAAGCACGCTGACCATAAGCACAGAGAGGTTCTTGATCAATCTTGAAACTGCCGAGGCATACAAGCGAATAGCCAACCAAGATAAGTAGCAAAAGGTCAGTACTGCGCCAAATCTGTGGGTAATGTGCATGGTCATTCTGTCTTCGTATGGGTGCGCACCAAACTCGTAATTTTCGGCGTAAGGCACGCTAAATGCTCCAGAGAAGTTAAGGTTTTGTAACCAATCACCTTCACATACTGGGAACTCTGTACAGGCTAACGCGGCATAATTAGCCGACGTCCATCCACCCAAAGCTATTTGCCCCGTGACGATAACAATGGCTAGCAATGAGTACTTACCCAAACGCCGCATTCGAGGATCGCCGCCAGGTATGCGATAAGGTGTTAACCTCAAATACAATAAAAATAAGGCAGACAACACGGTAAAACCGCCGAGCAAATGAGCCATGACCACGACAGGCAATAAATTCAAAGTAACTGTCCACATGCCTAGTGCGCCTTGAAAACACACCATAACTAACAAGAAAAATGGTAACTTCTTCGGCATATTGTAGCGTCGGCTGAACAGGCTTTTGATAAAAATCACCAGAATCACTAAACCTAAAGCACTGGCGAAATACCTGTGTATCATTTCGTTCCACGCTTTATGTTTTTCGAAGGGACGGTCGGGGAAGGCTTGCTGGGCAACATCGATGTTTTTTGTAGTGTCGGCAAAATTTAGATGCCCGTAACAGCCAGGCCAATCTGGACAGCCCAACCCTGCATCGGTTAGCCGAGCATATGCACCCAAAACGATGACAACCAAGGCTAGCAAAATACTCAGTCCAACCAACTTCTTCATCGCAACAGCCTTTTACAGGTTAAGAGGTTAATATTTGTTTAAGATCAAAACAGACAAACTTGCTAACACAGGTTATCCAATGCGCGACAATTTCAGTACTTTACGTAAGTCCGCTAATATATTTCGACTATCTAAAACTGCAACTTGGGGATCAAGATGCAACGGATAACGCAAAATGACATTGTCTAATGTATCCGCTATGAAAATGCCCGACGTATCTACACTACTAAAGATTTGACTAATAGTCTGCTGATTGCTGCTCAATATACGTACTTTTTGCTCAGTTTTTAACTTGTTTAACTGAGCAGGATCGCTCCCTTCATGGCTAATCACTACGACCTCGGCTCTGTCACTGTGCTTACCTAATGCACTATGCACTTGAGCAACGCTATATAAAGCGTTTTCGCAATCTTGTTGGCATTGCTCAGGTAAAACATAAACGAGTTTCCACTTATGTGCCGCGGCCTCGTCGAGACTGCTCATATCTAGCGCAGGCTGCAACAAATCACCTTTATTCGTTGCTGCCTGATTAAACCACTGATTGTCTAGTGCAAATTTTGCCATTACCACAGGCAAAATAAAGACCGCTAAAAATATCAAAAAGGTACGCTTGCTTCGGCTCTCAGTTTGAGTAGTCATATTAGTTCCTATTGAGTCGTTTTTTTTGGGCAACAACAAAAATCACACCTGCAGCAATGGCTAATAGAAACCACTGGGCGGCGTAAGCTAAGTGCTTTTCTGGAGGCATTACCACAGGCTTCCATTGCCTGACATAAGGTGAATCAGGAGTGGGGTCTAACTTCACCACTAAAGGTAAAAATTCGTTAGAAAAGTGACGAGAAAAGATCGCCAAATCAATCTGTTGCATAACCTTTGGCCATACCCCATCTAAAACTGCCGTCTCGCTGATCATTACATTGCGACTAGGATAGCCGACAATTCCATTAAATACTTGTCGACCTGCAGCTAGACTAACATCAGGTAAAATATCGCGATCTCCCGTTCCTTTAATCCAACCATAATTGATTAATAACCAACCCTGCTGGGTCTGCACTGGCACTAAAACGTGGTAACCCACTTGATGTTGGTGTATCTGGTTATCTAATAAAAAATATTGCTGGCTATGCGCTTCGCCTTCAAAACTAACAGGCATGTCTAGCATACTTTTGTCGCTACTCATTACTTCAGCTAAGCCTACAGATTGGGAAGCCTTGGCCTGACTCGCCCACTCTAAGCGAAGCGTTTTTTGTTCTGCTCGTTGTAACTGCCAAACACCTAAAGCAAACATAATGACAATTGCGCAAAAAGTGACTAGTGTAGGAACCAAAGGCAAGATCAGATATGAATTTTTCATATCGAATATTGACGACTAAGAGGTGAAAACATGATCATAAAACTAATACTGATTGGACTCGTCCTATTCATGGCATTTAATTTATTTAAAGCCATGATGATAATGTTAAAAAATGAGCCTGATAGCCATCCCATGAGCAAATATATTGGCAAACGTCTACTGGCTTCAGCCGTCATAGTTACCTTGATTATTTTAGCCATAATGACTGGTCTCATTACTCCAAACCCTAGACCTTATTGATACCAACTTTTATTGCTTTAGCTCTTACCAAGAGCAGCCTAAGCTGCTCTTAAATGATGTATACAACAATAAACAAGAACACCCACACCACATCAACAAAATGCCAGTACCAACTACCCGCCTGAAACGCGAAATGATTATCTGGGGTAAAGTGCCCTTTCAGCACGCGAAGGAGCATAATAAACAAAATGATTGTGCCTATAGTCACGTGAAAACCATGGAAACCTGTCAACATAAAGAAGGTGTTGCCGTATATTCCGGCGTCAAGGGTTAGGCCCATTTCAGTATAAGCATGAACGTACTCTTCAACTTGCAGGAACAAGAAAATACAGCCAAGTACTACAGTTAACGTCAACCAGCCTTTTAGCTTACCTCTTTGATCTTTTTCTAAGGCAACATGTGCCATATGACAGGTGATTGAAGATATAACTAAAATAACAGTATTAATTAGCGGCAAACCATACCACCCCATAGCTTGAGTGGTCGTGCCGTCTGGCGTTTTCACCAAGGGCCACACTGCTTCAAACGTAGGCCACAACACCTCACCCGTCGCATCATTATTCGAGGCGCCACCTAACCAAGGAATGGCAATCATTCTGGCGTAAAACAGCGCACCAAAAAACGCCATAAAAAACATCACTTCAGAAAAAATGAACCATGCCATACCTTGTCGATAAGAGCGGTCTAGTTGGGCACTATACAAACCACTCATAGACTCATTTATTTGATTTCTAAACCAGCCAAACAGCATAAAAAGCAAGGTGGCAAAACCCGCTAGCAATAAGTGGCCGCCATAACCCTCTTTATCTCTAGTGACTTCAATTACAAAATTGCCAGCACCAATCGCCAGTAAAAATAATGCAACTGCCCCCACAAAAGGCCAAGGACTCTCTGCAGGTACGTAGTACTTTTCATATTCTTTATTAGACATAGTGTTCTCCTTTACCCGCGATTGGCCGCCACATGTTCGGCAGAAGATGTGACGTTATATAGGGTATATTGCACGGTAAAATACGTGATATCTTCAGGTAGTTGGGGGTCTACGTAAAACTGCATTGGCATAGACACTTGCTGCCCTGACTGCAAGACTTGCTGTTCAAAACAAAAGCATTCGGTTTTATTCATATAAAGGGCTGCTGGCCCCGGCGATACAGATGGTACGGCCTGCCCCACAATATCCGTGGCCGCAGGATTTCTAACCGTAAAATTGACTTGGTTAATTTGGCCAGGATGTACCTCGACTCGCTTAGTTTCGGCGGTGAACTCCCACGGCATACCCGTATTAACACGGGTAATAAAGTCTACGGTAATTAAGCGGCTTTCGTCTATTTCGATATTTTGATAAACCGCTGCGGTATCTGCAGTCTTACCGTTAATGCCTAACGCATCGCACAGCACATCGTACAAAGGTACTAACGCAAACCCGAATCCAAACATACCAACCACAATAAACAGTAGCCTGACGACTATTTTGGTGTTTGCTTGTTGTTGAGCGGGATTATCCACAATCAATTCCCACGACTACTTCACGTCGGGTGGTGTTTCGAAGGTGTGATAAGGAGCAGGAGACGGTATTTCCCACTCTAAGCCTTCGGCTCCCTCCCAGACTTGCGCTGATACTGGCTCGCCTTTCTTTTTACATGCCTTAATCAACAAAGCTAAGAAGATTAGCTGAGACAAGCCAAACGCAAAGCCACCAATACTGATCCATTTATTAAAGTCAGCAAATTGCAGTGCATAGTCTGGAATACGTCTGGGCATACCCGCCAAACCCACAAAATGCATAGGGAAAAACAACAAGTTCACCGAGACTAGAGAGCACCAAAAATGCCATTTAGCTAGAGTGATATCGAACATCTTTCCTGTCCACTTTGGCAGCCAATAGTACACAGCGGCCATAATCGAAAAGATTGCACCCGTCACTAATACATAGTGAAAATGAGCCACAACAAAATACGTGTCGTGATATTGAAAATCTACTGGGGTAATGGCGAGCATCAAGCCTGATAAGCCCCCTATGGTAAACAATACAATAAACGCTAGGGCAAACAACATAGGCACTTCAAAAGTCATTGAGCCCCGCCACATAGTCGCGACCCAGTTGAACACCTTAACCCCAGTTGGTACTGAAATCAGCATGGTCGCAAACATAAAGAATAGTTCTGCACCCACTGGCATACCTGTGGTGAACATATGATGAGCCCATACGATAAAGGATAACAATGCGATAGATGCAGTGGCGTAAACCATAGAGGCATAACCAAACAGTTTCTTACGGGCAAAGGTGGGAACAATAGCCGAAATAATGCCAAAGGCTGGGAGTATCATTATGTACACTTCTGGATGACCAAAAAACCAGAAAATGTGCTGGAACATTACCGGATCACCGCCACCGGCCGCATCGAAAAAACTAGTACCGAAGAACTTGTCCGTTAACACCATAGTGACCGCACCGGCTAATACTGGCATCACTGCAATCAATAAAAAGGCAGTGATCAGCCAAGTCCAAACAAACAAAGGCATTTTCATGTAAGTCATACCCGGTGCGCGCATGTTGACTATGGTGACTATGACGTTAATCGCTCCCATAATCGAAGAGATGCCCATTATGTGTACCGCAAACACAAATAACGCAGTACCATCGGTACTGTAGGTAGTAGACAGTGGCGCATAAAACGTCCAACCAAACGCTGGGCCACCACCTTCAATAAACAAAGACGAAAGCAATATCAAGAAGGCAAAAGGTAGGATCCAAAAGCTCCAGTTGTTCATTCTGGGTAATGCCATGTCCGGCGCACCTATCATTAAAGGCACCAACCAGTTAGCTAACCCAGTAAAAGCCGGCATGACAGCACCGAAAACCATGATCAAACCATGTACTGTAGTCATTTGATTGAAAAAATTGGGCTCTACAATTTGTAATCCGGGCTGGAACAACTCAGCGCGGATTACCATAGCCATAGCGCCACCGGTCAAAAACATAATAAATGCGAACCACAAATATAAGGTGCCAATATCTTTATGGTTTGTTGTATATAACCAGCGCTTTATTCCCGTTGGAATAGGGTGGTCATGATGCTCGTGGTGTGTTGCGTCAGTTACTGTAGTCATCTTCACCTGCTCCTATTTTCCGTTTAACGCTGCGTTAATATCTTTAGCTTGGACTAAGTCACCTGTGTTATTACCCCAGGCATTACGCTCATATGTCACTACTGCTGCTAGTTCAGACATGCTTAATTGCTTTGCGTAAGCCTGCATGGCTGTTCCCGACACACCATTAATTAGCACATCAATATGTTTAGGTTGGTCATTCAGGGCAATCTGGCTACCCTTAAGTGCAGGAAATACCCCTTGTAAACCCTCGCCATTTGGCATGTGACAGGCCGCGCAATTTGCGTTGTAGACTTTTTCGCCAAGAGCCATAGACTCATCCATGCTCATATTCATAGCCAACAATCTCTGCTCTTCTTGTTTGGCTAGGCGCTGCAAGGTTTCTTCTTTTTCTAGCCACTGGGCATAATCCTCAGGGCTTTTAGCAATAACCACTACTGGCATAAACCCGTGATCTTTACCGCACAATTCGGCACATTGGCCACGATAGATGCCCGGCTGGTCGACTTTGGTCCAAGCATCATTAATAAAGCCGGGATTAGCATCTTGTTTGACCGCAAAATCTGGAACCCACCAAGCATGAATAACATCATCCGAAGTAATCAAAAAACGCACTTTTTTACCCGTAGGAATGACTAATGGGCGATCTACTTCGAGTAAATAATTAATACCTTTATCAAACTTGCCTTGAATTTGTTCTGGCTGAGTAGCCAACTTGGAAAAGAACTCAATATCATTATCCATATACTTGTAATGCCACTTCCACTGAGAGCCAGTTACCAGCACAGTCACATCTGGTTGGCTGGCATCTTCCATGTCATACAATAGGTTAGCTGCTGGATAAGCCATACCAATCAAAATAAGAAAAGGGATGACGGTCCAAGCTATTTCTACTTTGACATTTTCATGAAAGCTAGCAGGCTTTGCACCTCGCGATTTCCTATGAAAATAAATAGAAATAAACATGGCAATGAAAACACCCGCTCCAATGACAATGCAGATAATAAACATCAACATATGTAAATCATAAACCTCGGCGCTAATATCAGTAACGCCTTTGGTGAGGTTGAGCTGGTATTGATCGACTAACTGCTTAGTATCTGCTGCAACCGAATGTGCAAAACTCATACAGCTGATGAGACTGATTTTGGACAGGACTCTTTTCACTTTACACCTCTATGTGATTCGTGCTTTTTATTATTTCCAAGTCAAAACGTGTGCGATTTGTTACCAACAAACATCCAATACTGTTAACAACAAATTAACTTAGGTGTAAGAATTACGCCTTATTTATCAACACGTCTAGTCTTTTTGTTTAAATTACAATCAATTGATTATTTTTTAAACAGAAATTTAATAAATTTGGCGATTAATGCCGATTCACCAAAATACGCGCTGGTTTACCACCACATAAAAAGTGCAGGTCAAAATGAAAATCCTAAGATAAGAAAATCATCATTTAAGGGTCGCTAGAGGAAGGTAAAAGCAGAAAAAAATAGGTTCTGAGCTAAAGTAGACGAAAAGAAAAATTGAAAACGCAGCACAAAATGCTGCGTTTATTGTAAAGCTCATCAGGTTGAGATCTGGATAACGGGTGTCGTACTGACGATTAAAAATATAGGGTTAAAAAAATCAATAACTCTCAGGCTTAACAGTGAAAACCAAGATTAAGCATGGTAGCGCTATCTACATCCAATCAGCATTACGTATCACGCCTACCGCGATCCCTTCTATCGCGAAAGGCTGGTTGGCTAAATCGACTTTTATAGGCTCGAAATCGGGATTTTCAGCATGCAACAAAACTTGCCTGCCTTTTTTCTCAAGGCGTTTAACTGTAACGTCTTCGTCAACACGAGCCACCACAACCTGGCCATTGTGTACGTCACTCGTGCGATGAACCGCTAATAAATCGCCATCTAAAATCCCGATGTCCTTCATGCTCATGCCGTTTACCCTAAGTAAAAAATCAGCACTGGGTTTAAACAAGCTAGGATCAACTTGGTAATGACCCTCTACATGCTCTTGAGCCAAAATAGGCTCGCCAGCTGCTACTCGCCCAATCAGAGGCAAACCTTGCTCCTCTAATTGATCTTCTAATGGCGTATTTAAACGAATACCTCGAGAGGTACCAGGTAAAATTTCAATTACCCCCTTACGTGCCAGAGCTTTTAAATGCTCTTCGGCAGCGTTTGCAGATTTAAAACCCAAATGCCGGGCGATTTCAGCACGAGTCGGGGGCATACCCGTCTCTTGCATAGTATCTTTAATAAGTTGAAGTACTTCTTCTTGTCGAGCAGTTAGTGGACGCATAACCAGCCTGTTTTTCTATACAGTTAGTGTGAGTATATACAGTTATCCTGAATTCTCCAACTATGTTTATCCTAAATTGCCAGCGCACGGCTCAAATCTTAAAAAGAATCTGAATAAAAAAATATTATTGGAAGTACAGTATTAAAAAAAAGTCCAAAATACATGAGCTACCTGAGCGCATTGATAAGAAAAGAATAAGAAAATATCAGCATGCTACTTCCTTATTCAAAAAGCTAACTAGGGTTTTCGTGGCATTCTAGCTGTTGAGAAGTAGCTTAACCTGAGATAACCGATAAGCACTAAACATAACAACGCCCAGGTAGATGTAGCTCCGCCACCAGAGTCTGTCGTATTTTGCGAGGGTGAAGGAGCCAGGTTACGAGTAACAGATAACTCAACTTGTGCGGTCTTAGAGACGTAGCCATCATCTACAGTCACCTCAAAACTTATTATAGACTCGGCTTGCACAGAGGGAGCAATTAGAGTTAAACGGTTTGAAATTCGGTCTGCAACGCTAACAGCTGGCCCCGATAATTGTCGCCAACTATAAGTTAGTGTATCGCCGTCCAAGTCATTACTAGCACTGGCATCTAATACAAAGCTTTGTCCCTGAACAACAGACTGAGCACTTACCAAGCTTACATTAGGCTCTGAATTTCTAAAGGTCGTTAATACCGCTGGATCCTCTATTTGACCATTAACCAAGCCATCTGCATCGTTCGGACCACCATCTTCGATGAATAACATTAAACACGCAGCGCCGGCCTCTAATGAGCTTTGGTAGTTGTCTACACTCGGGCGTGGACATATCAATTGATCATTTAGACGAGCCGAATAGATTGCATTTTTATCGTCTTCGACAAAAGCTTGCCACCCAATACGAGGCATGTATTTACGTAATTCTACATTACTTGTAATACGTTCATTATTGGGTAAGGGTATAACAACTAAAGCTGACTCACCTGGTACTTGCAACCCTCGAATCACAAAGTTAAACGGATTAGAGATGCCTGCATAATGCTCATCTATGCCATCCACTCCTTCGTTCGACGCATAGGTAGCAATATCTTCCACAGTCAAAGTGGTATTTTCCGCTCCGAATCCTTTAATTACTCTAGATAGGCTACCTAGTTGCAGATTTAGTCCTGACGGCACTTCTATACTTAAATCCGAACCTTGAATCGGCAGTGATGTATGGCTTTCACTGTTATCTAAATAATTGGGGATACCATCGAAATCGTCATCAAAAACGCCTTCATCTAAGTCACTTATGCCATCCCCATCAGTGTCTCCTTCGCCAAGTGACAACGGACTGTTTGCAACCAAAAATTGAAGTGAACTTGAGACACTATACCTTTGATCAGTATTTGCCTCAGCTACCTCAGTGTAAAATTCAACACGCTCGTTGAGAACTGAGGGATCAATCTCAAAAGTAAAGGGATCGTCATCTAAATTCAAATCATCTACACTAGGTATTGTATAGGCTTGGATCAATTCAAGTATATCCTGCGGGTTAGCGTCAGAAGCATGAACCTTGAAACTTACATTCCCGAGAGTCTTGTCTATTGAGGAGACCAATCGCCCTTGTTGATATGTTTCGACGAATAATGAAGGCATAATATTTTGACTGGTAATAGCTATACTGACCTGACTTGAACCCTCAGATACAACCGCTTTATCAGAACTAACAAGCCTAACCTCAATGACCTCTGATTCTTGAAAATCTGCAGAGATAGGAATAGCAAGCTTAGTTGACGCACCATTTTCAATAGAGGATGTATGATAGCTTGTACCTATTCTACTAGATATTTCGTAGTCAAACTCGATTGGATATTCTACAGCATTACCCTTCAAATCAACCAAGATCTCAACTTCACTTCCCGCTTCAGCCAACACAGAATTAGGCAACTCAATATGAGGATATACGGCAGCGTAAATCGTCTTAATAGCAACATTACCTGAGGAGTCAATTGCGCTAACGACGAAAGAATGCGAGCCTGATTGTACTAATGTCTCAGTTTCTGAGGAAAAGGCGACTAGACCATCTACCGTATCTACTGCGAACTCTGGAAGAGTATCTAACAAATTGACAAACCCAAGAGGAGCAAAGAGGTCAATATTAGAAAAATGGTCGAACGATGGGGGCGTTGTATCGACTACATGAATAATTTGTTCCCGCGAAGAGCTATTACCTGCATGATCAATTGCAGTCCAAACTACAACATGTTCTCCCACTGTTAAAGGACCTGAATAGTTGGAGTTGACGTTGAAGCCGACTAAATTATTGTCACTTACTGTTGGAGCCACTAAAGCGATATCAGTCGTCTCCCCGCTTGCCTCGACCATAATGGGTGCTAAAAGCTCAATAACAGGCGCTAAATTTTCTCCTACCGCCGCATCAGTGGGAGCCGAGTCTTCACTATCAAGCACACCATCACCATCCGTATCCGAATTATTAGCTAATGAGCCCAAATTAAACTCTTGAAGGTTAGTTAAACCATCTCCATCGGAGTCAACGAAAGCATCTGCCGCAGAAGCAGCGTTTAAGCTATTCAGCGCCTCGTAATCATCCGGCATGCCATCTTGGTCTCGATCTAGAATGATTGCGCCGGGAACAGAAATATTGAGTTGATAAAAGCTTTCTCTTGGAATAACTGAGTCATACCACCGACTTACCTTAACATAGTAGATGCCAGGTTCGGTTAAGTTAAAAGTTAGGAATGAATCTAGCGCAGAAATACTCCCTAATTGTCCGAAAGAGATACCCGAGTCATCGTTTTGGCTAATGAGAGTTTCAGAACTATTATACAAGCGAACAAAGGAATCAAAACCAGTCGATATAGTGTTAATACCAAAGTCAATATCAATGACGACCTCTGCAGCAGCATCTAAGGTAAAAGAATAGTAATCGTGCGTGTTATCTCCCGTACCTAAAATACTTGCGTATGGTATCGTTTGCGAAGTGTTCTCAGAACGGTTTCCGACATTGGGTGAATATAAATCCGTGAATAAACCATCGATATTTTGCGCTTGTGCAAAGGCGTTGTTAGGTTCAATATCAGTCAAATTTGCAAAATTAGCTGGAGTATAGAGTTCAGACTCCCTTAAATTATTGAACCCATCATTGTCTAGATCAGCATCAGCATCGGCAAGATTGATATTAGTGCCGAATGTGTACTCATAGTGGTCGAGCAACCCGTCGTTATCAGAATCAGAGCTCAGTGGATTACTGAGCAGTTCGACTTCAAGGCCATCTAACAATCGGTCACCATCAGAGTCACCTAACTGCGGATTGGTCTGGTGTCTGTTAACTTCATCGCCATCAAGTAAACCATCACTATCAGTATCAGTATTATTCGGCTCAGTTCCTAACTGAAATTCCTCTAAATTAGTTAACCCATCACTGTCTAAATCGTTGCCCGCATCATCAACATTAATGTCTGTACCGAATGAATATTCATAGTGGTCGAGCAATCCGTCGTTATCAGAATCAGAGCTCAGTGGATTACTAAGCAATTCGACTTCAAGACCATCTAACAATAAATCTCCATCAGAGTCACCTAACTGCGGATTGGTCTGGTATCTATTAACTTCATCGCCATCAAGCAAACCATCACCATCAGTATCAGTATCAGTATTATTCGGCTCAGTTCCTAATTGAAATTCATCTAAGTTAGTTAACCCATCACTGTCTAAATCATTCACTGCATCAGAGGGGTCAAAAGGGTCGAGACCGAACAGAGTTTCCCACTCATCGTGCATTCCATCGTTATCAGTATCTAAAATCGGAGCCTCTAAGGATACGTGGAGCCTATAACTTTTATTTTCAGAGATCTCTGCTCTAGAAAATTGCGAAACTCGCAAAACATAAACGCCAACTCGAGTAAATTCGTACTCAAAAAATGAATCTAGCCTACTCGTACTTCCCGCCTCACCACTTGTTATTTCAGAATCATCAGAATAAAAAATCTCATTGCCGTCTGCATCGTACAAAGTTAAATCAGAATCCATAGATGTTAACTGATCATTGGTGATTCCATAATCTATGTCGAAAAAAGCAATTGACGGAGCAGAACTAACAGTAAAACGAAAATAGTCATAGGAACCATTTCCCGTTCCTAAAATAGTAGCGTGAGGAATAACTTCTGAGGTATTTTCTTCTGAATTACCTATATCTACTGAGTAAAAGAGACTAAAGAAGTTATCAATATTTTGCGCCTGCTCAAAAGAATTGTTCGGTTCAAGCTCCAACACTTCGATGAAAAAAGGATTGGTACCATCTAGGTACTCTTGATAGTTACTTCGCCCGTCAGCATCGCTGTCTAGGGCACTATCGTCAATCAGAGGGTCAAGCCCAGTATCCACCTCAAAACCATCAGGTATTAAATCCAGATCTGTATCATTCAAATTTGGATTAGTTGAATGGACATTAACTTCGATTTCATCATTGAGCCCATCATCATCTGAATCAGCTAGATTTGGATTGGTATTGTGAAGAGTTACCTCTTCAGCATCAGTCAACCCATCATCATCTGAGTCAGAACGGCTTGGTGATGTAGAATATGTAACTACTTCTTCCAAATCAGACAAGCCATCGGAATCAGTATCATCTAGCGTAGGGTTTGCATCGTTGGAAAATTCCTCAACATTGGTCAGCCCATCAGCATCTAAATCGAATAATGCATCAGCCGCATCATTTGGATCTAAGCCATACGTATTTTCCCAAAAATCCGGCATACCATCGCCATCGGTATCGGCTAAAGGAGTCTCAAGTGAAATATGCAAGGTATAACTTTCGTTTTCACGAACTTCGTTTCTTGAGAATCGTGACACTCGTAACACATAAGTGCCGGGTTGCGAAAATTCATATTCAAAAAATGAATCTAAACCACTCGAGCTACCGCCGCCGCCCTCTGATACGACCGAATCATCTGAGTATAAGATCTCGTTACCACTAGGATCGTATAACGTTAAATCCGAATCCATAGAGGTTAACGAATCGTTAGTAAACCCGTAGTCGATATCAAAAATTGCATTCGACTGAGCATTGGTTACAGTAAATGAGAAATAGTCGTATGAACCATCCCCTCCACCGAGGATAGTAACGTGGGGGAGGGTTTCTGAAGTATTGCTATTCGAATTACCTATATCTACCGAGTAAGAAAGATTGAAGAAGCCATCTATATTTTGAGCTTGCTCAAAAGAATCATTTGGCTCAAGGTCCAACACTTCAGTGGCAAAAGGGTTGGTTCCGTCTAAGTACTCTTGATAATTACTCCGCCCATCAGCATCATTATCCTCAGCACCATCATTAACCAGAGGGTCAAGTCCAACAGTGACTTCAAAGCCATCGGGCATTAAGTCTGTGTCTGTATCCCTTGAATTTGGGTCAGTTAAATGAAGACTCACCTCGACTTCATCGCCCAATCCATCATCATCTGAATCAGCTAAATTTGGATTTGTAAGATAAATGGTTAATTCTTCAAAATCCGTCAAACCATCAGCATCAGAGTCGGAAAGGCTAGGATTAGTCCCAGCCAAATATTCCTCTAAATTGGTCAAACCATCTGAATCGCCATCCAATAATTGCTCACCATTATTGACTAAAGGTAAAAAATCATACAAAACCTCAAAGCCATCACCCAAACCATCGGAGTCAGTATCTAACAAATTAGGATCCGTTAGATGTGTATTTACTTCAATGCCATCATTTAAACCGTCCTGGTCGCTGTCTGCTTGATTGGGATCTGAACCATGGAGATTAATTTCATTACCATCCGTTAGCCCATCCTGATCAGAATCTTGAACAATTGGGTCTGTCCCATGCTCATTCACCTCTGAATCGTCGTCTAGGCCATCGCCATCTGTATCAGAAAGATCTGGGCTCGTGCGATTTAAATACTCTTCTAAATTACTCAGGCCATCAATATCTAGGTCCAAATTAGCGTCGCCAGAGTCTGTGGGATCAAGGTTAAACTGCAACTCCCAATAATCAGGCATGCCATCACTATCAGAATCAACTCCAAATAAGTCTAGTTTAGCTTGCTTTCCGGTCACAGTAATGCCTTCTAGCGACGCTAAAGATTCTGCGTCTTCGTATAGCTTAGAAATGACTTCAGTAATATTTAAGGTTGGTTGATCCCCTTGAATCAATGCGAGCATTCCAGCAACGTGAGGAGCGGCCATAGACGTGCCACTCAAAGAATCATAGCTGTCGCCTGGAATCGTACTACGGATATCTACCCCAGGCGCACCAATGTCTACAGATGTTGAACCATAGTTGGTAAAATTTGCTGTATCTCCGTGTTCATCAATGGCCGCAACCGAAACAATATTTTCCTCTTCATAACTCGCTGGATATGCTGGTGAGGCGTCGTTATCGTTACTATCATTTCCCGCTGCTGCAACAAAAATGATGTTAGCTTGATTATGACGCGCTATAGCCTGCTGTAACGCAGAGGAAAATCCTCCTCCCCCCCAAGAGTTGTTACTGAGTACCAAATTTACGCCATAATTCACTTTTAAATCATACAGATAATCCAAACATTCTATTGCATCGCTGGTGTTACCCGCCCCCCTCGAGTTTAAGAACTTACAACTAATAATGCTGATATCCCAATTTACTCCAGCAACACCAATACCATTATTACCCTCAGCACCAATAGTTCCGGCTACGTGGGTGCCGTGATAATGGTCATCCATCGGGTCTGAGTCATCATTTACAGAATCGATACCATGAATGTCGTCAATGTATCCATTACCATCATCATCTATACCATTGTTGGCAATTTCTAGTGGATTAACCCACATATTACTGACCAAATCTTGGTGAGTATAATCGACCCCAGTATCAATTACGGCAACCACTATATTCCTGCTACCTGTAAAGCGTTCCCAAGCTTGGGGTGCATCAACATCTACATTGGCCAAGCCACCGGATTGTCCGGTATTATTTAACCCCCAAAGTAAGGGATAATCAGGGTCATTTGGTGTCAATTGAGTAGTATAAATAATGTTTGGTTCTGCGCTTAAAACCTCAGGATAAGAAGACAATTTTTTTTGGGCTAAAGAAACCGAAGAACTCTTGGGTAAAGTGATTAAAAAAGTATGACCAAATTTTGAAATACGTTTAATCGACTCATATTCAAAGTTGTTTAATATCTTTGGAACATCCGTTAATTCGATCCCTTGTTGAAACATAATCAAGAGTTGATCGGGCACATATTTGTCGTTTGAACTGTTTTTAACGGAATTTGATTTTACTGGAGCTTGAGAGGCTACAGCAAGGATGGGAGTTGCTGCAGGAATTTGATTTTTGGGTTGAGAATCACCAAGGTCAAGTACGTTTTTTGGTGCTATATCAAACGAAACAGAAGGCCATAGAACAACCGAACAAAGAACAATAACGACAGCGATAAAAATCCGTTTCATAACGACAGCTCCAAAAACTACAATATGTACTAGCGTAACAATGGTATATAAATATTGCCCGAAAGCAACGATTTGCTGAAAAAGCACACACTTTTATCAAAAAAAAATAGCCTGTGATATTCTTCATGCTTCAATTGTTCCTCACTCTCAGCTTAACAAAGAAGCCTCATGCATTGGTTAGATAAACTCTTCTACATTTTGATAATTATTCCTGCCAGATGGTTGATTAAACCTAGCTGCATACCCGTTGAGTTTGAACAGGAGTTAGGGATAGACAAAAACCAGCCAATCATATACTTGTTAAAGACGCGTTCGATTACCGATTTGCTGGCATTAAACAAATGCGCCAAATCCCTTGGTTTGCCTTCATCCACCAGCATAATGCAAGTGGATGACACTGAACTGTCACGCAACATGTGCTTGCGTAATCCTAACTCGCTATTTACGAAAAAAGCGCTTCATACAGATATTAAAACCACTGCAACCGCGCTGTTTCAATTACACAGAACAAATCCAAATCTCGACATTCAAATCGTGCCGGTCACCATTTTGTGGGGCAGAGCACCCGACAAAAGCTATTCTGGATGGTCAGATATTATTGCTAACTCCATGTCGCCTAGCTGGTTACGCAAATTTTTTATCGTACTGTTTTTGGGGAGAAATAACTTTGTTTGCTTTAGTCAGGCAGTATCGTCTAAAAAAATGAGCCAACTACCCGGCTCAGATCAACAAATTGCTCAAAAACTCATTCGTGTCGCCGGCACCCACTTTTTTAGAAAAGTGCAAACTATTAAAGGCCCCAATTTACTCGACAAACAACAGCTGAATAACAGCATAATGGGCTCCCAAAGTGTGGCTTTAGCCATATCGAACGAAGCCAAAAGCGCACAAGTCAGCCATCAACAAGCAAAGGCTAAAGCGCAAAGCTATTTAGATGAAATTGCCGCAGATTATCGCGAGGGTTTGGTCAGAGTAGGGGACAAACTACTGACTAAAGTCTGGAATAAAATCTACAATGGCATTGAAGTACATCATGCAGCTGGCGTGCGAGAATTAGCGCAAAAAGGACACGAAATCATCTATGTGCCGTGTCACCGCAGTCATATGGATTACCTACTGCTCACTTATGTGATCTACCATCAAGGCCTAGTCACACCACATATTGCCGCTGGTATTAATTTGAACTTTTGGCCCGCAGGTGGATTATTGCGTAAAGCTGGCGCTTTTTACATTCGCCGAACGTTTGCCGGCCAACCCCTATATACAGCTGTGTTTCGAGAGTATTTAGAATTACTGTTTAACAAAGGCTACTCAGTCAAGTTCTTCCCTGAAGGAGGTCGTAGCCGCACTGGACGTCTACTTCCCCCTAAAACCGGTATGTTTGCCATGACATTACAAGGCATACTCAAAGGCATTAATCGCCCAGTTAGCATAGTGCCTGTGTATATTGGTTACGATCACGTTATGGAAGTAGGCAGCTATTTGAAAGAGCTGAAGGGAGCGAGCAAGAAAAAAGAGTCATTTTGGCAAGTGTTTGGGGCACTCAAAAAGTTAAAAAACTATGGCATAGGCCATCTCAGCTTTGGCCAACCCATTAACCTGACCAACTATTTAGATGAACACCAAACAAACTGGCGAGACGACAAATACAAAAGTGCCAAACCCGAGTGGCTTAATTCGGTTGTCAATCACTTAGCCACTGACGTCATGAGCAGAATTAACCAAGCGGCAGCTATCAGTAATATGTCAATGGTTGCCACTTGTTTACTCGCCACACCAAGGCACGCAATGAGCACCTCTGAACTAGAGCAAAGTATAGACTGCCTCAACGCCCTACTTAGGCAAGTGCCCTTTAGTCCGCAAATGGTTGCCTCCAAACAAAATGGAAAGCAGATACTGGCGGCGACCCTAAAATTAAACAAACTACAGCTACACAAAGACAACTATGGACAAATTGTCTCCATCAAGCCCGATACCGTTATTCCGCTAACCTATTACCGAAACAATATTCAACATTTGTTCGTGTTACCAAGCTTGTTGATCACCATAATCGCGTCACGCAAACAACTCACAGAAACAGAGTTACTCAATACCGCCTCACCATTTTTTAATCTGCTAAAAACCGAATTGTTTATTTACATGAATACAGAACAAGGTAAACAACACTTGCGTCGGCTTGTATCAGGCATGCTAGATATTGGACTCATCACCCAACACCAGCAACAGCTCAGTCTAGCCAAGCCGATTAGCACAACCTTTAGCGCTGCAATGATTTTAAACCAGAGTATTCAAGATACGCTCAATCGCTATGCCGTAGTGTTACAAGTGATTAACTGCCATCAACCTATCAGCCAAGCTGATTTACAGCAAAAAAGTCGCCATTTTGCAGAACGCCTTTCCATTCTGCACGGCCTTGGCTCCCCCGAGTTTTTCGATAAAAACGTGCTCGCAAGTTGCGTGAATGGCCTGATAACAGGTCAAATCATCCGACTTGACCAACACAAGATGCTACATGCCACCGAAAACAGCCAAAAGCTACTCTCAGTGCTGACGGAGTTAATTGCCCCAGAGATAGTGCAACGCCTCACTAAAGCATGAGCATAGAATAAGAAAAACTCTACTATCGAACCCGTTAGCCCCAAAGCTCGGATTTAGGGCCTTTTAATATCAACAAGCACGGCCTGTACATTTTTCGCTCAACTAGCGTATTATTTAGGCAACTTGCTATTTTTTCACTTAACGAACAAAAGGAAGTGTTATGTCTAAACTTATTTTATCTCTGGACGGTGGCGGGATCCGCGGTGCAGCAACCACTCAATTTCTAGCACTTGTAGAGCAAAGTTTACAGGCCCAATATCAGAAATCTATTCGCGATTGTTGCGACCTATATGCAGGGACCAGTACTGGCAGCATTATCGCTTTAGCACTTGCCACCACGGATATGTCGATGGATGACATTAACCAACTTTATAACCACAGCAACGCCAAAAAGATTTTCACAGAAAATAAGGGTTGGTTTGAAATAGATGGGATAAACGCCCCCAAATATCAAGCCTCGGGTAAAACCACAGTATTTAAAGAAAAACTAGGGCTGGCCAAGTTAGCAGATACGCCAGAGGGCAAGCATGTATTGGCCGTAACCTACGGTATCGAAAAACGCAGGCCCTATGTACTCAAATCGACCAAGTCTAAGTATCGTAAACTACTTGCTTATCAAGTAGCAGATGCTTCAAGTGCAGCCCCTACCTATTTCCCGACCACAGCCACTAAATTGCCTCCCAGCCAAAATCAGCATTGGCTGATAGACGGTGGCGTAGTGGCAAACAATCCAACCATGTGTGCATACGCAGAAGCCTGTCGGTTATGGCCGTCAGAAGCCAAAAGAGTCTTGTCTATTGGCACTGGCACACTCACCCGTAAAATTAACGGCCCAGAATCACAAAAATGGGGCGCTATGCAGTGGATGGTAAAAGGCCAAATCATCAACTTGCTATCCGACGAACAAGTGGTCGCTTATCAAGCTATCACCATCAGCCCTGTAGGCTCATACATTCGGGTCAATGCAGAAATGCGTGAACAACCTGGATTTGATACACCACCAGACGATGCCATGGACGATATCAGCCCCACCAATATCAAAAAGCTCAAAGAATTGGGTACCTTTTGGTTTGAACAATACGGACAAGCGGTGGTGGAGTTACTCAACAACAGCTACCAAGGGCCGTCATTAGATAAAATAGATCCAAAAACGGGCAAGCCTGCTGAGTACACATAAAAAAACGCTCCAACTATCGCAGTTAGAGCGTTTTCCTTATTTAAGCTAAACAGTTGCTCACTTAATCAGCATAAAGCACACGATCGCCTGTCTCCAAATTAACAGCGATAATAGCATCCAGTGTGCTATCAGTAACGTAAGCAATATTATTTTCGACGTCAAATTCAACATCCCGTGGGAAACTAAAATCGATACCAACACCAGTGTTAACGTCTGAGATAATTGTCCGATCTCCTGTGGTCAAATCTACCGAAAACAACGCGTCACGTTCGATATCCGTCACAAATACACGGTTATTCAGCGCATCCAAAGCAATCCCCCAAGCAACAGTAATTTCTGGACCGCTCCCTATATCTCTAGCGGAAATTAGCGTCCTTTCACCAGTTGTTGGGTCAATTGCAATAACATAGTCAGCACCCGAGCTCGTAGTCAATAACCTTGGCTTTGCTTTATCCAAGATGACCTGTCTAATAGAGCGTATAGTGGCTCCGCTACCCACCTCTGTGCTAGATATCACTCTCCTATCTCCTGTAATGAGGTTAATCGCGAGTACCAATCCTCGGTCGCTTGAGGAAAATACAAACGCAAGATTTAATGCAAAATCTACCGCAAGGCCTCTAGATAGGTTCGGCAAAGACCTATCTTCTATATTTTCAGCTAACAGCATTCGATTACCCGTAGCCAAATTAATGGCAACCAAACTATCTTCCATGGCATCTAACACTATCAGGCGATTATTATCTGCATCATAAACCATAGACTCAGGAGAATTGAGTCGAGCACCGGTCCCTATGCCAGCACCAGAAAGAACTTGGATAGCACCGTTATCTAACCTGATACTGACGACACTGCCATTGGTACCTTGAAGAACCAATAATCGGTTGTTTGGCTTGTCGAGAATAGCATCTCTTGGATTTTCAAATAAATCACGCGCTCCTGCAGTATCTTGTGTAATGGCTAATCGGGCTCGACCAGTTTCGAGATCAACAATAATAACGTTATCCAAAACGGCATCTGTTACCAAAACTTGGTTGTTCGCTTGATCCCACACAAAATCAGATGCTCCCTCGAAAGTAATCCCAGACTCCCTATCTCCATCAAACAAAATGGCAGGAGCACCTGTCGCTAAATCTAAGGCCAACAACGCATTTAACTCAGCATCCAGCAAAATAATGCGATTGTTTAACTTATCAAATGCAAAGCTTCTGGGACGAATTAACTGAATCTCATCGGAAGGAGAGTCGAGAGATAGGCTTGGCTCCCATAACACTTCCGAATTACCGCTTAGTATATCAACATAAATCAACTGACCTGTGTTGAAGTTGGAAATAAGAAGCCGATTATTTTCGGAGTCTAAGGCCATTGCTTGAATCCTTCCTACATCTATATCTCCAATCATCCCAGTAAAGCGAGTTCTCCCGCTAACCGGATCGACAAAGCTGTCTCGTCCAGCAATTGTCGTGCTATTACCATCAGAGTCTATTTTTAAGATAGCGCGCAAAAAACCATCCGCCACATAGGTACTTGAGTCAGTGGGATCAAATAACACTTCTGAGGGAGAACGAAGGCGAGGTCCGGAATTCAAATCTGAGAAAGACTTAACTTCACGCGCTCCTGTAGTCAAATTCAAAGCGACTAAAGCATCTAGACCAGAGTCTGAAATTACCGCACCTTGGTCAGTCAAACTTATACTTTGAGGGCTAACAAAATTAATACCTGAACCTACTTGTTTGCCAGATACAATTCCTAGATTTCCAGTTTCGAGCCCAAGAGAAAACAAAGCCTTACCACTAAAATCTAATATCAACGCTTGATTATCTACGGGGCTTAACTCGATTTCTACTGGCGTTGTGAAACGCGACAAAACGTTATTTTGTATTTCGATTGCATTCGTTTGCAGATTACCTATACGGTCTTTAAATGACAAAACAATATCTGTTGGTGCTTCAAGATTAACTGGGATAAGGGCTTGCCAAGTTGAAGGGCTGTCTGTCGCTATGCTTGCTGCCAAACCATTAACTTTCAACTCAGAAACATCGCTAGTCAATACCTGCCCATCCTCATGATCGATTAAATAGCCAGTCACTAAAGTTTCAGCCACCCCTCCACCAAAATCACCGCCATCTGTTGGAAATGAGATCACGCCTTCCAACTGAGATTCATCTGTAACTGTTACCGTCACTACCTGCTCAGCTTTATTGCCTTGGCCGTCTGTAGCAATGAATTTAACAGTGTAGACATTGTCTTTATCGCTATCTGCAGGCGATTCAAAATCAGGTAAAGCAGCAAAACTCAGCGCATTTGTTTCACTTACGTAATTGAAAGCATCGCTATCAAACTCGGCTGCTAGCGCAAAACTTACGTCTTGACCTTCCGCGCTTGGGCGATATATCTGACCGCTAGCGTTTTCTGCTACTTCCACACTACTATCAGAAGTAAACTCGAGTGACGCTGCTGGCTCAACTTCAAAACTGGAGCTAAAAGTTAAACGTGCCCGTCGCAACGCAAAGCTTAAACTTACTTGAATCGTTTGGCTTGGCGCTAACTGCTCTGGAGCCAAGCTAACAAAAGGCGTACCACTCTCAGTTTGCCCGTCTTCAGATAATAAAGGTAGAGAAGGGCGGCTAACCAGTAAGCGCTGATTGCCGGCAATGACCTGCTCTGAGGTATTAGTAATTGACACAACCACATCATATTGGCGAGTCGCTCGATTAAATTTAGGTGTGGAATGTTTGAGCTCAACATTACTTGAATAATCAACCCAATCAGCTAACGCTAAGCTACTAGCTGAGGCGCTTAACAGAGTAATTAATAGGCACGCTATAAATCGCATAAACTTTGTCCTGTTAGAAAAAAATTCCATTACATTGAAGCTTTTCTAGAATTAATAGAAAGTTGAAGGAGAGTATAAAAGAGGGCAACATTATTTACTGCCCTTGTGGTAATTTAACTAGCGAGCCTTTCGCCTTAACGTCGCTCCTAGGCCGAATAAGCCTATTCCAAATATCCCCAACAAAGAGGGAGCCGACACAGCAATAGTATTGTCGTCTAATTCAAATTGAGTCAGGTTAACGTTGTCAATCGATAATTGAGAGCCAAGAAAATTAACATCAAATCCCGCAAGCAACTGAAACTCTAGCGTCCAACCTGAGGTATTAAATAAAGCAGGAGCAAGGTCAGCTGAAAAAGTACCGCTGCCATATTCTGTTGTACCAAACAAGCTACCTAGCTGGCCATTTGCGTCAAATAAGTCGCCGGTACCATCACCAAACGCAGCAAACCAATTATCGCGTCCATCCAATGGCTCACCGGCTTCTTCACCTTCAAACTGCCAATCAAAAGACAAATTTAAACCGAAGCCGTCCGAGACAGACAAATCAATATCGGTGAACAAAGTATTAGCAATAAACTCTTGAGTAGTCGCTAAATCAATACCGACTTGGAAAGCACAATTGCCAGTTCCATCATCTACCACAGCAAAATCCGTATCGTAGCCAGGGTTACCCAATGTCGCGCTATCGGTTTGCCAACCTGTAGCATCACAAGTTTGAAAATCACCATTGATAACTGACGCGTGAGAAATGGAAGTGGTTGCGATGAAACTGAGGGCAAGCAAACTACGCTTGAGCATAACTAAGTCCTTAATTTTTATAAAATTCAGAGAAGAGAAGCAAAAATCAAGCCAAGTAATATAAGTTAATGAATTGGTTAAATAATTTACATTTGGTTAATTTAGGACCCGGAAAATTGTAAATAATATTGACACATCTGCACTGAACATTATTCAATCGGCGACACACCCTTCCCAACATTAATGCTCTAGTTAACCCAACTGAAAGTAACTCAGTAGTAGGCCTTCAATTCAGCGCCCCAGCTCAAAAGTCATGTAGTTAGAACAAAAAAATAGCTAAGATAAACAAGCTTTAAATATGCTTTTTAATAAATTTATCTATCGCTAGCATAGCGCGCATGCGATTCTCCTTTTTACTCAAACCATGATCGCCTTTGTCGAGAGTGAGAAACGTCACCTGCTTATCTTGCTTTTTTAGGGCGCTATACATTTTTTTCGATTGACTGATAGGGACAACTAAATCTTGCTCCCCATGAACTAACAGCACTGGAGCCTTAACATGCTTGGCATGATTAATTGGCGAAATGTCTTTCAAATGGTCTTTGTCTATTTGCCCTTTGGCAATCACAGTTTCCCAGTATGATACCACCCAGTGATCTCGCCCATAATCCCACTTTTCTTGGCGTAACATGGCGTCTACATCAGATACACCATTAATGGATACTACGCATTGATACAAATCGGGCGTAAAAGCTGCGCCCGCCAATGCTGCATAGCCACCATAACTGGCACCGACTATACATACTCGGGAGCCATCGACTTTGCCTTCCTTAACCAAGTGCTGGACTGCGTCTGTTAAATCGTCTTGCATTTTTCGGCCCCATTCACCACGCCCAGCCAATAGATGGTTTGCCCCGAAGCCTTCAGAGCCTCTAAATTGCGGCTGGATTACCAAGTAGCCTTGATTGGCAAAGTATTGAGCCATGTAATTAAAGCCAATACGGTCATAACTTTCTGGCCCGCCATGGGGCATGATAATCGCAGGCAAGTTGACCACGTCTAGGCCATTGGGACGGGTCAGTAGTGATGGGATGGTCATGCCATCTCTAGCTCGGTATTGATAAGGCTCTACTGAGTGTACATTTTTTTGAGGAATATCAGGCCGTGCGTGCCCCAACAAACTAATGCCGCCACCTTCGTATAATAAAAACATACCTGAGCTACCCGCACCTTCGGCATACACAATTATTTTGTCCCAGTCTGAAGTGAAATCAACAACCGAAACCGACATTCCGGGTAACGCCTTAGCTATGCCTTTAATTCGAGCGTTAAGTTTAGGATCAAAGAATTCGTACGAGGGTGTAAAACCAGAATACTTGACGCCGTATACCCGACCGTTTGCGCCCTCAACTATCTGCTCGACGTCTTTATCAGGATGAGTAAAGATGGGCTCACTCACTTCGCCATCAATTAATGAGAGTGTATAGTAGGCCCATCGCTTGGTATCTTGATGTTGGGACAACATCACCAAATGCTGCATATCTGGGGTCACACCTGAAAAGGAACGCGTTAAGAATTTACTCTCTTTCTCAAATATTGTTGTCCAAGTCCCAGACAGTTTAGATTCGACTACGTGTAAGTTTTTTCGGTTATGGTATCGCTCGCGAGCAATCACCTCTCCTTGGTCATTTAAGAAAAAATCAATACTGTCACTCGAACCTTTTTGATGTACCTTAGGTTTCCTTTTTTTGTCTATGCGTACTCTATGTAAGCTAAACCTAGAGGTTATCTCGGCTTCAAAGGCTGGCATGTAAGCATATTTCCCATCTGGTGATACACCGATAATATTTCCTAAACCAGATTGTCCACTGTGTATGCCATAGCCAGGCGCTAACAACTGATGCAAAGTA
Source organism: uncultured Paraglaciecola sp. (assembly GCA_947498355.1). Lineage (GTDB taxonomy): Bacteria > Pseudomonadota > Gammaproteobacteria > Enterobacterales > Alteromonadaceae > Paraglaciecola. Next base: position 22,734 of record CANMKA010000012.1, on the reverse strand, counting down.
TTGGCTTGGATATTTCTAGCATAGGCAGCACTTACATCATGCCTGCCTCGGTAACCCCAAAGGCGCATATTCTTAGACGCGAACAACGCATAGATATTGTTATTTAAAAACGTTACTCCATCTGGTTTCACTTGAGAGACATTCACTGCATCAATAGCCTTACCCGTAGATAAATCGCTTACATAAAATGCATCTAGGTCATGACTTGTCTTACGAAACGCAACTCGCTTACCATCTGGCGACAGCGCAAACATACTTTTTTGTGGTAAAGCTGCGTAGTTTTCAACGGATACAGGCTTAGCGGATAAAGCAGACGTAAATAAAATAAGAATAAGCAGAAGGCAAGGCAAAGCGCGCTCTTTATTGGTAGCGAAAAGAGGTAACCATTATACCCATTAATTTACAACAAAAAAGCAGAAACGAGCGCTAAGGGAGAAACGCTCTAAAACCAAGTATTCAGAGCGCTAATGATGGGCTATTAGTCAAACAGACCATCAACCTCAGATAAAAAGAACTTATAGGCAGGGTTATCGGTTTGTTCTTCGTATTGGTAGCCAAGTTTTGCTAGATGCTGGTCAAACTCAGCCCTGTGCTCATCTTTTATATCGAAGCCTGCTAAAACTAGGCCCTCGGCAGCGCCATGATTTCGATAATGAAACAGAGTAATGTTCCAGTTTTCACCTAGGGTATCTAAAAAGTTTTTCAATGCTCCCGGTTGTTCAGGAAACTCAAACGAAAACAGCTTTTCGTTTAGTAAGCAAGGCGGGCGCCCTCCTACCATATAGCGAACATGTAATTTGGCCATCTCATTGTTTGACAAGTTAAAACACTGATAGCCTTTATCGGTTAAGCCTGCAGCCAACTGGGCATATTCTTTTTCGCCTTCGCGTAGCTTTATGCCGACAAAAATGTGCGCTTCGCCTGCTGTTGAGTAGCGGTAATTAAACTCAGTAATCGCTCTCCCACCAAGGCTCTCGCAGAACTCCCTGAACGCGCCTTTGCGCTCGGGGATTTTAACCGCCATTACCGCTTCTTTTTGCTCGCCTAATTCGCAACGCTCAGAGACATAGCGCAAAGTATGAAAGTTGATATTAGCGCCACATAAAATACCGCCAAATTTGCGACCCTTCAGCTCTGGGTTTGCTTGCAAATACTTGCGTATTCCCGCAACAGATAAGGCACCAGCAGGCTCTGCAATAACACGGGTATCGTCAAATATGTCTTTGATGGCGGCACATATTTCATCAGTCGAGACTGACATTACCTCATCAACATATTGCTTGCACAACCTAAAAGGCTCTTCACCAATAATTTTGACCGCCACACCGTCGGCAAAAATACCCACATGATTCAAAGGCACAGGTACGCCTGCCTGCATGGCCGCAGCCAAACAAGCTGATTCAGCTGACTCTACTGCAATAATTTTTAAATCAGGCTTTAGATGTTTTAAGAAAACCGAGATACCCGCAATTAAACCACCACCGCCTACCGCAATAAACAAGGTATCAAGGTCGGGGTTTTGCTCTAATAGTTCACGGGCAATAGTGCCTTGACCGGCAATCACGTCTGGGTCGTCAAAAGGCGCAACCATAGTGTATCCATGAACCTGAGACAAGCGAGCCGCTTCTTCTTTCGCTTGATCAAAGCTGGTGCCATGCAATACCACATTGGCATACTCGCCACCTAAGCTGCGCACCGCCTCAACCTTTATGTCTGGGGCGGTTTCTGGCATCACTATTGTGGCTTTAATCTTTTTGCGCTTAGCTGAGTAAGCCACACCTTGAGCATGGTTACCTGCTGACGAAGCCACCACTCCAGCCTGCAATTGTGCATCACTTAGTTGCGAGAGCTTGTTATAGGCCCCCCGCAACTTAAATGACTTAACTGGCTGCTGATCTTCTCGCTTAAGCCAGATCTCATTGCCCAATGCAGCTGACAACTTATCTAGCTTTTGTAAATCAGAGTTCACCGCCACGTCATAAACGGGCGATAGCAGTATGCGTTTTAAATACTCGTCAGCAGAAACCGTCATCTAGCCTTCCAATTTAGATGCGTCGCGTACCGCACCTTTGTCAGCACTGGTTGCAAGCAATGCATACGCTTTTAACGCTAACGATACATGACGCTCGCGAGTAGCCGGAGCCCAAGGTTTAGGGCTAGCTTCCATTGCTTCGCGTCTGGCTTGTAAATCTTGATCGCTGATGTCGATATTTAATGTACGGGCAGGGATATCGATAATAATAGTATCGCCCTCTTCAACTAAGCCAATACCGCCTTTACTCGCAGCTTCTGGGGCACAGTGGCCGATCGACAAGCCTGATGTACCACCAGAGAAACGTCCATCGGTAACTAAGGCGCAAGACTTACCCAACCCTTTGGCTTTCAAGTAGGTAGTGGGGTAAAGCATCTCTTGCATACCCGGGCCACCTTTAGGTCCTTCGTAGCGAATAACGACAACATCACCCGCAACGATTTTATCACCCAAAATTGCTTCTACTGCATCGTCCTGACTTTCAAAAATTCGTGCACGGCCAGTAAATTTATGGATAGACTCATCTACACCAGCCGTTTTAACAATACAGCCTGCTTCAGCAATATTACCGAACAATACAGCCAAGCCGCCTTCTTCACTAAACGCATTATCTCGACTACGGATACAACCACCTTCGCGGTCGGTATCGGCAGTTGGCCAACGGCAATCTTGGCTGAAGGCTTTTGTCGTGCGGATACCCGCAGGACCGGCCTTATAAAACTCTAAGGCATGAGAATTAGCAGGATCTGTAATGTCCCACTTAGCAATGACTTCGCCGATTGTTGAACCTAGTACGTGTGGGCTATCAGGGTGTAACAAGCCAGCTCGATTCAATTCAGCAAGAATACCTAATACGCCACCCGCTCTGTGCACATCTTCCATATGATACTGAGGGGTTGAAGGTGCAACCTTACAAAGGTGCGGCACTTTGCGCGATAAGCGGTCAATGTCTTTTAGGGTAAAGGGTATCTCACCTTCTACCGCTGCCGCCAATAAGTGCAAAATAGTATTGGTTGAGCCACCCATAGCAATGTCTAGGCACATAGCGTTTTCGAACGCATCAAAGTTGGCAATGCTGCGTGGCAATACAGACTCGTCGTTCTCTTGGTAATAACGACGACATAATTCTACGATTTGGGTACCCGCTTGTTTAAACAAGCCTTCACGGTCGGCGTGAGTGGCCAGCATCGAACCATTGCCCGGTAAAGACAAACCCAGAGCCTCAGTTAAGCAGTTCATTGAGTTGGCAGTGAACATGCCCGAACAAGAACCACAAGTAGGGCAGGCAGAGCGCTCAACTTCGTCACTTTCTTCATCAGATACGTTGTCATCAACGCCAGCCACCATGGCATCGACCAAGTCTAACTTAATGATTTGGTCAGAAAGCTTGGTTTTACCCGCTTCCATTGGCCCACCAGAGACAAAAATAACCGGAATGTTCAAACGCATCGACGCCATCAACATGCCTGGGGTGATCTTGTCACAGTTAGAAATACAAACTATGGCATCGGCGCAATGGGCGTTTACCATGTACTCTACTGAGTCGGCAATAATTTCGCGCGAAGGTAAGCTATACAACATACCGCTATGGCCCATAGCAATACCGTCGTCAACAGCTATGGTATTAAATTCTTTTGCCACGCCACCTGCCGCTTCGATGCTACGTGCCACAAGTTGGCCCATGTCTTTTAAGTGGACATGTCCGGGTACAAATTGGGTGAAAGAATTCGACACAGCTATGATTGGCTTACCAAAATCATTGTCTGTCATTCCGGTCGCTCGCCATAGCGCTCTGGCCCCAGCCATATTTCGCCCTTGTGTCGTAGTCGCTGATCGTAACTTTGGCATGGTATTTACTCTTTTAATTGGGTTATCGTAAGATTCAAATTTTATGTTAACAAACAAGTTGTTGCTAACCTCAATGGCTAAATCATACAGGGATTCTAAGACGCTAAGCATTCAAGATCGTTATACAATATGTAAACTCGTCTTATACCTGTGCGAATGTTCGAAAAATCCGTAAAGTAACGCGATATTCTCGCCGAAAAACTTACTAATCATAGTCGAATTTGCTTCGCTATTCATTAATTTCCCATCGCTAAAAACGCAGGAATAATACGAGAAAACCGAATAGCGAATACATAGCAAGGGTTTGTCTGTGACTTTTGTTCTAAACACTTCATGGTTACACAGATTAATAAGAAGCCGACTAGCGGTATACACGCAGGTTTTACGCTCTCAGCGCTTGTTTAAAACACAGCACGTATTGGACTAATTCCGCATAACTCCCCACAAAATACACACTAAAGGTCGAGACGCTCTAGCAAAATCTGTAAGTTTAACTAGGGTTACAAGATAGTATTTAGCAAACGGAGTTGTGCCGTGGCCTTGGCTATTGTTTATTCTCGAGCAAGTGTGGGTATCGATGCCCCCTTGATTTCGGTGGAGGTTCACTTATCAAATGGCCTACCCGGCTTTAATTTGGTTGGCCTCCCCGAAGCATCGGTTCGAGAAGCAAAAGACAGAGTGCGCAGCGCACTGCTTAACTCAGGGTTCGAATTTCCAGCCAAACGCATTACCGTCAATCTAGCGCCCGCAGACTTACCCAAAGAAGGCGGCCGATTCGACTTAGCTATTGCCATTGGCATTATTGCCGCCACCCTCGGGCTCCCCCAAACGCAGCTCGACCCGTTAGAATTAGCCGGTGAACTTGCCTTGTCGGGCGAAATCCGCGCCATCAAGGGGGCACTGCCGCTTGCCTATGCCAGCAGCAAAGCCAACCGCACTATAGTGTTGCCCACAGAAAACGCTGCCGAAGCCTCATTGATTAAACAAGCCAGTATTTTACCTGCAAAACAATTGCTTGAAGTATTTCATCATATTAGTGGGCAACATCAGCTGCCTTTATATACGGCGCAGGTTAGCCAGACTACGCCCGAATACAGTCAAGACTTACAAGACGTAGTTGGTCAAGAATCAGGTAAACGTGCCTTAGAAATTGCCGCAGCCGGAGGTCACAACACACTATTTACTGGCCCTCCAGGCACAGGAAAAACCATGCTTGCTAGTAGGCTGATTACTATTTTACCGCCCATGTCCGACGAGCAAGCACTCGCCACAGCGGCGATTCATTCAATCGTGGGTAAGCCGGTTGATCCACAAACATGGAAGCACAGAGTATTTCGCCACCCCCACCACACCAGTTCTGCGGTAGCATTAGTAGGTGGTGGCAGTATTCCTCGCCCGGGAGAAATTAGCTTGGCCCATAATGGCGTGTTATTTTTAGATGAATTACCCGAATTTGACCGAAAGGTGTTAGATGTACTGCGCGAACCTTTAGAGTCAGGGAGTGTGAGTATTTCTAGAGCGGCTCGCCAAGCCGAATTTCCAGCAAGGTTTCAGCTTGTTGCCGCCATGAATCCCAGCCCTACAGGTAGCTTAACCGACGGCCGTTGCTCCTCAGAGCAAATACTGCGCTATTTAAACCGCATCTCTGGTCCCTTTTTAGACCGAATCGATTTACAAGTCGATGTGCCTAAACTGGCCAGTAATGAGTTTTCGGAACAAGCCTCTCACAGGGGTGAAAATAGCCAAACGGTAAGACAGCGCGTCATCACTGCACACAATATCCAATTAACACGAGCAGGCAAAAGTAATGCTCATTTGGGCAGCAAAGACGTACAAACATACTGTCAACTCTCAGCGCCCAATCAACAATTTTTACAGCACGCTGTCGATAAGTTGGGTTTATCGTTACGCACTTATCATAGGGTGCTCAAAGTGTCTCGCACCATAGCCGATTTAGCCCAAAGCACAGATATCCAAAAACAGCATATAGCCGAAGCATTAAATTACCGTGCCTTCGACCGTATGCTTGCCAGATTAACCAATAATTAACGCGTTCACCGCCTAAGTCGCTTGAGTCTTTGTTTACGTCCTTACTTGACCCTTACTTACCTATGAAGACTTCTCGGTAACAGTAAAGCTGGTTCCTAGGTCGGCTTCAACATCTAGATAGCAGTTAGACCAGTGATTTGGAATTTTGACTGAGCCTAACTTTTTCAAAGATACAGACTTCACCTTGTTACTACATCGTAAAGAAACTGCGTCAATTTTGCCTGCAACGTCAGTAATCGATAAGGCTTTTCTAGCTGGGGCATGGCGCCATTTTTTGCCATGCATAATTTTGCCCGGCACCGCTAAGTCTTCAGCAGAAAACGCTTTAACGTCAGCTTGCTCCACTGCACTTTCAAAGGCTGGCAAGTAAGGCTTGGCAATTTTCAAGCGCTTAAGCTCACGAAAAGTCCGCTTCGCATTTACCAAATGATTAAGCTCTAATTGCAAAATCAATCGCTCACGAAGAGAAGAAAAAATAAATTTTTCTTCGTCTCGACTCGCATTTAATGCCATTTTTTCTAAATAACTTAACTGCAAGACTTTATCCCCAGCTGCCTTAGCATAATTAGCCCAAAGCGATAGGGCTAAATTGATTTCTGCATAATTTTCTAGATCTTCAAAATCTAATTTTTTCAGGGCTTTATGAGCGTTATCTAGTTTGCCTTCGCTGAGCAACTTTACAATCTTATTATATTTTCGTGCGCCGAAACCAGATGAGATTGGGCGTTTACCGCCTTTACTAAAATCAACTCGCACATTGGTAGCAAACTGCTCAACAGGCTGACCTTTAGATTTTTTGGGCTTGTGTTGCCACGTCTTTACCGCATCTGTCGCCGCCTCAACAAACACATCATTGCCAAAGCTCTCAACCAAATGGGCTTTTGATACCTTGCCCTCTGGGTCAATATCAAGATCAAATACTACCCAACCTTGTTGTTTTTTCCGAGCGGCGGAACTGGGAGATTCAATTTTCGGTTTATCTTTTACTGCAGGGTTGCTCCCCACTTTCAACTCAGCCGCCTGCGTATGAACCGACGCGCCTAGCAAGCTGACTATTAAAACCATAAAACTAGCGGACAAACGAGATAAATTTCGACTAACTTTTTGCATATTTGGATCCAACATATTTTGTTACATATTGGGATGGGACACTACGAAGAAATCATCATTTTGTCTAGCGTTTAACAAAATTACATAAAAATGTTAACAATGCTAGCGAGCCAATTACTTCTATATTAACTATTTCGCTGTGCGGGAATATCACTTAGGTACTGAACAAACTCAATTTCAAACCCATCTGGATCGACAAAGTAAACATTCTGGCGATAGGGGTGTTCTGCTCCAGACTGAGCAATGCTAAACCCAGCATGTTGTAAACGCTTAATCGTTCCTGCTAAATCGTCGGTAACATAAGCAAAGTGAGCCAGTCCCACCTGATGGCCGGTTAAGTCTCGGTTATTTCCTTCACCATAATCATTAAATGCAATGTAATGATAGTCATCGCCAAAATGTAACCAAGTACGAGGTTTGCCATACCATTCACCTTTACCCTTGGCCCTCACCCTCCAATTAGGAAAAGCAGCTTGATAAAATGAAAGTGCTTTTGATATATCTGTCACGACTAAATTTACGTGTTCTAAATGCATTGAGTTTATCCTTTAAGGTCAGTGTTAAATTAGCCTACTACCTCAAGCTTACTTGAGGTAAAGTGTTTTTTGCGTAGATTGATAGAAAAATGAGGAAAAGCCATGCAATCAAAAGAGTGGAGCGTTGGCCAAGTTGCAAAACGCTGTGGAGTTAAAGTAAGTACGCTGCACTTTTACGAACAAAAAGGGTTGATTCACACTTCGCGCAACGGGGGTAACCAAAGACGCTACAAACCAGACGTGCTAAGACGGGTAGCAGTAATCAAAGCTGCGCAAAAAATGGGGATCGACTTGCAATCCATCAAAGCAGCATTAGCCACTTTGCCCAATAATCGCACACCCACCACCCAAGATTGGCAACGCTTATCTGCTCAATGGAATACTGATCTCAATGCACGAATTGAGTACTTAACGCGATTTAGAGACTCAATGGCAGGGTGTATAGGCTGTGGCTGTTTATCAATGACACATTGCCCTATTTATAACTTAGACGACAAATTGGCCGCTGAAGATAGCGGCGCAGTCATTCTAAATCGAAAATAACGGCATTAGCAGGTTTGGGCCTCTGCCAAATAACGGCTATTCAACCATGCAAAAAGCGTTCAGCTTATTGCCGTCTAAATCTCTAAAGTAACCTGCATAAAAGCCTGCCGTTGCTCCTTCATCAGGTCTAAAACCCGGCTTACCTTCGCACGTACCACCTAGGGCTAACGCTTTGGCATAAAATTTATCAACTTGCTCCTGAGATTCTAAAAACACCGCGACCATAGTGCCGTTACCTACACTTGCTGGCTGCTTATCAAAAGGCCGTGCTACCGCAATAGAGGGTTCGTTTTCGCCTTTCGACCACGCTATAAAGTAGCCAGGTTCTTCCATAAAGCGTTTCGCACCAATCGTACCTAGTAACGCATCATAAAACGCTGCTGATTTATCTAAATCCGCTGTACCTAATGTCACATAACCAATCATAATCTTCTCCTTTTTAAGTTGTTGGGTTGAGCCAGCACATACTAGCCCGTCACTACTGACATCCTATGTCAGTAGTGTTTCAATAGACTAGGAGCGTTTTTTAGCTAAGGGAATTAACTATGGCAAAAGCAGAACGACTAAACGATTTGGTTCACTACTTAAGGCGGATGCATCAGGCGGTAACCGCAGAGACCTTGGCCCGCACTTTTGAAGTATCGGTAAGAACCATATATAGAGATATTCAAAATCTTATCGATTCAGGGGTACCAATTAGCGGTGAAGCCGGGGTGGGTTGTGTCATAGATAAACACTACCACTTACCTCCTATCATGTTTGACGCTGATGAGCTAGAAGCCATTGCGTTAGGCATAGGCATGGTTAGCAATTGGACAGATCCGAGCTTTGCTGAAAAGGCCAAAAGTGCTTACCAAAAAATACAAGCCACCTTACCCGAACCGTTAATTCACGAACTACACCAAATCAGTACCTTCTCAGCACCCAGCCATTATAAAATTCCGTGGGACGTGAGCTTTACCGAGGTCAGAGAGTGTATTCGCAGTAAACACAAAGTCGCATTCACTTACCTAGATTTGCAAAACAAACCGTCCGACAGAGTAATATGGCCACTGGCCTTGGTGTCGTTTAGCCCAGTTTGGTTGCTAAGTGGATGGTGTGAACTACGCCAAGCATTCAGGCATTTTCGCTTAGACAGGATCACTAAATTTGCGAAGCAGAACGAGCGTTTCCCCAACGACAAACACCGCAATTTACAGGCGTATTTCGCGCAAATAAACGGCAGAGATACAGGAACGTGTCCGATAACAGAGAAGTGCAGTAATTAAATAGAGTGGAAATACAATTTACGCTACCCACCAGCATTGGTGATGAGCAGCGCAGAGTTGCTGTTGCTGAGCCATATTTAAGTAGCTTTCACAACGGCTTCAATTAGAAACGAGAGTTGATCCCGATTGATATAGCATCAGACACTGAATCGTCAGAATACTCAACAAACAATGCTGTAGTTGGCGTGAAGAACCAGTTAACGTTTGCAACTGTTCCACCGTCGCTAAAGCTATCTGCCCAAATATAATCTAGACCAACAGATACTTTTCTGTTGAAGTAGTAATCAGCAGCAACGGCATAGCTATCATCGCCTTCATCTGGAACGTTAATAGTTGCTTCTAAATTTAAAAACCTGTCGCCACCTAGCGTTAGTAGCTTTTTGGTGGACAGAGCTAAACCTGTGTATTCAACGTCTTCATCAAACGCAGTATCGACACTTACCGTCCAATCGCCTGAGATGTAGTAACCCAAACCAAGACCGAAACTACCATCGTCTGAACCATTGACCTGAACAGCATTTGCGGTGATGAATAGTCCGTTATCTGCGAATTGGTATGTACCACCTACAGCTACTGCATTCACGCCACCAGATACACCATCAGCTTCAACACGAGTAAATGCGAAATCAAGAGTGTTTGAGCGGTCTAAAAATACAGCTTCGGCCAGTGGACCTTGAGAAGTATCTACCTCTGAAAAGTAGTAGCTGCCTGCAGCGATGTATGCTTTTACACCTTCAGCATCAAGGTGAGCCGCACCAAGTTCGTAGGTAAAAGTTTCTTGGGCAGTTGCGCTAAAAGCTAGGATAGCAGAAGAGAGAATGAGTGCTTTTTTCATAGTTAGTTTCCGTAATATATCTGGATGTGTATGTAATTATTCATTGCCATAAATCCAAAGAGGTCACCAAATGTCCCTTCCCTAGATTTCAGACCGGGCGGATATTTGCACAAATTAGCTGAAGATAAAACAATAACTCTGTGATTTTTTCGTTTTATTTTAGCAAGTAACTTAATCCTCCATTTAATTTATCTTTTTCCGATCAAAATTTACAAAAAAACAACAACCAGGCGTAAGTAGCAGAGGATTGTACGCACACTGATTACACGACTTAACCGAGTACCTTAGCGTTTACCAAAGCCAGAAAATAAGTTACGCCACAGTTAAAAAATGTAGTTGCCATAACAAAGGTTGCATCAATGAGTTGGGTTAAGACTATCTATCGCAAAGCCTACTAGACTATTTAACCTCGACTCGGGATAAAAAGTGTCGATGAAATTTGATCTATCCCGAGTTCAGGTTGTTAACATTCGCAGGTAAATTCAGCCAATATCCTGTACGGAGTATTAGAAAATGAGCTTATCAACGGAAAACGAATATTTAAAACAACAACTTAGACAAGCCCAAGTCGAGCGAGATAAATACAAAACGCTATTCGATACATCAGCCGACACGATGTTCATTTTGGATTTACAGCAAGCTAAATTTGTTGACTGCAATCAAGCCGCCGTCGATATGCACTGCGTAGACGAGTTTTTACAGCTCGCACCCATTGACATCTCGCCATCACACCAGCCCTGTGCCACCCCATCCGAGCGATTGTCCAAAGAATACATCCATAAAGCCATTAGCTAAGGGAATTAACTATGGCAAAAGCAGAACGACTAAATGATTTGATTCACTACTTAAGGCGGATGCATCAGGCGGTAACCGCAGAGACCTTGGCCCGCACTTTTGAAGTCTCGGTAAGAACCATATATAGAGATATTCAAAATCTTACCGATTCAGGGGTACCAATTAGCGGTGAAGCCGGGGTGGGTTATGTCATCGATAAACACTACCACTTACCTCCCATCATGTTTGACGCTGATGAGCTAGAAGCCATTGCGTTAGGCATAGGCATGGTTAGCAATTGGACAGATCCGAGCTTTGCTGAAAAGGCCAAAAGTGCTTACCAAAAAATACAAGCCACCTTACCCGAACCGTTAATTCACGAACTACACCAAATCAGTACCTTCTCGGCACCCAGCCATTATAAAATTCCGTGGGACGTGAGCTTCACTCAAGTTAGAGAATGCATTCGCAAAAAACAACGGGTGCGTTTTACCTACTGCGACTTACAAGAACAACTTACCGACCGCACCATTTGGCCACTGGCATTAATTTCGTTCAGTCCGGTATGGCTATTAGCTGGGTGGTGTGAATTAAGACAATCTTTTCGGAACTTTCGGCTAGATAGAATAACCGCTTTCACCCCTCTAGAGAGTCGCTACCCCAACCAAAAAGATAAAAACTTAACGGCTTATCTGGCTGAAATCGATAGAGGCAAAAAGTGCATAGGAAGTAGTTAACAACTTTACTCAGGCTATGAGTGGGGTAGATGAGAGAAATCAGTTGCTATAAAAGTACTAGTGTATTTTTGAAATATATTCCGGTCTAAAAGACCACTAGAAAGACGGTTGATAATACTTGCAAAGTTCTTAGTGCGTAAAGCACATGTATTATCGCGCGGCCATGCAAGCAACACGAATGCTTTGACTATCTGCTATTTCCTAAAATCTATCTGCTGCATCTTTTGCCTACTTTTCTTTGCTGTTGAAGAAAAGTAGGTCGCCCAAGCAGGGATGCTGGGCGAAAAACTGTAATGGATTGCGGTGAGCAACGCGAATGCTTAATGAACGAAGTGAATAACTTCAGTGTACGAAGTACATAAGTGGCGAAGCCATGCCTTGTGCGCGCAGCGAATGTAAGCAAAGCGCAGACCTTTACTACCTCCTAATTACTAGCATCTATCTACTGCCGTTAACAACTAAACAAGGCCTGTATCGCAGGCTCATTCGCTCGTGCTTGTAAACAACAAAGTCCGAGTTTATAAGGCTCGATATCATCTAACACAATACGACTAACCTTTTGACCTACGGCCGAATTATCTAACACCACACTCGGAACTATACCCAACCCGCAGCCAAGAGCGACCATACTCACAATCGCCTCATTACCCGCCACTGTGGCATACACTCTTGGGCGTATTCCTTGCTCGGCAAACCAGTGATGCACAATTCGCTTTGATGGGCCTGATTCGGGTAGCACCATAGAATGCTTGCGCCAATCCACTTGATTTAACCGCGACAACTGCAAATCTTTGGCAGCAATCAGCACTAAAGGAATTTCATCGAGGGGCAAAAACCTGAGTTCTTTAGGGAAGTCTGGGGTATGAATAGCAATAGATGCATCAACCTCTTGCTGCATCACTTTACTGGCAGACCAAGCTGGGTCGCCTGTGCTTAGCTTGATTTCAACTTGAGGATATTGATTGCGAAAGCTGTCGAGCAAGGCCGGCAAATGGCTTTGACTGGCAGTGACCGAGCAAAACAAACTTAACTCCCCCTGCAATTGTTGCTGATCTTGTTTGAGCTCCCATTTTACCTGTTTCCACTCAGTCAGAATATTCTGACTAAAACGCAATAACTTGGCCCCAGCCGCCGTCAGTTTAACCTTGCGATTATCGCGCACAAACAGGGTAGTGCCGCATTCGTCTTCTAGCCTTTGAATCGACCGGCTCAAAGTAGATGGGCTAACAAATAGCGCCTGAGCCGTCTTACTAAAGTGTAAGCTACTGGCTAAATGTTGAAACAACTCCAAGCTACGTATATCCAAGGCACACATCCCCACACGATTCATTGCGATTTTGGCAACATTGTATTGCATATATATCATTATGCACAACGTGGATTTTCTACTAGTATCTTGCCATCGCAATTTCATCTCGGAATTGCCGCTAATAAATAGGATTAGACATGGCTAATTATTTCAATACTTTATCTTTGCGCCAGCAACTAGACCAACTAGGTCGCTGCCGTTTTATGGACCGTTCAGAATTCGCAACAGGTTGTGATTTCTTAAAAGGCAAAAAAATCGTTATCGTAGGTTGTGGAGCTCAAGGTTTAAACCAAGGTTTAAACATGCGCGATTCTGGCTTAGACGTATCTTACGCGCTACGCCAAGCTGCTATCGACGAAAAGCGTGATTCGTTCCAACGCGCTAGCGACAACGGTTTCACTGTAGGTACGTATCAAGAACTTATCCCTACTGCTGATTTAGTGTACAACCTAACGCCAGACAAGCAGCACTCAAGCGTTGTTGAAGCGGTAATGCCACTTATGCAACAAGGTGCAACTCTGGGTTACTCACACGGTTTCAACATTGTTGAAGAAGGCCAGCAAATCCGTTCTGACTTAACAGTTGTAATGTGTGCACCTAAGTGTCCGGGTACTGAAGTACGCGAAGAATACAAGCGTGGATTTGGTGTACCTACCCTAATCGCTGTTCACCCAGAAAATGATCCTAAAGGCCAAGGCTGGGATATCGCTAAAGCCCTTGCTTCTGCAACAGGAGGCGACCGCGCGGGTGTACTTGAGTCTTCTTTCGTAGCTGAAGTTAAATCTGACCTTATGGGTGAGCAAACTATCCTTTGTGGTATGCAACAAGTTGCAGCCATCCTAGGTTACGAAAAAATGGTTGCTGAAGGCATCGACCCAGGTTACGCAGGCAAACTAATCCAAGACGGCCTAGAAACCATCACCGAAGCACTTAAAATCGGTGGCGTAACTAACATGATGGACAGACTGTCTAACCCAGCTAAAATCAAAGCCTTTGAGCTAGCTGAAGAACTTAAAGTATTGCTAGGCGACTTGTTCGGTAAGCACCAAGACGACATCATCAGCGGTGAATTCTCTCGCACTATGATGGAAGACTGGGCAAACGGCGACGCTAACTTACTTAAATGGCGTGAAGAGACTGGCGAAACGGGTTTCGAAAACGCACCTCAGTTCGACGGTACAATCGACGAGCAAGAATACTTCGATAACGGCGTATTCCTAGTAGCCATGATCAAAGCGGGTGTTGAAGTCGCCTTTGACGTAATGGTTGAAGCAGGCATCTTACCTGAATCGGCTTACTACGAATCACTGCACGAAACTCCACTAATTTCTAACACAATCGCTCGTAAGCGCTTGTACGAAATGAACGTAGTAATCTCTGACACAGCTGAATACGGTAACTACTTATTTGCTAACGCAGCAGTACCTATTTTACGTGAAAAGTTAATGCCAAACCTAAGCATCGACTTAATCGGCAAGCCATTCACTGCTGCGTCTAACAGCGTAGACAACAAAAAATTGGTTGAAGTGAACAAAGCAATCCGTGAGCACGGCGTAGAAACAATCGGCGAAACCTTACGTGGCTACATGACAGACATGAAAGCCATAGTAGAAGCGTAATTCAAGCTATTAGCTTAATCGCAAAGCCCAGCTTTTTAGCTGGGCTTTTTTATGCCTGCTGACTCCATGAAGATTATCCCACCATGATGTTTTTATTACACATATATTAAACCTGCAAATACTAAAAATGGAAAAGTTAAAAACACTATAAATCTCTTACATTGCACATCTGGCTTGGCTTTGATGATAATGAGCGAATAACCAATAGTGGACAAAACAAAGCATACAAGTGTAAGCATGACTGAGGATTGTTCGCCAACAAAGAAAGATAGGACAATGTACGGAGCGGTCGCTAGTCCAACCAGCCATTTATTCGAATAATCCATTTCACTCAGCCTTCATGAGTATGCAGCCCCCTCACTAAAAAGAGATACCCCCACTAAAGGGAGATAAGTGCACCTATTATAATCAGTGTAATGACACCAAAAATAATTGGAAGTATTCCAGTGCTTTGCTTTTCGGTATCATTCTTGTTCATATTATCTAAAGCCACACTGTCCAACTCTTCTACGTTCGTTGTAGCTTCAATGTTTTGAGGGTTAGTTGTGTCTAACTCTTCGTTGACTCGCAAAGTCATAGCTAATTGCCCAGAACCAACAAAGTCTCCAACTTGAACTTTAATATCTTGGATTGTACCGGCACTTGGAGAAACCAATTCCAAAACAACTTTGTCTGTTTCCAATTCAAATAGCAATTGGTCAGCAGCAACTTCTTGACCTTCCATAACTCGCAAATTTTGAATGGTAGCGCCACCTGTTGATTCAGGGAGTTGAGGGACAACAATTTCAGTATGCATGAGTTTATCCTTCCTAGAGCCACTTAGACCAGAGCTACGTAGACTAGCTGCTGAGACCGACTAGCTACTTGGACAGCCATTATTAAATCTACCACTATAAAATACGACAATAGGCTACCCAGCGCAATCTCTATGCAAGTTGGAGCATAGCCAACAGTAAACAAAGTGTTTTTTTGAAGCAGTTACGCTATTTTTCGGAGGTTTTAGGTACTTTCGGTAAATGCTAGACAGCTTAAAATGGACTCAAGATACGTTAAATCAAGTTAGAGCTGGAAGACAAAAAACCCAGCCACTACCTCTGTGCGTTAACCGCACTGGATAACATGGGAAATTGGCTTTTACAGATCGGCGACTAGAGCCAGATGGGTGACTGTTGCGGGTAGATTATCCAGCACAACCAATCGAAAAACAGAGTTAACAGATAAAAGCCGAGCACGCTACAGAGCACACAATCGCCAATATTTGCTAAAAAGCAATCCGATTTTCATTTGCACTATTGGCATCGACTGACTTATGGGTAACCCCGTTGATTTTGTGTTCTGTTGAGAATTCAGAAGAATAAAACACGCCATCACCAAGGCTCGTTTGCCTAATTGATAATACCTACTGGATCACAAACTAGGATCTGAGGAAAGTATAAATCGAGCAAAAAACACACTGTTATTTGTCCTGCTTAAGTGACTTGATATGTTTCCTTGTTTATACTAAACCTAATTAAAGACCACTTTAACGTCCGGATAATAGTATGACAACGAGAATATTAACTGAAGCTGCTGCAAGTATAAGCGAATTGAAAGCCAATCCAATGAAGGTTGCTTTAAGTGCGCATGGTGAGGCTATTGCTGTCTTAAATAGAAATGAACCTGCCTTTTACTGTATACCTGCAGATACGTATGAATTTATGATGGATCACATCGAAGATCTAGAGCTGTTAGCCATTGCGGAACGACGCAAAAACGAAGCTAATGTTAAGGTTAGTTTAGATGACCTATGAGTTAGAATTTAAAACGTCTGCACTTAAAGAATGGAAAAAGTTAGGTGCGACGGTTCGAGCTCAATTTAAGAAGAAACTGACTGATATTCTAGAAAGCCCGCATATTGAAAGAGCCAAATTATCAGGTGGAAACAATCTTTACAAAATAAAACTTAGACAAGCTGGTTACCGACTAGTTTATGAAGTGAATGACTCTATTGTTACTGTCACTGTTATCTCTGTTGGCAAGCGTAATAAAGGAAAAGTTTACAAAGCTGCAATGGACAGATTAAGCTAGAGAAACAATCGTGGTAGAGCGGCTCATTGCGGCCCGGAGAAAATACACCCCACACGCACCTTTTACGCTCAGCCGAACAATTTACGATATAAAGCAGACACCGCTTCGGGCTTGTTCAACACCCAGATAAGGTGTCGGCTACGCGACACCTATCCTTATTTGTTAGGTTTTCTTGCATAGACCGAAAGTTGCATCCCAAAAAGAAGAATCATGGTAGCAGTCCGCTAACTCCCCAATAAAAAACATAGGCAGTAGACCGGTTATGAGCAATGGTATAGCTAGAAAAATGTCCGACCAAGAGTTGGTTTTGCCACTATACTTACTGTGGTATTCAAAATTCTTACCAAATAAACCAACACTTATCCGATCGATAACGGGAATAACTAACATGATTGGTAAGAAAATAGTTAACATGGCAAAAGTAGAATGAAAAAAGGAAGCTCCACTTCCTATAAAAAAAAGGCAAGCTGAGGTATAACCAAACCTTTTATCGCTCAGTTTCTCACGCTCTTTTCTCGTAATTTTATTTCGCTTTCCTTGCTCTCGTCTAAGCCTTTTTGCTGTACTTTTACTCTTTCGTCGAGACATTTCACACTGAACCTAACGATTTGCATATGAGGATTTTATGAGCGCTTAACCAGAGAGTAAAATTCCCACCATGATGCACTTGTTATATTCCGTTTACGCGATTGCAAAGTTAATCGGGTGTACTTTAGTTAAATTAACACTTTGCTTAGCCTGCCAAAGATCATAATTATCCTGCATGGTAAGCCAACTCTCAGGTGTGCGCCCCAAAGCCTTAGATAAACGCAATGCCATTTCAGGCGTAATAGAGCTTTTACCTTTAAGAATGCGATTTAGTGTTGAAGCAGCTACATCTAATTGACTAGCGACAAATCGACAGCTATACCCAAAGGGTTCTATATAAACATCGGTAATAAACTCACCCGGATGCGGTGGATTATGCATATTCATTAGTGATAATCCTCGTAATTTAGAATATAAGCGTTACCATCTTTAAACTCGAAAAATACAAGCGCCATTTCAAGGAGCTATTTTTAAAAATGGGGGTCTTTGTTTACTGATAAGGTGTCGGCTACGCGACACCTATCCTTATTTGTTATAAGCCACCAAAATTACCACCTAGCCAACCTTGATAGTTGTATCCTTTTGACTTGTAAAACGCTAACTCTACACTTTTAAAAGAGTCTAAGTATGCTGCAATCAAAGGGACAAAGAAAATGGCTGCAAAGTATTGTTTAACTTCGCCATCTGGTATGTAGCCTACCTCATGAATTAGCCAACGGTTTATGTCAAAGAACCTGAAAAATGTAACCGCACATAAACCAAAAACAAGTGAGCCAAACAGCTTAAACCATGTTCTTCTACCAAACTTCCAGAGAATCCGAGAGATTCTTGAAATGAAAACAATGTAGATATAAAAGAGAGCAACCAGCGAAACGGCTAAGTAGTTTAGTTGCAGAGGGACTAGGAAATAGCTAAAAGCTGGTACAGCGCACCCGAGCATGGTTCGCCTATACTTTTCGACGAAGAATGTTCCATCGCTAATTACATCATCAGGTAATGAAGTTACAGTTTTCATAGTGGCTTATAACGCTGCGCTCTGCGGCAAATTTGTAGCGAAGCGTAAAATTTGTCCGACAGCAGCGCTTTGTTAGGCATTTTAAATTTTAAAATATCTTTTTCCACAATGACTCGAGCCTTGTTCCAATTACGCCTTTACCAATATTATCCAGACCACGTACCATCACATATAAGCCACCCAATATTTGGATGCCTTCAGTTACACCCAAACCCGAATAGCTAAATGTTGGGAAGAAGACGTAATAAGACATAATTACCCCAACGCAGAACTCGAAAGCACCGTAAGAAAGGCGAAAATTCTCTCTGTACCAAAATAGTACCAAACCCAAAATGGGTAATCCAACCATCGTCCCCCAAACTGTAATTGTAGATATAAGTAGATCAATATTGGAGTAAACGACGTTTGCGACAGCCGAAGCAACCACACCAAGTACAAAACTGGTTATCAGGTAACGCCTCTGAGAGAAAACAACCTTTTCTGCTTTTTCTTCTATCTCTTTATTTAAAGTATCGTCTTTGCTCTTACCGATAAATTCAGAACCAGCAATAGATTTGATATTTCGGCTAGAAAGAAAATAAGCCAATGCCTTATCATTGGTTACTACGCAAGGAGCGTCGACTCCTTGTTGTTCGGCATAAGCGATAGCTATTCGTGCAATGTCAAAATCAGCTCCACTCAAACGTTGCGCATTCCTATCGGATTGAATAAGGTCATTTTTTAACTTTTCAGGCGCATCAACTATGTGTACACCAGCGGGTATAGCCGATGCCACCAAATCAGCTATATCTGACCATTTGCTGCCTTTGCCCCTACAAGAAAGCTCATGCATCACAGCCTTCGGAATAACTATTTTCCGATTTCCAGCTCTGGACAATATCTGTGGGTGTTCTAACAGAACACTAGTATCAATTATGTATCTACTTGGCATAATCCTTCCTGATGCCTAACGCTTTTTATAAACGGCGCGCGTTTTTTGCGCGTCCAGTGGAGGCCGTTTTTTGGCCGAAATGATGTTTAATAAATTTGTTATGTGCTTTCTTTAATAAAAGCCGCTCTTTTGATTTTAATAGGTTTGTGTGAGTACTTCGCTTGATAATTAAAAGCGATAGTGCACACAAAATAGCTGTAACAACCCACCAATCATTATCTTTAATCAAAAGATATATGGATAAGAAACCTGTCACAATGTACATAATCGAGCCGATCACCCCTATCGATAAGTGCTTTACAACATTATCAGGGTAAAGATCGTTTGCATCTTTTTGTACACAGGTCAAAGCTCGATCATAAAACTCGCCCTTTTCAAGCTTACTTAATATTTCTATATCTTTTAATAGGTTGTCTCTAGCTTTGTTTTTGGAGTCTATTGTAACCTTGAAATAAGCAAAGATAAGACCAAAAACCGAAATCGCGGTACCCATAAAAAAATCAACGCTCATTTAGCCTCCTTGGCACAATCGTGGTAGAGCGGCCCATTACTGAGCCGACCCCACACAGATCCGGACGTGCGGAATTACCGCATCCGGCTCTTCAGTTATATATTCACCCGTGTAAATCACGCGCACATTAATACCAGTCAACGTCGATCACTCTTTTGCTAACTCGTAGCGTCTGTATTTGGAAGTACTCTAGCATCTTCTTAAAATTACTCCAGTTGTAACTTCGACGGCCACTGCGTCGGTTGAGCCATTTGTACAGACTATGCAGTACATAGTTATACAACTTACTCACGCTGCGGCTGTTGTCGGGTAATCCAAAGTAATTTCTGAACCCTGTCAGTTTGCGTTTTAATTGGGGGAGCCAAATCGCTAGTTTCTGCGAGCGTTTGCTTTTAATGAAATGGTAAAATTCACTCAGGCTACTTCGCTGCTTTTGACTCGCAGTTCGCCGCCTTAATCTCGGTTTACCTTTCGCATCAATGCCCCAGTAAAATGCAAAACCCAAGAACACAAACTGGCGCTTACGACTGGGATGGAATCGACTGAACCTTATCAGGCTGGTCTTTTCTGGTGCCGTGTCCAGTTTGAACTTCTTTAGTCGTTTTGGCAGCACGCGGTAAAATCGCTCAGCATCATTGGCATACTGAAACGCACACACAAAATCATCTGCGTAACGGATAAGCATTGCTCTGCCTCTCATCTGAGGCTTTACTTTCTTCTCAAACCATAAATCCAACGCATAATGCAGATAGATATTGGCTAACACAGGGCTAATGATACCGCCTTGTGGTGTGCCACTTTGTGGTTTGAGGTACTCCCCTTGCGGGGTCTGTATCCGTGCTTTTAACCACTGCCCGATTAAGCTCAAGAGCGCTTTATCATCAATGCGTTGTTTAAGCATCTCCATTAGCCAGTCGTGGTCAATATTGTCGAAGAAGCCTTTAACGTCAGCCTCAACAATATAACCATAACCTTTGAACTGAAGATTCAGACTCAAACTATGCACCGCTTGATGTGCGCTTTTGTTTGGTCGATAACCATAGCTGTTAGGCAAGAAATTCACTTCCCAGATACCTTGTAGTATCTGGCTCACGCTTTGCTGTACCAGCTTGTCATCCACCGTGGGTAAACCTAATGGACGTTGTTTGCCATGACTTTTGGGAATGAAGACACGTTTAATGTCATCAGCCCGATAGCACTTCGCTTTCAAGGCTGAACGTAAACGTGTGAGGTTTGCCACAAGCGATGCTTGGTATCTCGATATAGTGATACCGTCAATACCTGGCGCCGCTCGTTTATTCAGTTGCCCCCAACTTTGATACAGTAAATCATCACCTAGCAATCCATATAGGTTTTGAAATCTGTGATTTGGGTGGGTTTGTGATTTAAATGTGATGGCATTTACTGCGGTTGTCATAGTGTGTCCAGCCCTACTTTGTCCGGCCTATGTATCTGCTAAATACCTGATATAACTGCTTGCCCCTTCGCCATGTGATTGGCTTTATGAAAGGCTCCCTGCCTTTCACCCAAGGCCGGCCTTCGGCCGTTTTAAAATATTCCCGATATTTTAATCCCAACCTCAAACTACTATGAGCAAGTCTGACTGCCAAAAGGTCATCGTTAGCCTCGCTTGTGGCTTAGCGTCACTACCATTTCCTTATGGGACACCTTTGGCTCTCTCAAGTTCTCAATACATCTCTTTATACATGCCACGGCTTAATAACTCCGCTGACTCGCCGCAACCTTGCCATTTCAAATCCATTGAATAATGGTTGCTTTGCTTGGACTTCGACGGCGTTACAAGCCTCGTCAGTCAGAACATAATTTATTATCGGAGCGATAACAGCACTTCAGGAACACGTATTCCCTATGGCCTATATAATTCTCTGTGTACGCTTCACCTACATTGTTCATCTAGTTGCGAGTACATCGCTGATAAGTATTTCACCAATCCTAGACTCCGCCATAGGCGCAACACTCGATACAGGTGGCTGACTAAACCTTACCTGGCAGGGACTTACACCCTGCAAGATGCATCAAGCTTCGCTTGACGCACTAACGAGGCTGTAGAAAAAGTCATTTTCGACTCACTTGTTTTCAGCCATTTATCAAATTTTAATATGATTCAACTTTGCCTTGAACGAATTCCTTTTGCAAAGTTTTTTACTCTATTGGGGGAATTGTCAATTTTATCCCACTGAATGTGTTGGATAAGGCCATTTAGAGGGATTAAGGCAAGCAAACTTCGGGTAAGGTAGGCTCACTATGCCGCTAATTTTCCGAAATTTTTAAGCTTCTCGATATTGTGTATCAAACAGTACCAATACCACTGGCCTTGTACCTTGTCTTTACCGCGTAAGCTAAAGCGATTCAGCTTTTTGTTGGTGCCGATATTGCCAAACACGGGTTCGACTACCGACATTCTGTGACTGTAAATTTGTTTGCCTTGGGGGCTGTCAACTCGATGCTTCATCCAATCGGTATATGTCGGTGGCCTGTTATTGTCTAGTCTAAACGAGACTTGCTTGCCCGCGCCTTTTCGATGGTCTGCTGATGCAGGATTATGCATACACTGATGCTTTTTGTCGCAATTGCGACATTGCAGTAATTTGCCTTCGAAGTAGGCTGTGTTTACCCCGTCTTGACTTTCTCTTAGTCCTCTAAAACTGATGATATTGCCCGCGGGGCAAACACAACTATTGTTCGTCGGGTCGAAGTGAAATTCACTGGCTGGGATAACCGTTTTCTTTCGGGTTTTATTATCTTGATGGCGTTTGCCGTACTTGGCTTTTTGCTCGCTGAACTTGGGGTCGCGACTTCTAAATTGGTTATCGGGGATATAGGCATTGATTTTGTTTTCATGGAGGTAACGCATGTTTTTTTCGTTCGCAAACCCAGTATCGGCGGTGATGATGGTTTGAGCTTGTAAGATGTCATCGCTTATCGCCAGACGTTTAAACCT
>CANMKA010000011.1 GCA_947498355.1 uncultured Paraglaciecola sp. | reverse complement strand
TATCTTCCCCTTAGTCGGGGTGATTCAGGTTTCTTTCAACCTGACGGGTTTGCCAGCTTCGCTGGGCAAACAAAAAACGGCGGACTGTAAAATCACAGTCCACCGTTTTTAATCGTATCAACACGTATTACTGAGTTAGTACTTTACGTTTTTTAAGAGGATACCAGTCGCTTATTTTTTGCGACAAACTCTCAACAAGTTCCGGGTACTTGCTGGCCAAGTTCGTAGTTTCGAATGGGTCTTGGGTTAAACTGTACAAACGCGGAGCCCCAACCATTGAGTGTTTAACCGCCCAATTTGGATTGCCGCCATCATAACTGAGTACTAGCTTCCAATCGTCTTGGATGACCCAACGGTATAATAACGAACCCTCATGGTCGTTCACGTCAACAATGTCGTGACCATAACCTTCGCCAAAAATCGTATCCCGCTCGATTATGGATTGCTCTGTTAGGTTATCAAATAAATTCAACCCAGGCAGTCCTTCAGGAACAGGAAGACCTGCCGCGCCCAATACGGTCGGCACAATATCAATACTACTGGTCATCTCGGCACGCATTTGTGGCTTAATTCTATTAGGTAAAGAGTACATAATAGGAGTGCGCACCCCGGCTTCGTCTGGGTTCATTTTTGAGCGAGGTAAGAAGTCGTTGGTTTTGTTGGGGTTAGGGATCCAGCCATTGTCTGACACGTAAACCACTAAGGTATTGTCTTTTACCCCCACCTTTTCAAGATGGTCCATTAGCTGACCGTTTGTTTCATCGAACCACTCAACCATGGCATAGTACTTAGCCACAGAGATAGGGTAACCTTTGCCTTCGTATTTTTTTAGTATACGTTCTGGCGGCGTATGGGGGGTGTGGGGCATAAACGGTGCGTACCAAACCAAAAACGGCTTGTTATCGGCAGTAGCTTGGTCGATAAAGTCAGTAATTTCAGTCATACCTTTACGGCCAATTTTTAAACCATCATCACCATGACGACCGCCTTTTTCAGGAAAACCACGGGTCATACCCTGATCGAATCCCCCTCTTTTATAGCTACCTTCCCACCATTTACCCGTTTGTAACGAGACATACCCTTTGGCTTTAAGCAATTTTGGCAAAGTTTGTAGGCTATCGATTTTGGCAATCAACTCTTCACGTTTGGCATTATGGCTATCGCTATTTTTACCACCGTAAACGGCAAAGGCAGGGGTATTACCGCCAATTCCGTGTTGAGATGCATATAACCCAGTCGCAACGGTTAACAAAGACGGACGACACAAAGCAGTAGGTACATAACCCCGCTTAAAAGTCGCCCCCTCAGCTGCCAACTTGTCTAAAGCTGGGGTATTCACATGAGGGCTACCCATAAAGCCATAGTCATTCCAAGCATGATCGTCTGACAAAATTATCACTACATTAGGTGGAGTTTTTTTCTTAGTAGTCGAACTCTGTACACTGGTTTCTTGCTTAGCACTGCAAGCACCAAGCAGAAAAGCAAGGGCCCCAGCCAATAAACCTATAGACTTTGTCATATCGCTTTTTCCTTTTTATATAGTTAACCTAAATTCTAAATTAGACGTGGCGTTTGTGTGTTAACTAACTTATTGCCTAAAGTTCAGGTTATTTGTTGTTATCGTTGCAAAGAAAAGGCAAGAATCTCGAAAACTGATACCCAAAAAGTCCAATTTTTTGTTGATGAGAGGTTAAGGACAAACAAAAGCAGTAGTCAGGCTCGCAATGAACAGCCTAACCCTCTGTCCTTTCTTGTTTTTGACTTTTGCTACTAACTATCCCCTATTTACTTTCAGCTTCTCTTATCTGCCCTTGATCTTGGATTCCAGATCAAAAGACTTCTGGAATGACGAGGGTTAGAGTTGGTGGTCTTTCACTGCTGGAATGACGAGAGCGTGGGCAGTTCGTCCCTACTCTTTTTTGCTTTCACTATTCACTATCTCCTATCTACTAGCTCCTAACTACTTGCCCCTGCTCTTACTGCTTTCCCTGTGTGATGCAAAGTCTTGGCTTTTGTCTTTTCCTAGGCACTATTTACTCGCTACTTCCTGCTACCAAAAGATTGGATTCCAGATCAAAAGACTTCTGGAATGACGAGGGTCGAGGCAGTTCGTCCCTACTCTTTTTGCTTTCACTAGCTCCTAGCTGCTTGCCCCTGCTCTTACTGCTTTCCCTCTGTGTACTCTGTGCCCTCTGTGGTGCAAAGTCTTGGCTTTTGTCTTTTCCTAGGCCCTATTTACTCGCTACTTCCTGTTGCCAAAAGATTGGATTCCAGATCAAAAGACTTCTGGAATGACGAAGGTTAGAGTTGCTGGTCTTTCACTGCTGGAATGACGAGGGTCGAGGCAGTTCGTCCCTACTCTTTTTGCTTTCACTATCTCCTAGCTACTTGCCCCTGCTCTTAAAGCTTTCCCTGTGTGGTGCAAAGTCTTGGCTTTTGTCTTTTCCTAGGCCCTAGTTACTCGCTACTTCCTGTTGCCAAAAGATTGGATTCCAGATCAAAAGACTTCTGGAATGACGAAGGTTAGAGTTGCTGGTCTTTCACTGCTGGAATGACGAGGGTCGAGGCAGTTCGTCCCTACTCTTTTTGCTTTCACTATCTCCTAGCTGCTTGCCCCTGCTCTTACTGCTTTCCCTCTGTGTACTCTGTGGACTCTGTGGTGCAAAGTCTTGGCTTTTGTCTTTTCCTAGGCCCTATTTACTATCTCCTATCTCCTGTTTCTTAGTTTTGCTTTTCCTGCTTTTACCCCATAAAAAAACCCACTTTCGTGGGTTTTTCTAAATACTTGGCTTGGTTTATTGAGGGTTAGCTTTGATATTTCTGCATAACCAAGGTGCAGTTTGTGCCACCAAAACCGAAGCTGTTAGACATAACAGTCGTGAGCTTAGCTTCGCGAGTCTCAGTCACTACGTCCATTCCTTTGGCCTGCTCATCTAGGTTTTCAATATTGATTGATGGTGCGATAAAGTCGTTTTCCATCATCAAAATGCTGTAAATGGCTTCGTTAACCCCTGCGGCACCTAAAGCATGACCTGTCATGGCTTTTGTTGCACTCAAGGCTGGTGTTGTGTCACCAAATACTTCGCGTATTGCCCAAAGTTCTTTCACATCACCAACTGGTGTTGATGTGCCGTGGGTGTTAATGTAGTCAATTGGCTTGTCTACGCCTTGCATAGCTTGCTGCATACAACGTACTGCGCCTTCACCAGAAGGAGCAACCATGTCGGCACCGTCAGATGTGGCACCATAGCCAACGATTTCGGCGTAAATTTTAGCGCCACGCGCGAGTGCATGTTCGAGTTCTTCGACTACTACCATACCGCCGCCGCCTGCTCCAACAAACCCATCTCGGTCTGCATCATAAGTGCGCGAAGCTTTTGTTGGGTCGTCGTTGTACTTGGTAGACATGGCACCCATAGCATCAAATTCGGCAGACAGGGTGTAGTGTAATTCTTCACCACCACCAGCAAAAATTATGTCTTGCTTGCCTAGTTGAATTTGCTCTAAAGCGTTTCCAATACAGTGCGCACTGGTTGAACACGCTGAACTAATTGAGTAATTCACACCTTTGATTTTGAATGGGGTTGCTAAGCAAGCCGACACTGTGCTGCCCATACAACGGGTAACCATGTATGGCCCAATGCGCTTTACGCCTTTTTCTCTAAGGATATCAATTGCTTCAACTTGGTTTTTAGAAGACGCGCCACCAGAACCAGCAATAATACCTGTACGAATATTCGATACCATATCTTCGGTCAAGCCTGAATCTTCAATCGCTTGTTGCATGGCGATATAGGCGTAACCCGCGGCTTCGCCCATAAAGCGCAATGTTTTTCTGTCGATGTGATCTTTTATGTCTAAATCGACTTTGCCCCAAACTTGGCTGCGCATGCCTGCTTGTTCAAACTCTTCCGAAAAGGTAATACCCGAACGACCTTCACGTAATGCTGCCGTGACTTCGTTCTTGTCGTTACCAATACTAGATACTATACCCAATCCAGTAATAACCGCTCTTCTCATGATTTACCCTTCAAGATAATTTTGCTCGATATTTTAATGATTTTATTCTGCTAACTGGTCTGCTTTGAGCGTACAGTTGTTAGCTTAAACCAGATTGTACCCTTTCATACAACAGAGTAGTACCCATTCATGACATTTATAAGACTCGATTTGCCTCAAATATCAATTTTGCTAACTATGTGGCCACCTATAATCGATTTTCAGGCGCCCCCATATAGGTGTATTGAAAGTGCAGTACTCGGTAACGTACACTAGCGCCGCCCTATCCAACACCGAGGTCAGTTTGAGTATTCGTCACGCAAATATTGAATTTAATAGCAATGGAACCCCAGTTGCGACTGATTTTGAAGATGTGTATTTTTCTGACGCAGAAGGCTTGGCCGAGACCGAATATGTATTTTTGCAACAAAACGGCTTACCCGAACGCTGGAGTAGCCACTCAAATCGCGCTTTTACCATAGCCGAGACCGGCTTTGGCACAGGATTAAACTTTTTAGTTACCTTGCACCTGTTCGAACAATACCTAGCTGCGAATCCTAACTCGACCTTGAAGTTACACTTTATTTCTATCGAAAAATTTCCAATTGAGCATACGCAACTTACTCAGGCCCTAGCCGCACATCCTAGTTTAGCCCAGCATAGCCAAGCGCTACTTGAACAATACCCTGTGCTCATTGAGGGCTGTCATAGGCTCTCGTTTTTAAATCATACTGTAACCTTAGATTTGTGGTTTGGTGATGTGCATACCGTTCTTGAACAAATTGAAAACACCCCAAAAGGGCTAGTCGACACCTGGTTTTTAGATGGCTTTGCGCCAAGTAAAAACCCCGACATGTGGACGCAGAAATTGTTCAACAACATGGCTCGCTTAGCCAAACCCGATTGTCGCCTTGCTACTTTTACCGCTGCTGGCATAGTCAAACGCGGCCTTGTCGAAGCTGGCTTTGTTGTCTCTAAACAAAAAGGCTTTGGCCGCAAACGGCACATGGTGACGGGCGTATTTCCAGAGCAGGTAGCAAAAGCGCCGCGCCTGCCTTATTTTTCTAGGTATTCCACTCAACCAAATGCGGCTACCTCATCAAAACCAACCATTGCGATTATAGGCGGCGGCTTAGCAGCTGCTAACTGTGCCTATGCCTTGGCAAAAAAGGGTTTACCAAATACAGTTTATTGCAAAGATGAGGCTTTGGCACAGGGAGCTTCGGGCAATCCGTTAGGGGGATTTTATCCACAATTAAATGCTGAAGCCAGCCACGCAAGTTTAATCCACGCTCATAGCTTTAGCTATGCTTCGCGCGTGTATAAAACCCTATTGCAAACAGGCCACAATTTTAGCCATGCTTGGTGCGGTACCTTATTAGTAGCTTTCAACGAAAAACTCGAAGCTCGCTACCAAAAATTGCAAGATAAACAAATTTGGCCGCCTTCCCTTATCCATCCAGTGGATAGCCAACAAGCTAGCCAGTTAGCAAAGATAGACATACCCTACACTGGGTTATTTGTTCCTGACGCAGGCTGGATCAATCCACCGCAATTGATCCAAGCTTTATTAGACGGGGCCAAAAGTACAATTAAACTTAATTGCACTTTTACAGGACTAGCCAAAAAAAATCACAGATGGCGCATTCAATGGGCAGATAATACCTCTAACCAAGCAGATATAGTGATTTTTGCGACCGGTAGCGAAAGTGTCGATATTCCTCAGTTACAAGGGCTGCCTCATAGGTTGGTTCGGGGCCAAGTAGAAGCCGTGCCCACTACCCTTGAGCTCAATCCATTGGCCACTGTGCTGTGCCATAAAGGTTATTTTACCCCCAGCTGGCAAGGGCATCACGCAATGGGCTCAACTTATGTCAAACAAGACAGGGCCTGTGAATATCGCCACAGTGAGCAAATTACCAATATTGCTATGCACAAAAATGCCTTAGACAAGTGTAGCTGGATCCGCGCACTGCCAAACATAGAAACAGGCCGTGCTGCTATCCGTTGCAGTACGCCGGATCATTTACCTATGGTTGGTGCTGTCCCCGACTTAGAGGCGCAAAAACAGCAATACGCAGCGCTGTATAAAGCCTTGCCCCCTCATAAATACCCTATTCCAAATAATCACAGCGATTTATATGTGCTCAATGGTTTGGGTTCGAGAGGGCTTTCTACAGCGCCACTCTGTGCAGAAATACTCGCCAGTCAAATTTGTGGCGAACCTTTGCCTTTAGCCAATCATTTACTCGATGCCTTAAATCCTAACCGTTTTTTAATCAGAGAGTTAATTAGAAGAGAAGTCCACTTAGACGATAAATGATTGTAACATTCTTCACTTTGGTAACATTTAGGTATCACCCTCTACATATAGTAGTCACAGCTAAGAGGCTATCTATTAGCCCTTCTATTAACCTTACATAAAGGATTTATTATGAATTTACCTGTGACTTTTACACGCTCTTTACTCAAACCTTCATCAAAGCGATTGCTTTTTAACGAGCCGTTTAAGCGACTTGCCGCCCTATCATTGGTGTCTTTTACACTATTAACACCTTCGGCATATGCAGAGAATATAGGTTTATTATATGAGCAAGCTATTTACAGTGAACAAACCATTGGAGATCTAGATAAAGCAATACAAACCTACCAAAGAGTTTTAGATAACAACAATTCATCACTTGTTGCCAAAGCTCTCTATCGTCAAGCTCATTGTTACCATTTGTTAGGACAGAAAAATGCAGCAATAGCCAACCTAGAAAAAATTGTAAAGCAGCATAAAGCCCACTCTATTTATACTAAGGCTAAAAAGCTATTACAGACCATGTACAATGAAGCTATCAACCTTTTGCCTATACCTTGGATAAACGGCGAAGAGTTGAGTTATAAAGTATTCACAGCTAAAGGTAAGAATGTAGCTGTAGAAACCTTGTCAGCGAAACTGGCTGTCGAAAGTGGCCGAGAAGTATGGAAATTTTCAAGGTATGTAGGGCATGTAAGTAATCGCCAACATGAAAATGTCATAGTAGATAGCCAAACATTTTCCCCCTTAGGTAGTAGCAAACGCAGCCTCAAAAAAGGCTTTAGTAAAACATCCTATAGCGGTGACAGCATTACCACAACCTTTCCAGAAAACCCAAAACATAAGCCTAATATGGTTATACACGATGCGCACATCTATGATAATCAACAAATTCGATACTTGATCCGCCGCTTGCCCTTAACTCAAGACTACACAATAACTCAGCCCATATTTTCACCTGAAGCCAATAAAGCAATTGACATGAAATTAAAGGTAACGGGTAAAGAAACAATAGAAGCCGCTAAACAAAGTTTTACGACATACCGAGTAAAGATCGATTTTGTAGTAAATGATAAAGTCGGTCAGTCGATTCAAATGTGGATCGCTGACAATGAGCAACGTTATATATTAAAAACCGAAACTCCCAGTACAACCTACCTACTCAGTGAAATAAACCAACGTGATAGTGGCAATTATGCTACCTATGCAATACCAGCACAGAATATCAATTTTGATATTTTAGCAGACAGACAAGCTATTGATGTTTCTTCGGTTAAAGGTATGAACGTAAAAAATGCCTTTAAATACTTAATCTTAAAACCTGATTTATCGTCTCACTTCGAATTTGCCGTAACAAAGGCCGATGGCCAAACAGCCAAGCAGTTCTTAAATACTCTGATTGAGAGTCAAAAACGAAATATAAAGTCAGCAAAAATTCGCTCCTTACCAACAAATCAGGTAACAGCAGAAGGTCAGCCTGTGCAAATAAAAGTATTAGACTATCAATCCAAAAGAGCCAAGAGAACCGTCATTTATTCGGCATTCGAACATCAACAACAGCTGGTATTAATTGTAGGACTCATGGAGAGCAAAGATTACGACCAAGTCAATCAAGAATTAACCGACCTAATCGCTAGCGTAACGTTGAATTAATCCTGCCAATGTTATTTGATAAATCAATAAAAACACCTAACACTTTTATTGCAGCACTAGCGTTAGGTGTGCTTATACCTAGTATGAGTATTCTTTGGTTTATGACCCAAGCACTAAACAACGAACGGTTAGCGGCCTCTCAAAAAGTAGCACTTGCCTATCGCTCTCAACTAGAAAATATTGATCAAACTTGGCAACACTATTGGCATCAGACGTTGCAAGCATTAGCAGAGCAAAGCTTGTCAAATAATCACTTGCAGACAGTCACCTCTGCTCGTTTATTCTTTAAGCAAGCCATCATAAACAATCACGCTCAAGGTATTGTTGTAGCATTACCCCATGCAGAATCATCAACTGATTCAGAATCTATAAAGACGCTATACCCCAACAATTCCTTAGCATTGTCTACCCAGAATTCTTTGTCTTCACCTATGGTCAATCGTTTACAACAACAGGCGCAAATGCTGGAGTTCACTGAACAAAACTATTCCGCAGCTATTTTAAAATACCAACAACTCTTAGCATTGGACACTCCTATTGAGCAACACTTACAGTATTTACTTTTCACCGCCCGCCTGCTCGTTAAATCAGAGCAATATGTGCAAGCATTTCAACTTATCAGTGAGCAACTATTGGCTAGTCAGCATAAAAATAAAACCACTTCTTCAGGTCGAAATATTGCCGTAAATGCATTAATCATGGGACGAAAAATACTACTAAGTGCGCCTCAAGAGTCTTGGTCAAATAAAGATGCTCTCTCTCGACACTTGTTGTCGATAGCCTCGGAACGAGCGTTAGACTATACGCTAAGCATACCAGCGGCTCAGCGTTATTTTTTGATGCAGGAGTTTAATCAAAGGGTTGAGGAATCTCCATTATTTTCAGCTGAGAAACTTAGTCAAAAATTCGTTTTAAGTTTAACCAATCAACAAGTTGCCAGACTTTCAAGTAGCCAGCTAACTTATTTAGCCAATCTCGATAGTTGGGCTATCAAAATAACGAACCTACACCTTAGTCACAAACATACAGATAGCGTAACTGCAGAACCTTATTATGTGATTGCACTGTTTACTCAAGAGCAACTCAATCAAACCTTGCAAAGCTTAGTATCACTACCTTCAGATATAGAAGTGTTGCTATCAACTCCTTTTGATCACAAACCGCATTCAGGGTCTGACTTTATCGTACAGATGAGTACTACAACGGACACAACGCCCAATTGGTCAATCTTACTTAGATACAAAACTCAGATAGATAAGCCTAAGCTAGCGACCTCAACCCTCTCAAACATCTACTTATATTTCACCGTGGCTATTGTTTTAATTGCTATTTTTACAATCATTGCATTGTATGTAAGCAAACACTTACTGAAGCAGAAAAAGTTGCATTTGTTAAAAACAGATTTAATGACAACTATCACCCACGAACTTAAAACGCCTCTTTCTTCAAGTAGGCTTCTCATTGAAATCCTGTTAACTCGAGAGAAGCCTCTTGATCAACAAACCATAGATTACCTAACGCTCATCGATGATGAAAATATTAGGTTAAGCCGCTTAATTGATAACTTCCTAACCTTTTCGAAGATGGAAACAAGCAAGCCTATTTTTGACTTTCAAGACTGCGATCTTAATGACATTGTTAACAGTGCTCTGCAACCATTTAAGAAAAAGCTGATTGCAGATGGATTCCAACTAGCAGTCAATCTTGGACGGCTAGAGGACAAGGTAACAGGAGACTTTGACTTGCTAGTAGTCGTCATTTCCAACCTGATTGAAAATGCCTATAAGTATTCTAGTCACCAGAAAATACTCCGAATCCAAACGTCTAACGTGCAATATCAAAACAAACAATGGTTATCCGTCAAAGTAACGGATACTGGCATAGGTATATCTGAACAATGTCAAAAGTCTATCTTTCAACGCTTTTATCGGGCTGACTCGCAGCTATCCCAATCGGTAAGCGGCTGTGGCTTAGGCTTATACATAGCGCAAGATTTGATCGAACAACACCAAGGGATGATTGAAGTTGAAAGTCAGTTAACTAAAGGATCAACGTTTACCCTTTACCTTCCAATTAAAAAAACACCGTCACTATGAACATTACTAACAACAAGCAAACCACAATTTTAATCATTGAAGACAACAGTAGCCTTATTCGTGGTTTAAAAGATGCCTTCGTCGCTAAAGGTTATAAAGTTATAGTCGCCTTAGATGGCGAAACAGGGGTACAACTAGCTCTTACAGAGCAACCCGATTTAGTGTTACTCGATATCATGTTACCGAAAAAAAATGGCTTTGAAGTATGCTACGAAATTCGTGAAGCAGAACGTGAATTTCCAATAATAATGCTAACAGCGAAGAATCAAGAACAAGATATAGTAAGAGGGCTTAACCTTGGTGCCGACGATTACGTCACCAAGCCGTTTAGCATAGTTGAATTGCTGGCCAGAGCAAACGCATTCTTAAGGCGTAAACAAACACAGAGTCACTTTCAGTTTGACGATATCGAAGTTAACTTTACGAGCAATACCGTCACCAGAGCAAAACAACCGGTAAAACTCACTCCAAAAGAATATGGTTTATTGTGTTACTTTATAAAAAAGGAAGGTCGCGCGCTAACCAGAGATAACATTTTGAATGCTGTCTGGAATAGTACAATACTGACGACTTCTCGTAGTGTTGATCGTTGCATTACGACCTTACGCAAAAAAATTGAAAAAGAGCCGAGTAAGCCTAAATACATTCATTCAATTCAGGGAGTTGGTTATAAGTTTATAAGTGGATAACCAGCCTCCACGCATAAAAATAATATGCTGACTTGTAAAAAGCGGTGAATGCTCTACCTAAGTGTTAACCGGCTTTTCTAACATACACGCTTAACTTTTCTTCATCTTGAAACGAGTTGATCATAGTCATAACCTTAACCTTATCTCCGATAGCAATATTTTGATGAGCAGGACCTGTAACATATAAGTCTTTGCCATTTAAATTGATCAGATAGCCGGTATAAACAAGACCATCTCTGCTTAACTCGGTAATGTCGGTTACTAAAGCTTCAGCCTCAAACTTAGAGGAGTTTAGCGCATCACCGAAATTATTTTTGACGTCATTCACATATGAACTAAAACCGACAGCAGCGACAAGCAAAATAAGATGAAACAATACAGAGGTGGTAACCAGATATTTACTTAAGATCTTCATAGGTACTTCCTTGTTCAAGATATTGTATTAACACTATGCCAGCAAATAAGCGTGGCAGCCACACTTAAACCCGCAATGGTTCAAACTAAACGTTAGTTAAACTTTAGAGAAAGGATTGCCACAGAGCTTTCACTTGTTTTTGGTCTTCAGGATCTAACTCTTGGCTGTCAAATGCGCGAGTTAAACTCTGTTGCATTAGGCCATCTAACTGAGCAACGCTTTGCATATTTTGGACTTGAGACTGCCCTGCCATAACCGCGAAGTGTCCTTGCAGATAGCTGGCAATAAAAAGTTCTTGATCACTGCCGGTATTCACCACTTGATCTAAAAACTGCTCTACTCGAGCGATAAAACTCATTAAATCCGACTGATTTTCTTGATATAACACAATACTTCCTATTTTTAATTTTGCTTTTAACCCGTCACTTGATACAAGACTTGATCTCGATAACCTGTATGTACTGTGATTAAACCTGATAATTCTTGGTTTAAAGCTAGGTCGCCAGAGTCTACGATTAATGGCCGGCTAGCTAAGCTAGATAATTTAGCTTTGGTTGCGACTAGCAAGATATTTTGCTTCCCCACCCGGCGAATAAATTCAGGACTAAGTTGCTGATTACCTCGCCCTAAAATATGCCCCTGCCCACCGATCAAAGTAATTATAAGTTTTGTCGGTTGTTCAAGTGTATATGCTAATAACTGTTCACTGGTTACATCGCTAGCGAGCAAATCCTCGTTTTGCACTAAATCTACGCCAAGCAGTGTATTCTCTAGCCCCAAGCTTTGCATAATGTGCGCAACAGTCGAACCCGAACCCATGACAAATATATGCTCTGGGTACTCTTGCATAGTCTCAATGATATAAGCGGCAATATCGTCTAGTACCAGTTCATCAGACTCTTTGCCGCCCATCTTAACGGCCTGTACATATTGTAACTCGCTAGGCACAAGCATATCACCATAAGGTTTGGCTTTAACTTTACCTTGACGAAATAGCTGCTCGTCAATATCCATCACCTGCGCTTCGTGAACATTAACCAATTGCCCTTGGATAACTTGCTTCACGACTCGCCCCGCGGCTTGTGGGGTAATAGCGTATACACCAGAATGAATTTTACAACCCGCAGGCACACCGAGGACAGGGATGCTCATACCCACCACTTGGCAAATATTGCGCGCGGTACCATCCCCTCCAGCAAACAAAATAAGGTCCACATCACTATCTACCAAAGCTTGTGCTGCAAGTTCACTATCAAGTCCTTCTGTTTGGGCATGTTCTGGCACATACATAACAGAATGAGCAAAGCCCATATCTACAGCTAAGCTTTCTCCCATATCTCCACTTGCGGTATAGATGTGTATCTGCTCTTTAAGCTCATGTAACTCTAGTAGTGCCAAGCGAGATTTACCCTGCGCTTGTTGTTTTGCACCCATAGACAAGGCTTGCTGGCGGATAGCCGGACCATCACTGCCTTTGAGGGCCAGCGCACCGCCAATACCCGCATACGGATTAACCAAAACGCCTAATTTAAAAGGTCGTTCAGACTGCATAAAAGGTGTCGTCCTCATAATTAAACTGTGATGCCTGTAATTCTGGTTGGCGGTAAAACGCGCGTAAAACCTGGATCATGGTTTGGGCGCGAGGTGGAAAACCCGCGTCTAAATATTCAAGCACCTGTTGGTGTACCTTACGAGTAAAACCTAGGGTATCGACGGGAGCACCATTCAAATTGTCGGTACTAACACGAAAGGCCTTGTTTGCCGCCACAGAAAATGCCCATTCTAACGCCTGAGGCTTAACTTCTACTTGTTCAAACTCTGTTTGTTGCTCGGCATTTCTCCCGTCAGGACAATACCAATACCCGTAGTCTTCGAGTAAACGCCGTGCTTTACCAGCAATACACCAATGGGCAATTTCGTGCAGGGCACTAGCGTAATAGCCATGGGCAAACACTACTTGGTGATGGGGTCTGGCAACATTTGCAGGCAAATAAATAGGTTCGTCATTGCCTTTCACAAGCAGTGTGTTTTCGGACGGCAAAAATGTTTGGTTAAACAGGGTAATTATGTCTTGGTAGTTATGCCCAGCCGACATCTCGCTTATCTCGTATCCAAATATGATTCTAATCCTAATAATACCATAGGGGACAAAGTAAATGCGCCCTTGAAAGCGACTTGCTTAATTGCTGGAGATTTAGCGCCATTTTTAAACCTTAAATAAAGTAAGGAATTATTTGTGTATCTTGTTAGATATCAGTTGTGTTATGACTCAAGTTAAGAGAAGCTAAGAGTAATCAATACGCAATATTGAGCATGTTCCAGTTGCAAAGTTATACAAAACAAGTTGTTAGACACATTCATGGCATTCAAACCATGCAACAAATTGCAGAAAAAGCACGATTGTCTGAGACTATAAAGGGCATACAAAATTGGCAAAAACTCCGATTTTTAGATACCCAACAAGTCTTGTTTCAAGACAGAGCTTGCAACTCTGCTACGGTATTTATCGCTTCTCATGTATTTCAATTTGATCCATTTGACTGCAGCGATCCAAAGATTATCGAGTCCTACAGTAAAGCGAGTAAATTTATCTCTCGTGAAATCAAAAAGGCAATATTATTAACCTTAGAGCTTAAGTGCCTGTCGGTAGAACTTGATTTTGAATTAGCCAAACAGTTACATAGCCAGCCCCTAGATCCTATTAATTGCACCAACGCTTATATCCAATCTCAAGCCCTAGTCATGCGCCAAAAACAAGCCGAAGCGTTACACGAATTGTGTGTGCATTTGCACGCTATAAGCCATGCCCGTGGGACAAAGTGGTTATTGTCTATGTACCGTAAGCCCGCGGAAAATATTGGCCTGGGTCAGTTACATAGCTTTGTAGATGCTGGCCTTAAAGTATTTAGCGATTTGCCTAAATCAGACTTTTTCATTAAGACCTTAATTAAAAACGAACACGACTTTGTGCACAAAATGTTGGCTAATCCCTTAACCCCTCAACTAAACAGGAGTTATGAGTGAATTGGATGTACCCTGCCCCTTTTATTGTAGAATGGCAGATTGAACAACAACACATTGACCACTACGCCCATGTGAATAATGTGGCTTATGTCAAACAGCTTGAGGCAACGTCTTGGGCTCACACCAATAAACTAGGCTTAACCATACAGGAGTATCAGTCATTAGATCGGGGAATGGCGATTAGTCGACATGAGATTGATTACTTAGGCTCGGCCTACTTAAACGACAAAATACTCTGCGGAACTTGGGTGTTACGTTGCGACAAGCGGTTAAAAGTTTCTCGTCAATTTCAATTTATTCGCCAATCCGATCAACAAACCTTACTCAAAGCTAAAACCGATTTTGTGTGTATCGCCCTTTCCTCTGGCAAACCCCAACGGTTACCCCAAACGTTTATCGACGCTTACGCCACAGTGCAGTTAGGCCTGTAAAACATGGCGCGCTTGTCTTGGTTATTGTTAGGCTTACTCGCCATTTCGGTTGCTATCAACCTTGCTCAATGGCAAGGCTACCTGAGCCCCACTTCATCTGTTGCATCGAGCCCAATTGGCCAAATATTGGATACTCAATCAGAGCAAATCAAAGCGCCTAATCAGCCTCCAACAAAAGCAGACTCTGCTTTTACTTCAGACCAAACGCGTGAAACTCGCAATAATCAATTAGATTTAGCCCAGCAACTTCTCGCAGATAAGGCGTTCATAGAACTAGGCGCGCTGCTACAAAGTTACTTAAAAGATCACCCCTTAGATATCGACTTTTTATTAATTGAAGCCAAATTTAAAGTAGCGACTGGCTTACTCAGTGATGCCATTATTAATTACTACGACCTACTACGCCGCCCCCTAAACGACAAACAACAAGACCATGTGTTGTCTCAAATTGCGGGGTTATCGAGCAACGCCATTGAGCAGCTTAGCAATAGCCATTCTTGGGACTTGTTAGCACAATTCATCGAACCCCTGATACAAGTCGCCCCCAACAACCGTCAATATATTTTAGCCCTCGCACAGGCCTATGCAGAACAAGACCACTTTCAACTTATGGAAAACGTACTGGCCTCTTTACCTCCAGACGACCCATCTGCCCAGGCCTTGAGACAACAAACTCTATCCTCACCGCCTCCCTCTCAGTCAACGGATCCTTTTTTATCACCACAAGACGATCCTTTTGCCAGAGAGCGACAATTCTCTAAAATTCAGCTTAAACAATACGGTGACCAGTATGTGGTACAGGCAAATTTGGCGAACCGTCCCATAGACTTACTTATTGATACAGGAGCCTCAATCACGGCTGTATCTGAGGCGTTTTACGAGAGACTGAGTAAAAGTTACCGCCCGAGGTTTCAAGGGCAATTCAATATCAACACAGCTGGCGGCACAGTTATGGCCTCTGTTTATCGATTTAACGTCTTGTCTATTGGCCATTTGCAGGTTGAAAATATCGCAGTGGTCGTGCTCCCATTTGACAATCTGCCAAATGCGCAAGGCTTATTAGGGATGAATTTTTTGCGAGAGTTTGAGTTTAAGATCGATCAAAAAAATGCGCAGCTATTGATTGAGTAAGTTGTCCCATAGGTATAAAACTAGCTGTAGCACAATCTCTGAGTTTAATTAATTATTCAAAACTCAGATTAACTAAAAAATTTCACCCCGGATTTAAGAGCTGGTAACATCTGCCACCCGTAAGCATCCTATTGTTCTCAAAGCGCTTTTTTCGAAAGTGGATACAAAATTAATTCGTAAGGAAAACGAATGACTTCTAAACCTTTATTTACAATCTTACTGACTTTCTGTTTAAGCTGGGCGTCTGCTACCTACGCCAACGCCCCGACAGATCTTGTTTCCATGGTAAATGCATACAAAGCCTTCATTCAACAAGGTAAAACCAAGGCCGCCTTATCCTTAGCTCGAAAAGCCTACGCAATGGCCGAAAAAGACTTGTCGCCAACAGACACTAGCTATCAGATCATTACCCATGATCTTGGCAGGCTTTTACTAAAAGCCAACAAGAACCAGCAAGCCATCAGCCTACTAACACCATTACTAGAACAACAAGAGCAGCAGTTTGGAAAGTTTGATAAAAATCTGATTCCTACCTTAAAAACGTTGACCGAGGCTAGCCGAAGTATCAAAAGCAAACTATACAAAACTTACTCTACGCGTTACCAAAAATTGGCGTTGCGACACTATAGCGATGAATACGTAAAAGGATTTGAAAAGCAGCCTCTTAAATCGACTCAGCAGGCCAAAAACCTAGCCAAGAAACTAAGGAAAATTACTGGGAAAAACTACCAAGTTACAGACGCAGGTAAATGGGATCTCATTTACAACCACAACAGCGATAAAGACTTTGCCCCCATTATTGAACAAATGCAATTGAGCCACCGCTCATCTTTGGGTTTTTTATTAGCATTTGGCGTTGCATCGAAGCCCGCCAAAGAAAAATTTAAAGCCGTTTATTTCAATGATCGAGATGATTACAAAGCCTACTTGAACAGCTTTAAATCAGTCGAGCGTTCAGAGTCCGCTGAAAGATCGGCAGGTATGTACCTACGCCCACCCATCAATAGCCTAATTCTATTCAACCGCTTGAACGGCAGTGAGTCCCAAAACGCAAAATTAGCAAAAGAAAAGCGTACTCTGCAAACATTGCGACACGAAATAGCGCATCAATTATTCTTCAATTTTGGGCTGCATGCTAAAGGCGTAAGATATCCAAGGTGGCTCACAGAAGGCTTGGCCGAGACCATGGAGTTTGAAGATCAATCTGTTATTTCAGGCCCTCAAACGACCAATATCAATTTAACAGTACTAACCAGACTTCAAAAAAAGCATAGCAGTATCGGTTTATCTCCATTGAGGCGCATCGTTTCAATGAGTGCAAAAACCGAATATGACAGGGAAAACACCAGAGACGTTTATGACATGGGCAGCGTTGTCGCTAGATTTTTGTACCAACACCATCCAGATAAATTCTTAGAATATATCGTTTCATTCTCTAAGGGTAGAACAGTGGAAAGTGCAAAAAGGCGGGCTCAGTTTTACCGTTATCTAGGGGATGAGGAGCAACTTCAAACTGAGTTCGATGCATACCTAGCAGAACTTTTCACTTTACTTTAGGTATCACATTACATCCTATCCCGTATTAGAGCCTTAAAGTTCGTTTGCGTCTTTAATCCTTTCTTGACGGGCTTGCTCCTCGGCAAAGGCAGCTTTGATTTCTTCAAGAACAGAATCGACATCCGCCTCGCCATCTAGTACTTCAACTTGACCCGTCAACTGGGTGTCTGGCGTCAATTCGCCCGCTTCAAATAACGCCCACATTTCTTCAGCGTATTGGGTATGGGTAAGTTGCGGCGCATATTGGCCGTAATATTCATTCATGTTGCGTACATCTCGTTGCAACATACTAAAGGCGTTATTATTCGCTGCGGCATCAACCACTTGGGGCAAATCGATAATCACTGGGCCATAATCGTCTACCAGCACATTGAACTCAGACAAGTCACCGTGCACTAAGCCTACGCAAAGCATACGCATCACATAGGTGATAACCAACTGATGATCTTCTATGGCTTGCTCAGCTGACATAGACACGTCGTTTAGCCTAGGCGCAACGTCTCCTTCGTCATCCGTTATCAACTCCATTAACAGTACGCCGTCGTAGCAACCGTAAGGTTCGGGCACTCTTACCCCAGCTTTTGCCAAGGTAAACAATGCGTCTACCTCAGTATTTTGCCATGCTTCTTCTTGCTGCTTACGCCCAAATTTAGAGCCTTTTTCCATCGCTCGGGCACGCCTTGAGTTACGTACTTTTCGACCTTCTTGATATTCTGCGGCTTTTTTGAAACTGCGTTTCATCGCTTCTTTATATACTTTAGCGCAGCGCACGTCTTGGCCGCACCGCACAGCATAGACGGTAGCCTCTTTGCCACTCATTAGCTGATACAAAACTTCATCAACTAAACCATCATCAATCAAAGGCTGTATTCGTTTGGGAGTTTTCATGTAGTCCTTGGGCAATATATAAACAATTCGTCTTAGCAGGCGCCCTTATACCCGCTAGAAATAACAACAAATGCCATCATAGCAATTTTTTTAAATGAAATGACACACTTCTGCTGCTCATAATGATTTTCGCAGCTAACGCTTTGAGATTAAGGTAATATGCGCATAAACCGAATGTATTCTTCATTCCACTCTCTATTCGAATATACGCTGGCCGCCCAACAAATTGACGGGGCGAGCAAAAGGAGTTCAGGTGAAGCTTGTGATGACTCAACAAAGCACTAAAGCCAATGCGATCTCAATGTTAGGCTTATTAATCTTTAGCTTTAGTCTGCTTAGCCAGTCGTTTAGCCTTAGCGCCAATGCTCCATCAACTGCCCCTTTAACCTTAGATATGGCAGCAGAGCAATACGTAAAATTGGGGCTAGAGCTAGGCGAGTATGATTTAGATTATGTCGATTCCTATATCGGCCCAGCGCAATGGCAACAAGACGCCAAAACACAGCCCCGCACCAAACAAAAATTAGCCAAACACATAGAACGACTTCTCGCCCAACTGAGCACTTTTGAAGCAAATTCAGAACAACAAAGTAGACGGCATTTAGCTTTATTTAAAAACCTCAGGGCGATGCAAGTGCGTGCCAACATGTTATTAGGTAAAGAATACAGTTTTGAACAAGAAGCGTTACTCGTTTACGACACGCAATTGCCACCTTACGATTTTAGTGTGTTTGACCAGCTACTGACTAAAATCGACGCATTACTGCCCGGTGATGGC
This sequence comes from uncultured Paraglaciecola sp., assembly GCA_947498355.1. Lineage (GTDB taxonomy): Bacteria > Pseudomonadota > Gammaproteobacteria > Enterobacterales > Alteromonadaceae > Paraglaciecola. The sequence goes on along the minus strand of CANMKA010000011.1, from coordinate 82,822 downwards.
GAGCTAACAGAGCGCCTGATGAGCTTTAAAGCGCAATTTGTTATTCCAGCTGACAAGTTACCCTTAGTACTGGAGCGTGCTATTCAAGCCTGTAAACAACGCACTGAAAACTTTATTCGATTACCCGAAGACGAGCGGTTTATTGTCGATTATGCCAATAAAAAAGACTGGACTAGCTACAACTGGTACCAAGGCCAGAGTGTCAGTATTATGCAAATCAATACAGACTTAGATACCCACATAGATTTAGCCATAGACATAGGGTGTCACGAAGCCTACCCGGGTCATCATGTGTGGAACAGCCTAATCGAACATAAGCTTTACCGAGAAAAGGGTTGGATCGAATATGCGTTTTTCCCTTTATATAGCCCCTTTGGACTGATCGCAGAAGGCAGTGCAAACTTTGCAGTAGCGTTAGCCTTTCCCCAATCTACAAAAATTGAGTTTGAGCAAAATATCTTGTTCCCGATGGCTGAACTTGACCCTAAGTTAGTCGGGCAACTCGATACCCTAAACCAACTCCTTGAGTCGTTAGCCCATTCGGTGTCGGCTACCGCTCAGCTATACCTAAACGGCAAGATCACTAAAGAACAAGCCATACAAAACATACGCAAGTACTCACTCACAACAAAATCTAAAGCAGAGCAAAGTGTTCGATTTATCGAGCAGTACCGAGCCTATGTACTCAATTACAATTTAGGCAAACAAATTGTGGCAGACTACATTACAAAAAATAGCCAGTCTGATGCTGAAAAATGGCAAATATTTGAAGATATGATCACCAATATGGTCACCGCATCAGACACCCTAGAGCAAGGTGTCAATCAGGATACTCACTAATGCCAATCAGTATCTTCCTCTAAACATGACTACAGTTACCCACCGACGTTTCACCTTTTAGTTTTACTCTTTTAAAACTAAAAGGCAGACAGTATTTGCACACTTGATGTGAGTACTCAACCCTAGTGCATGACCTACTATCCCAATTGGTGTTAGTTAAACTTTCAGTTGACTCTTAGGCTCCCTTCGCCATGAGTATAGTAATGGTTTGCTGTTTGTCTTTGCCACCTCTTGGTAGATACCTAAATACAATATCTTGCCTATCGTCACCATTGAGGTCGTGAAAAGTTACCCTAGATGGGTTTTTAGGCATCATTACTTTGTGTTTGATAGGGCGACGGGCAAAGTCCCGTTTGCCATTGGGCGTAGCAAGCAGAGTATAAATCGACTCACTCTCGTCTGAATAGACTAGATCCTTGTATCCATCACCGTTTACGTCGGCCATTTTTGTCAATGGCTGACCTGTTTTGCCAGATGACAAACTAAAGGTCATTTCAACCTTCTCCTTTAGCAGTGGCTTTTGAGGAAATTGCTGCTGTTCATCCATTGCAAATAGCATGGCTTGCTGGTCAATACCGCCGGATACTAGCGCACTGATAATTTGTGATAAGCCAATATCAAACGATGTCACCATAACTTCTAACTTTCCGTCTTCTTGCAAATCGACAAACTCAATATCGACTATGGTCTCATCTGATTTAATTTGCGTGCTGGGCTGGCGTGAGAAAGTCACCAAACCGGCATTGGCTTTCCCATAAAAAAATTGATAATCCATGGCCTTGTCAAAGACACTAGAGCTTTTGGTATATTTAACAATTAAATCTGTGATGCCATCGCCGTTAACGTCTTTCAAATTGTCAAATTTGCGATGGGCTAACTTACTTTGGTCTTTTTCTTGGCCATTAGCATCCCGAGACTGCCACCAGTCTTTACCGTCAATATCTGGGGCAATTTCGATGACTTTACTGGTTTGTGAAAACCGTTTATCGGCGACTTGTTCAAATACTAATAACTCACCCTTACCCACAGTCACCACATCAGTCTTTTGGTCCATATTCATATCTGCAAAGTAGACAGAAGGCTTAAAAAAACTGATCCCTTGGGCGTTTTGTCTGTGGCCAGCCGCTATAGGTAAAGACTGCTGATGCCTAGTAGCGCAACAACCCGTTAACCATACATTGACCTGCTCAAAACTGGGCAGAATAAAGTCGTCACGCTTGTCATCATTGATATCATATGCAAAGTTAATGTAAGTAAAAGATTCAGCTTCTTGTATCCGATACAAGGAGGTGACCTTTTGCACGTCAAGCAACTCAGCTTGCGACGAACCAAGGGCAGGAATATATTGCTTGATGGTACTTTTGCTTAAAAAGAACAAGCCTTGGGTGCCGTCGGTATTTATATCTCCCAAATCAAAGCCAAAAATCGACTCAGCAACAGTAAACCTGTCGAGTAATTTATAGCCCGACTGGTCTTGCTGATAAATCAACATATGCCGCTGTTGTTGCTCATCCGTGCCAATTACCAACAATTCGGCATCTTGGCTAGATGTAATATTTGCAGGAACCACTGACTGTACAAAGGTTAAAGGCACCTTAAAGTTCACTTTAGTAAACAATTCATTTGCGCTTGCAGACGTCGCACCAAAGAGCACACTCAACACACTTAACCCAACAACACGTAACCCATACAACACAGTACGAAGCATTTATTCAGCTCTCCTTAACTATCATTTACCAAACATACTCCAGTGCGAAGCACTCAGTCGCGCGACTCGGCCACCTCGTAAACTCAGGATTTAAGACTCATAAGCGAATAAAAAGTTCTGCAAGGCCTGTTAGTTTAAAGTTACCCAGCAAAAGGTGGCAGAATGTATCTGTATCGTTTACAAAACCAAGTTAGCAGGGCCTAATACCAATTGCTATAACCTATAAACAAATATTGGCTGATAACCAACCCCAGACAAGGGATAATCACCCCATAGTTTAATTGAGGAAAAGTCATGACAGTAAAACGTATAGGGCACAAATACATAGACGTAGAAACCGGTAAAACACTAGATGTGTGGTTTCCTCGCAGCAATAAGCAAATTAATCGTAATTGCCTAGCCAGCAAAGTAGGCCTAATAAAAGGTGAATTTGTTGAACTAAGTATCGAACTAGATGCGGCTCCAACATCAGCAGAAGATGCTTACTTGCGCTTGCACTTGTTGTCTGAGTGCCAAGTTCAGCCCAACACAATCAATCTTGAAGGCGTGTTTGGTTTGTTAACCAATGTGGCTTGGACTTCTGCTGGTCCTGTTCTTCCAAATAAAGTTGAAGAATTACGCGAATTGATTGCCGAAGAGGCCCATCACTTAGCTGTTACTTCTATTGATAAATTCCCTCGCATGACAGATTACGTTATCCCAGAAGGCGTGCGTATCGGTGACGCTGACCGCGTACGTATGGGCGCTCACTTAAGTTCGGGAACCACAGTTATGCACGAAGGTTTTGTGAACTTTAACGCAGGTACACTGGGTAGTTCTATGGTTGAAGGCCGCATTTCTCAAGGCGTTGTTGTAGGCGATGGTTCTGATATAGGTGGCGGAGCATCAACTATGGGCACCTTGTCTGGTGGCGGTAAAACCATCAATTCAATTGGCAAGAGCAGCATGATTGGCGCTAACGCAGGTATTGGTATTTCTGTTGGCGACGACTGTATTGTTGAAGCTGGCTTGTACGTAACTGCTGGCACTAAAGTCAAAACGCCTGACGGTGAAGTGGTTGCCGCTCGTCAATTATCTGGCCTAAACGGACTATTATTCCGCCGTAACAGCCAAACCGGCATGGTCGAAGCCATTGTTGCCGACTCTTCAAAGTGGGGCGGCCTAAACGCTAGCTTACACAGCAACGACTAAGTTGTACTAAATTATTGCCCGCTCAGGGAGTGGGTAAACAGAGATAACGGCTTTTTTTATCAAAAAAAACAGAAAGTAAAAAGGCGCTGAAACAGCGCCTTTTTTGATGCAGAAAAAGTCTGGTTTTATTTGACCTTATCTAACGCTTGGCTCACATCTGCAATGATATCGTCAATATTTTCGATACCGACAGAAATCCGCACTAAATCTTTACTCACACCGGCTTTACCTAACTCTTCTTCATTAAGTTGTCTGTGGGTGGTTGAGGCCGGATGACAAGCCAATGATTTAGCATCACCAATATTGACTAAGCGTAAAATCATCTCTAAGCCATCGATAAACTGGCCACCTGCTTCAATACCACCTTTAATACCAAAACTTAAAATCCCCGACGCCTTGCCACCTGTAGTCTTCTGACAAACCTGATGATAAGGGCTATCGGCTAACGCCGCATAATTCACCCAATTCACTTTAGGGTGCTCGGTTAAAAACGCAGCCAGCTTCTCAGCATTGCTGCAATGACGCTCCATTCTTAAACCCAGTGTTTCTAAGCCCTGCATAATCAAAAATGCACTGTTAGGCGACAAAGCCGCGCCAGTATTACGCAGCGGAACAACACGGCATCGGCCAATATACGCAGCAGGACCAAGAGCCTCTGTATATACCACGCCATGATACGATGGGTCCGGCTCATTCATCATCGCAAAACGTTGTTTATTGGCTACCCAGTCAAACTTACCTGAGTCAACGATAATGCCGCCAATTGTCGTGCCGTGACCGCCTATGTATTTAGTTAAGGAGTGAATAACTATATGCGCACCCAGCTCAATGGGGCGACACAAGAAAGGGGTAGCAACCGTATTGTCGACAATTAAAGGCACGCCGTGTTTGTTTGCGATCTGTGCAAGGGCAGCAATATCTACCACATTACCAGCAGGGTTGCCGATAGACTCACAGAAAATAGCCCGTGTGTTTTCATCGATCGCTTGTTCGAAACCAGCAAAGTCATCTGCCGATACCATACGCGCTTCAATGCCTTGTTTGGGCAAAGTATGAGCGAGTAAATTGTAAGTTCCGCCATATAGTTGGCTAGTGCTTACTATGTTGCTGCCTACATCACAAATGCACTGCAAAGCATAGGTAATGGCCGCCATTCCAGACGCGACAGCCAACGCCCCAATCCCGCCTTCCATAGCGGCAACTCTTTGTTCCAACACATCTGTTGTGGGGTTCATTATGCGAGTGTAGATATTACCAGGGACTTTTAGATCAAATAAATCCGCACCGTGTTGAGTATCATCAAAGGTAAAAGAGGTAGTTTGATAAATAGGCACAGCCGCTGCCTTGGTCGTTTGTTCAGACGTATAGCCGTGATGTAACGCTAGGGATTCTAGTTTCATTGCAGTTCCTTCAGATTAAAGGGAGAGAGTCAAAATCATCCAGAAACTGTACTAAGGTTTGCCCCAAACTGCCACAGTAATGTGCGAGTCATAAAAAGAGCAAACCAAGTATAAATGCGAAGACGCTACTAGGCGTTAGCGTCCTTTGGATCTTCTAACTAAGTTTTTGTAGGCACTGCATGATCCAAGCCTTAAGCTGAGACTCCCCCATACCACCACTAACGCGATCTATCTCTTGACCTTTATGGAAAAAGATTAGGGTAGGAATACTGCGGATCCCCGCATCCGCCGATACATTTCTTGCCTGTTCAGTGTTGACCTTAGCGAACAATAAACCGTCTGACTGCTTAGCCACAGATTCAAACACCGGAGCCATCGCCTGACATGGTCCACACCAAGTGGCCCAAAAATCGACAATCACAGGTAAGTCATTGCGCTCAACAAATGGATAAAAATTAGCGTCGGTCAAATCCACAGGGGCAGCAGAATAAATCGAACCTTGGCACTTGCCACACTTAGCATGAATATGGCTTTTATCTTCGGGAATTCGGTTAGTAGCAAAACACTCAGCACACACAATATGCATAATAATCCTATTAATTTAAATCTATAACGTCGAATAAGACCGGAATACCGACCAATCATTTCAGGTTATTTATTTTGTATTATCTAACTTCTGTACGGAAACATGTGCGAACAAAAAAGCCGCAAGTGATACTTGCGGCTCAATTTAATACCAAATAACTCACTAAGCGAATTAGTTAACGCCTAAGTCAATAATTTGTAAATGCAAAGGTAAAGAGTTGCCTTTACCGTTTTCCATTAAGTAGTAATACACTTTGCCTTTGCTGATATGAATAGTACCGTGTAAAAACCGTGTTCCTGAGGTTTGTGTGTAAACAGAAACGAAGTCATTAGTTCCGCCCTTAGCTTTTTCCACATAAGGGTAACCATCCTTGTTTAAACCAATAATAAACACGTCGTCACCCGAGGTGTATATTGAGTCAGCACCAGTAAAGTCGGTGCTGATGATAAATTCTTCGGCACCGGCAGGCTTGTAAGCGTGTGTCGCAACATGCTTAAAGTCTTTTCGCTTTCTATTTGTAGAGTAAACTTGAGTAATAAAATGGATGTCTTCTTTGGCCGTTACCGTCCAGTCGAAGCCGCCAGAAATATGCACTGAGTTTGGCTCTTGGTGATCAATATAATCACCTGGTTCAAACACTTTAATTTCATCGGTGTTTACCAAAGGCCACGTCATAGCTTCATCTTTGTGGTTTTTCCATTGCCCCAAGCCATCTGGGTGGTCTGAGTAGGCGTAGTAAACCCCATTTTGATAGGTGTATCTGTCGTTGTTGTCGGCACTACGCTGTTGAAAACCTACACGAAGCTTGCCATTTACATACTTCATTTTACCGTACAGTCCCCAGTTATAAGGGTTGCCGTGGGTTTTCTGATCTTTGTGATTAAACGGGGTAAAGGTCGTCCATTTTTGTGATTCGGCATCGTACTTGTTAAAGTAGTAAGCGCCATTATTATTGCCGCCCCAGCGCATATATAACAGTAAGGTCCCATCACTGGTAGTGAAAAACTTTGGATAAGTCAAAGCTGCAAAATTTTGTTTATCAGCCAAGTCGCCTGTCATAGTTAGATGCTTATAGTCATCATCACCTTGACTCACTTCGCTGGTATCTTTAACAAATTGAGTCAAAGTAAAGTCTTCATCAGCTACTTCTGCTGCACCCGGAATCGAATACGAGTAACGGAAAAAGTCGTTAACAAAACGCCCTTTAAATCTGCCCTTTTCGTTGTCATCGACGTAAGCATGCATGTCGTAAACCATATGGATGGTGCCATTAATTGGGCTGATCGCAAGTCCAATGGTATTGTGAGACTCGCCTACTAGCGGATCGCCTCGAAAGCCTGTGTGTCTGTGAGGAAACTCAATGGTTTTTACGCTACCGGTTGTTGTATTTAAACGCGACAACATGACGTTACGATTCGCTTTCCCACCTTTATACCAAGTCATAAAAACGTAGTGCTTATAGGGCTTTACCGCGTCTCCGTGAGCTGAAATTTTTCTACCGAAAAAGTAATCATACTCTGTACCTTTTGAAGGGTTTTTAAAAGTAGAATGATTCAGCTTTTTGCCATCAAAATATAAAGCGCCATCGCTGATCTTGGTCTGACTTTCCAATTTCACACCGCTAGTAGCAACGCCATCCTGAGTCGAGGAACACCCAGCAAGCAAAGTAGCTGCGAAGAATCCAGTTACCATCAATCTATAAAAATGCATAATTTTGGATCTAATCATTTAGTTCATCCATTTCAATCGTTTAATACGAACAAGGTTAACGAATAATTGTACCACTTTGCTATCCATTTGGCCTTTTGTTTACATCGGTGTTAAATCACGTGAGTCCATATGCCGATTTATGGTTGAGCACCCAATGCCCATACAAACCAATGACAGGACTATTAACTGTGGATTATCTGCTTAGAGTAAAGTAATCCCACTAATACCATAATCTGTATAAGATGACGGCTAACCTAAACCCGTGAAGTTAAGCCGATACAAAAACGCCTCTCAATTGAGAGGCGTTTTTATCAAACCTGAACTCAGGTTACCTAAACCTTGGATATTTACTGCGGAGTACGCAATACCATTAGGCGAATTTCTGTCATGTCTTCCATGGCAAAGGTGATACCTTCACGGCCAAGACCTGATTCTTTTACGCCACCATATGGCATGTTGTCTACGCGCCAGCTAGGTACGTCACCTATTACTACGCCTCCAACATCAAGCTCATCCCACGCTTTATTTGCTTTATAGATATCTCGCGTGAACACCCCTGCCTGCAAACCAAACTGACTATTGTTCACCTCTTTTAAGGCTTCATCGAAGTCGCTAAACGAACTGATTACCGACACTGGGCCAAAGGCTTCTTCGGTATTGATGGCAGCATCAGTTGGTACGTTTTCGAGTAAGGTAGCTTGCAACATATTACCGTCGCGCTTACCGCCACATAACAAGCTTGCCCCTGCTGCAACCGCTTCTTGCACCCAGTTATCGAGCCTTGTTGCTTCTGACTCAGAAATCATCGGGCCAATAAAGGTATCTTCTTGCAGCGGATCACCATGCACTAAATTTGCCACTCGGTCTGTGTAACCTTGCTTAAATTCGTCGTAAATAGACTCATGCACAATCACCCGCTGCACACTAATGCAACTTTGGCCCGATTGATAATAAGCACCAAATACAATGCGCTCTATGGCATCTTCAATGTCTGTGTCGTGATCAACCACACAGGCCGCATTACCGCCTAGTTCTAAGATAACTGGCTTTTTACCCGCTTTGGCTTTTAAGTCCCAACCCACTTGTGGTGAACCAGTAAAGCTTAGTAGTTTAAATCTGTCGTCAGTGGTAAATAAATCTGCGCCATCTCGGCTACAAGGCAAAATTGAAAACGCGCCTTTTGGTAAATTGGTTTCCGCTAAAATTTCACCAATAATCAAGGCCCCCAGAGGGGTGCGGCTAGCAGGTTTAAGTACAAACGCACAGCCCGTCGCCAGTGCAGGTGCCACTTTATGTGCCGCAAGGTTTAGGGGAAAGTTGAACGGCGAAATAAACGAACAAGGACCAATAGGCACACGTTTGTACATGCCTGTATAACCTTTTGCCCTAGGGGTTATTTCAAGGTTCATGACTTCGCCATGCATACGCACTGACTCTTCAGCAGCGATTCTGAAGGTGTCAATTAAGCGTGTGACTTCACCGCGAGCGTCTTTAATAGGCTTGCCTGCTTCAATACACAAGGCATGAGCAAGTTCGTCAAAGCGTTCTTGAAAACGCTTAACACAATGGTTGAGAATATCTTGACGCTCGTAAGGTGCCATTTTGTTAAGCAGTGATTGACTGGCTTCAGCTGCTTCAATGGCTTGTTCGATCACCTTCGCATCAGCTAAAGCAGCGTGTGTCGCAACCTCATTGGTGTACTTGTTGGTAATCGCCAAGTCTTGGTTAGCAAACACAGCTTCGTTTGCCAAAAAATAGGGATAGGATTTAGCTAGCATTATCTGTCCTTATACAGCTTGGCTGCGAATACGCAGGGTTTGGTTAAGTGTTTCGTCGTTCAAGGTGTAATCTACTGGCACGTCAATCAAGTGAACAGCAGGTTCAGCTAAGCACTTTTCAACTATAGGTAATAAACCATCAGCAGAATCGACTCTCCAACCTTTACCACCGTAACTTTCTACATACTTAACAAAGTCTGGATTACCATAGTCTAAGCCAAAGTTTTCAAATTCCATGTTGGCCTGTTTCCACTTGATCATGCCATATGCATCGTCACGCAAAATAATCACGACTATATGCAAATTCAAACGAACAGCTGTTTCTAATTCTTGGCTATTCATCATAAAGCCACCATCACCACAAACTGTGATAACAGGCTTGTCTGGGTGAACCATTTTAGCCGCCATCGCAGACGGTAAACCTGCCCCCATAGTAGCCAAGGCATTATCGAGTAACAAAGTGTTGGGGTATGCCGCTGGGTAGTTGCGCGCAAACCAGATTTTGTACACGCCGTTATCTAGGGTCACTATGCCATCTTTTGGCATGGCTTTACGAATATCGTGCACAAAACGCTCAGGTAAAATCGGGAAGCGATCATCGTTTTCGCTTTCGGCTTTGTGGTCGAGATAGGCTTGATGTACCTTTTTGAAGAAGGAAAAATCCCAAGTAGGATTAGGGCTTATTTGCTCTTTAATCTGCCAAATACTGTTGGCAATATCTCCCAATACTTCAAGTTGTGGGAAGTACACAGGATCAACCGCAGCAGACTCAAAGTTAATATGAATAACTTGTCTGTCGTCTTCGTGCTGCATGAAGAAAGGCGGTTTTTCAACCACGTCATGACCTACATTAATGATTAGATCGGCACTGTCGATCACTCTGTGTACAAAGTCGCCCGCCGATAATGCCGTGTTGCCCATAAACAACGCATCACTCTCGTCTAACACACCTTTACCCATTTGCGTTGTTACGTATGGGATGCCCGTTTTGTCAACAAACTCTCGTAGCATTTTTGACGTTAGCTTACGGTTGGCTGCGGCACCAATCAGTAGTAGAGGCGACTTGGCATCATGGATCATACCGGCAGCTTTGTTGATGGCTTTATATTCGGCAATGGGACGTCTAAACACACTAGCGTTTAACAATTGAGCTGAGGTTTCTTCTGCTGCAATATCTTCTGGTAATTCGATATGCACTGCGCCAGGGCGCTCTTCGTGCGCTAAACGAAAGGCTTCGCGAATAGCAGAAGGAATACGGTCACCACTAACAAGCTGGGTGGTGTATTTGGTAATTGGACGCATCATGTCTACCGCGTCTATCACCTGAAAACGACCTTGCTTACTGGTTTTTACCGGCTTTTGTCCCGTAATCATTAACATGGGCATAGCACCCAGTTGGGCGTAGGCCGCTGGCGTAACTAAATTAGTCGCACCGGGACCAAGAGTAGACAAACACACACCAACTTTACCGGTTAACCTACCGTAAGTTGCTGCCATGAATCCCGCGCCTTGCTCGTGACGTGTTAACACTAGCTCGATATTCGAATCTCTCATGGACTCCAATAAATCTAGGTTTTCTTCACCTGGAATACCAAAAATGTACTCAACACCTTCAGCTTCTAACGCTTTAATAAATAAATCAGACGCTTTCATTCGCGCTCCTTTGAATAATTAGGATTAAATTTGTGTCTTACTCTTTCATAAAAAAAACAATATTGTAAATCATTCAGCGACTTACATTATCTTATACAAAAACACTGTTGCCTATTCAGCTGAATCAATTAACACCCGCAAAATGTGCAACTGTAATAAGGTAACGTGAGACTGCATAAAAGTTTGATTCAGGGCATCTTGCTTTTCTGAATCAGACCACTCACCAAATTGAGTCGTCAATCCATCAGCTTGCCGACTTAACTGCTCAACCTCTGTTAATATGGTATCAAACTCAGAGTGAAAATGTTGCATGCCCAATAAACTCTTGAGTCTCTGTAGGGCTCCTTTGAGTCGTTCAAATCCTTGGTCGCTCAGTCCGTGAGATAGACTATGGCAATAATACTGAAAACACGCCAAAGCATTCTCAATATATAACGCCACATCTTGCTTGGGTAAATTAGTCAATTGTTCTAGATTTACCGCCGTCAGCTCAGGTGGCACCCGTGTGAGGTTGTCGGCTAAGCGGTAACCTCTCGCAGCTTTGCTATCAGACCCAACTGCTAAGTACATAGCTTTGAGCAGTTCTTCGGCGAGCTCAAATAAGTCAGAAGCTTGGCCCTTTTTCAACTCTAATTCGATTTCACAGATAGGCTTGGTTTTACCCTTTGCAGAAATAAGACCTTGGTCAAACACCATTTCAATTTGGCATTTTTCGCTTATATTTACTAGGTATATGGTTCGGGTAAAATCGGTATTAAACAGGGTCTGTAAATTGTGCTGAGCAGACTTAAGGTCAAAGCCTTCGGGCCATGCCGAATCGGGAAATAAAGCCAATACTGGACACAAGCCTTGCTCAGATTCGGCTACTGCCCCTCCCTCTAAGTCCACATTGTATTCAGGCCTTTGATGTAAAGCTCCCATACTTTTACCCGCTGTTTTAAGGGTCTGTTCATATTGGTCGGCGTTTTTACGTATTCTCAAGCCGATATCTAAGGCGCGTAATTCGCGTTTGGCGGTATCAAAATAATAATTGCCCAGCTCAACTTGCTGCTTACTAACAGTCGCATTTAACCTTGGTAACACCCTTTGCTCAATCACTTGCCCAGCGTTTTGCGGAGCGAGTAATTTTAATTCTATTTCTTGTTCCATTGATTTTTGTTCCAGTTGTTCTTGCCCCGCTTAACTCGGCCTACGGCATTAAACCAAGCCATCTAAGCAATAACTCGGCTCAGAAGGGAAATAACATTAACGGTTAGGTATTAGGGGGAGATGGTCAACAATCTACCTTTAAGCCATCAAGTATTCAATCTAGGTTTTAGCCCTCAAATCATTAGCATTCTGCCGTTGTTTTATGGTGTGCGCGCAAATCAACCAAAAAAGCCCAGATAAACCGCTCATAATTGAAGGCGTCTCTAAATAGAGACTTGCCTTTATCTGGCCCACGCCATACCATTTGAGTCCATGCTTTATTTTGTTGCCTGTGCTGTAGCTAAAGCTAAGTAAAACCACCACTTAAGTAAAAGGAGAAGGGTTTCAATGATTGGTAAGCAAGTCGGTTTTTTGGTTATGTTAATAACCAGTTTTATGAGTTTTCAAGTTATGTCGCAATCAGAGGGGCAAACTCGCTACATCTCAGACGACTTATTTACCTATATTCATGCTGGGCCTGGACTCAATTACCGCATTTTAGGCTCGGTGACAGCAGGGACCAAAGTCACATTACTTAAAACCGATTCAGAAACTAACTTCTCACAAATTGTCGATGACAAGAATCGAACAGGTTGGATTGACACAGACTTTATCAAGAAAAACCGTAGCGTGCGTGAGCTGGTCCCGGGGCTACAACAAGAAGTCTCTCAAACTCAACAAGTATTAGAGCAAGAACAACAAACTAATCAAAGGCTTAATCAGCAAATCCAAAGCTTGTCAAACAGTGTTAAAGCCCTAGAAAAACAACTCGCATCCTCAGAGAAAAAACAATCTCAGCTTACCCGAGAATTAGAAAATCACGACAAAACAGAACAAATGGAATGGTTTACGCGTGGCGGGATCTTAGCAGTGGTGAGTCTACTCATAGGTATCATCATTACCTACTTACCCAAAAAACGCCGCCGCAACGATAACTGGATGTAATTCAACTTACTAGCCGACACGGGAGCCCCAAATGGGATTGTTAGCCAAACTGTTAAAAGCCTTAAACTCCGACTCTTCTCCATGGCAATTGGCCTTTGGGTTTGCTCTTGGAATGATTATGGGTCTTACCCCTATTTTAGGGTTACACACCTTACTTGTTGCCTTTGGCGTGTTATTTTTCAGAGTTAACGTTAGCGCTTTTTTAGTGTCATGGGCGGCATTTTCGTTACTCGCTATTCCGCTTAGTGCCACGTTTGCTAATTTTGGAGAGAGCTTATTGCTAGCCGAAAGCATGCAAGGTATTTGGACAGCTTTTTATAGCACTTATCTTGGCCAGCTTACTCAGTTTTATCATACCTTAACCTTGGGCAGCCTAGTGGTGTCACTCATACTATTTCCTTTCACTTTGCTACTTAGCAAACAATTGGTCGAAAAATACCGCAAAACATTCATGCAGTGGGTCAACCAACTTAGAATCGTTCAATTAATAAAGGGCTCGGGCTTTTATCACCTTTATCAGAGTGTAGGGAACTAACATGAAATCTATCATCCGCTGGCAAGGTTTAGTCGCTTTTTTCGTAATTTTTGGCTCACTTGCCGCCATTATCGTACTATTTTTAGATACTTGGATCAGACTAGGCGCACAAGCTGGATTGGGCAAGGCGACCGGCGCCGAGGTCAATATTGGGTCTGTTTCTCATACTTGGTCACCCTTTGGTGTAACGTTAAACGAATTGCAATTTACCGATCCCAAAGCGCCGACTACTAATCAAATGCAGGCAGATACTGTCTCGGCAAAAATTGAATTAGCGCCTTTACTTTTAAGAAAATTAATCATCAGTGACTTAATTGTAGAGGGCACTCAGTTTGCCACCCAGCGTGATTCAAAGGGCGAAGTTTATGTCGATGTTGAGGATGACACGACAGACGCAAAAAGTTTATTCGGTGATGCAATTAAGCCTCCCTCAGTTGACGAAATTCTGGCTAAATCGCCCTTAAAAACAACTCAGGCAGTTGAAGACACTCAAGCGGTAATTGCAAGGCATGAAGATAAGCTTAAAGCTCAATTCGAAGCCTTACCCAGTAAACAAGTATTGGCCGATTACCAAGCCAGAGCGAAAGCCTTATCTGAAGTCGACTACAAAAACCCAGCTGCTTTAGCGAAAGCCAAACAAGACTTCGACCAGCTCAAAAAAGACGTGTTAGCAGACAAACAAAAAATTACCGACTTTAAAGACTCAGTCCAACAAGCCAAAGCTGAGCTAGGCCCACAACTGCAAACCTTAAAAAATGCGCCTAGCCAAGATTACGAACAATTAAAAGCCATTGCAGCAGGCGACCAAGACGCGATTCAAGATGTCACCCAGTTAGTCTTTGGCGAACAGGCTGCAAAATGGAGTAAATACGTATTGGCTGCGTTTGATGTGATTGCGCCTATGCTCAATAATCAAGCCAAACAAACCGAAGAAAACAAAGGTGTTGAGGGGCAATGGCTAGCTTTTGACGACACCTCGGGTTTGCCTGACTTATGGATAAAACAAGCAAAAATATCTGTCACGTACCAAGGCGAATCTGTGGCCAGTAAATGGACAGACATTACCCACCAACACGACTTAATTGGCAAAGCCACTGTGTTCTCAATTGATTCTAGCGCCAGTGCTCTATGGCAATCTTTAGCATTAAATGGTGATTTTTGGTTAAACGATTTAGGCCTCAAAGCGCAGCAATCGTGGCGCCTAGCTGGACTAAAACTAAGTGACATGCCTCTGGCAAATATAGACAAGCTATCAAGTGAGCTACAACAGGGCCTGTTATCTAGCAATGGAGGCTTAGATATAGTCAACAATCAATTGTCTGGCAAAGGCATAGTCGACTTGAGTCAATTAGCCATTCAAGCATCAGGCGATAATAAGCTTACCAACGCAATTGCTAACACCTTAAATCAATTAAAAACACTGCAACTCAATACCGATATTGGTGGCACGTTAGGTGATCTAGATTTAAACATCAGTTCTGACTTAGCTAAGCAAATAGGATCAGCATTAATTTCTAGTGTTACCCCAGAGCAACAACAGAAGCTCGATGATTTAAAAGCAAAACTTAATGCTAAAACATCAGGTTTACTAGGCGACACAGACGGCGCCTTGGGCCAGTGGTCCGAATGGGAGAAACTCGCTGAAGGCGACGTAAGTAGCTTAAATAAAGTCCTAGAAGCCCAATTAAATAACGCTATCGATAAGCAAAAAAATAAAATCAAAGACAAGCTGTTCGAAAAACTACTGGGATAACCCTACTCTACTATTGAGCTAACTTAGTCAGTTGGCTCAATCTGCTCATCTTCACGTCCCCTTCCCTCTCTGCGTATACCTAAAGAGAGCAGTACAAAACTCTGCAAACCTGCTATTCACCACAAACTGGCAAATAAATTGAGTAATATTCTCATCATTTACCTGACACTTTTTCAGATTCCGTTGTAGTATAGATAAATTGGATAAGTCTTTTAAAACCAGATGGTTATCTTGATATATGTCGTTTAGTAAGGTCAAAGTTGCGGTAGTAGAAGACAATGGTATGGCCAGAGCCAACCTACGTAACCATTTACTGGATATGGGATTCAACCAGATTGGTTGTTTCAGTAACGGTCGAGAGCTGCGTGCCAATATGCGCAATAAGAAGCTCGACTTATTGCTAATGGATTTCCATTTAGGCCAAAACAAAAATGGCGTAGAAGTATTACAAGAACTTAAGCAACAAGGATTTATTACTAATTGCACCTGCGTAATGTTTGTCACCTCAGACAGACTCCCGCTAATCATAGGCCAAATTGTTGATGTACATCCCGAAGCCTTAATTATTAAACCCTACACCATTCGCAATTTGATGAAAAACATTTCAAATTGCCTAAGCATGCATTACTACCTAAAGCCCATTTACGAATTAATGGACGAAGACAATTATCCTCAAGCCTTAGTAATAGTCGAGCAGCTGTTAGCCAGCGATCCTCATCCCAGAAAAATCAGTGCACTCAATAAGCTTAGAGCTAGGGTGCTAATTAGGCTTGAGCGGTTTACCGACGCAGCCATTATTTATCGCGACATTTTAAAAAAATCAGACAAGGTTATATGGGCTAAATGGGGATTGATTCAAAGCTTATTCTTGAATGGCGATGTAGAAGAAAGTGAAACCTTGCTGCACGAACTAACTGAATCCCAATTAACCAATGACAAGGCCTGTGAATGGTTAGCTCGCATCAGCATCAATAATAATCAGTACAACAAAGCCGAAAATTACATGCATAAAATTCGCGAAGGCGAATTATCAATCCCTGCTGCACGGTTAAAAGCTTACATCTACCAAGCCCAGCAAAAAGGTTCAGATGCAATTAACTTGCTCGAAAAGAAACGAGAATCAAACCGTTCAATTCGAGAAAGATATGACGAAATATCCCTAGATTTAGCCAGATGTTACCTAAACGAAGCCGAACTTAAGTCCAAATCTGAACGCGTTTCCGACGTAAAAGTTGCCAAATTTTTAGTCGGTGCAGCAGGCAGAAAGCAATACGATCCCAGTTTAAACCAGAAGAAAGACTACCTACTTGCCACCGCAGCATTTTTAGAAGGTAATATCAGTAAAGCCAATGAAATACTTGCTCGCCCCGGTATGAGCAATTTACACGAAGCCGAAATAGCTACCATTACCGACGCTGCCCACGCTTGGCAAAATGTCGGCAACAAAGAAAAAGCCAAAGAGTGCTTAGCCCTAAGCAAAGAAAAACTGAAAAATACCGACGAAAGTAACGATAAAGCTGTGAGTGCCATGATGGTCGCAAGAGGAGAAGACGCCATAGGCGAGCGTAAACCACAAGCCTTGGCTTTCAACAAATCTGGCTTAGAGAAATTTTCAGCCAAGCAATACAAGCGTGCGACTCAAGACTTCTACAAAGCTTACACTTTGTTCCCTCGAGAGCTGGCGTTTAGTTTGAATTTATTACAAAGCATGGTGGATGGCGCCATGACACATTACAAAAAAATTAACACCTTAGAATTTTTAGAAGAACTACAAAACCGCCACCTCAACGCAGGCAACAAAAAGCGCCTTGATGAGATCCTCGAGCGGATCTTAAAAATGAAAGACATTTACATACTCAAAGAAGAAGACACCGAAAGACTAGGTGTAAACGAACAAGCCAAAGGCAAACCGAGAAATAACAGGTAAACAACACAACAAAGGCACTAAAGAGAATATCCGTATATCTCATCCAGCATTTTGGTAGCAAGGCCGTCGCTTAGATTAACCTTTGCCAACCCCTGCATAACCGCAAGTTTAGTACGATCTAAAACCGAAGACATATGATACAAGTGGGCATTGCTACGCGCTTTGTGTTGGATCATGCTCGTTCTAGGCTTACGGGCAGACTCATAAGCTTGTAAGCTTTGGGCAAGAGGCTGAGCCTTTGACAACGCTTGGGCTAACACCCAACTATCTTCAATAGCCATGGCCGCCCCTTGGGCCAAAAATGGCAACATAGGGTGACAGGCGTCACCTAACAGGGCAACCCTCTCATCGACCCAGCGAGGCAGAGGCGCACGGTCAAACAAGGCCCACAAGAAAGTCTGCTCCACCTTATCAAGTATCTGGGTCACTTCTGGATGCCAATTGTTGAACTTACTCCGCAACGCTTGAGTGTCACCCTTATGGTGCCATGATTCTTGTTGCCACTCAGTTTGTTCTTCAACAGCGACAAAATTTACATAGCGGCCCCCACATAGGTAATAACTCACAAAATGTTGATTTGGTCCTACCCATAAATTGGCGTTGGGTTTAATTAAATCCTTGGGAAGCGCATCGGCCGCCACCACACCGCGCCATGCCACCTGACCAGTAAAACGAGGCCTACTTTGCCCCAGCATCTGAGCTTGGACCCTAGATTTAATGCCATCGGCACCTATGAGTATTTGCCCCTTTGCAGACTGGCCATGAGTAAACTCAAGTGTCACGCCTTCTGGCGTTGCCTGATACGTATCCAAAGTATGATTCAGGTGAATATTTATTTGCTGTTGCTGACAGGCTTGGAGCAATATCTGTTGTAAATCGGCTCGATGAATATGCACGTATTCGGCGCCATAACGGTTAAACGCCTGCTCACCTAGAGGCACCGAAAAATACGCCTTACCCGATTGGTAATGGCGCATTACTGCTTGCTCAGGCAAAAAACCAGCGGTCATTATCTGCTGATTTAAACCGAGTTTATTCAAAACTTGCATGGCGTTCGGGCTTAGCTGCAACCCTGCCCCTACCTCAGATAATTGACTCGCTTGTTCGTATACTGTGACCTTGTGCCCATGGAGACGTAACACTAGGGCCGAACACAAACCGCCTATTCCGGCTCCCACTATGGCTATTTGGTATGACATCAGGTAAATATACTTCCTATGAATGGGCTATTACTGGACCTTTTGATAACAGATAACTGATCGATTATACGTAACTCACGTATTTTGACATTTTGCTCCCTAAAACAGAAGGAAACAAACTATCACACACTCTACCTTAGTTTGGTTTCGACAAGACCTGCGACTACGTGACAATCCAGCATTGAGTTACGCCAATGAAAAGGGCAATGTTGTGCCCGTATATATATTAGATGAAACCTGCCCTAACCATTTTAAATTGGGCAGTGCTTCTAAATGGTGGTTGCAACAATCTCTAGAAAAATTGAATGTCTCTCTAGAGGAGAAATTGCATATTCAAAAGGGTGATCCTCTTGCGCTACTCATAGATTGGGTTAAACAACACAAGATTACTCAAGTAGTGTGGAATCGCTGCTACGAACCTTGGCAAATTTCTAGAGACACAAAAATCAAGCAAGTACTCATTGATCTAGGCATAGAGGTAAAAAGCTTTAATGGCCACTTGTTGTGGGAGCCTTGGCAGGTGCTTAAAAAAGACGAAACGCCTTATAGAGTGTTTACCCCTTACTATCGAAAAGGCTGCCTAAGTAAACCCGCTCCGCGCATACCCACGCCTAAACCTGATAATCTCAGTATTCAGTACGTAGACGAACAAAATCATGGTTTAGCCACTCTTAACTTGATGCCAAGCATCAACTGGTATCAACAAATGGCAGAGCAATGGCAACCCGGGGAGCAAGGTGCGGCTGACCGACTCGCCGAGTTTGTTTCGCAAAAGGTTAACCAATACAAAGCCAAGCGAGACTTCCCCGATCTAGAAGCAACCTCGGGTTTAGGGGCCCATTTACATTTTGGCGAAATCTCGGTTCATCAGGTTTGGTACAGTGCCATAGACGCATGTAACGGCAATACCGAAGATCCGGGTCTAGATTGCTTTTTAAGTGAATTAGGCTGGCGTGAATTTTCCCATTACCTTTTATATCACTTTCCAACTATTCCAAAAGAGAACTTTAGCCCTAAGTTTTCCCATTTCCCGTGGCGTAAAGACGACCAAGCACTCAAAGCTTGGCAACAAGGCAATACGGGGATCCCTATGGTCGACGCGGGAATGCGCCAGTTGTGGCAAACCGGCACTATGCACAATCGCGTACGTATGCTAGTTGGCTCGTTTTTAGTTAAAAATTTGCTGATTGACTGGCGCTCAGGTGAACGTTGGTTCTGGGATTGTTTACTCGATGCCGACCTAGCAGCGAACAGTGCAAGCTGGCAATGGGTAGCAGGGACAGGTGCGGACGCTGCACCCTACTTCAGAATATTTAATCCGGTCACCCAAGGTGAAAAGTTTGATAAAAGTGGAGACTATGTTCGCAGCTATTGCCCAGAACTATCAGACCTACCCGACAAATACATTCATGCCCCTTGGGACGCGCCCCAAGAGATTCTTAATCAAGCAAAAGTAGTTTTGGGTGAAAATTACCCAAAACCTATTGTCGATTTAAAAGCCTCTAGGCAACGTGCCTTAGATGCCTTGCAACAAAACAAAGCACTTAGCCAGTCAGAACCCTAACGATTCTGCAGGGCCTAAGTTTAAGAGGATTTACAACCAGTTGGTTAATTTAAAACCCAGCCCAAGACGCTGGGTATGCTGGTTGTAGTAAATTAGGCTTTCGCCGTAACCATTAAAGTACTCAAGGTACCCCTGCAATTTACCGTTAATTGGAAACGAATAACCTAGTTGCAGCGCGCCTTTGTTGTCGCTTCTAAGGTTATTTCTCAACATGAATTCAAGGCTGTGTTGATCGGACAAGTGCCAAATTCCACCTAACTCTCCATAGCCAAAATAACGCTCTATGTTAGGGTTGTCGTCACCTTCGGGCGCACTAGGGTCGAGCTTTTCATCTTCAGGAACACGATACCAAGTTCTAAGGCCCCAAGTCACATTATCGGTTTGAGCAAACACTAAACCCAAAATAATTCGATTCCAACTACGCGACAATAAACCAGTTTGGCCATTCGATTGATGATTGAGAGACAAGTAAGTGTTTTCGACTGACAAGCCCAACAAAGACCAAGAGTGACTGTAGTCAACTATCACCTCTGGCTCATAATTGGTTTCACGAAATGGTGCAGAAATGTCGTCGTTATAAGATTGCCACCAACTGGTTGCAGTAAAGGCAAACTGCACATCTACGTCTTTAAAAAGTACATCTTGCCAAGCCAAGTATTTAAGGGAGACCTGAAACTTTGCTTCAAGATTATCAAACTTTTCACCAATGGGTAGATCTAGGTATGGCTCACTGCGCACGTCCGCAATGGTTACCGGCAACAAGAAGTTTGGTTTATGAGGCAAAATGGCAAAAGGATTATTCGCCGCGCTTTTTTCTAGGGTACGTCGCTTTTTGACTCGGTTGACCGAGCTAGTTTGGCATTGCGCGCGCAACCCTTTAACTGTTTGCTCGGGCTCGGCGTTAGCAATGGCAGCAAGCAAACAGGCATTGAACCGCTCTTGACTCGACACCGCCTCATCAGAATTTTCAGCATAGGCGCTCAGGCCGTATACAAGCAAACCCGTGACGAGTGTCGCTTTAGGCAGTGGTAACTTTGTCTCTTTCATTTTCTCGCATCCAACCAAATCGGTCCTAACAGTTTACAATTGACGCCTTGGCTTGAATATATTGCTCGGCTTCTTCAGACAAACAGCGCCCAGACAAATACGAACGCTGGGTTTTACTATACAGCAGCCAGCCTTGCTGGGTTTTTTCAATCTTGAGCATCTCCGTCCACTGCATCTCACTTTTTACGTAAAATGAATCGGTACGTATGCCAAGATCATCTATGTGCAAAGTCAATTCGGTGTTGGCAGCCTTACTTAGCATTTGTCTTGCTAGCCACCAAGGTTTAGCAAAGCGTACGCTTAATCCTTCGACTACGCCTAAGCCAATGATAAACCAAGAGGCATAAGCCGACACCTCGGTCACGACCAACAAAATGGCACCTAACCCAAAAAAGATCAGCCCTTTGCTGTAATCTTTTAGGGTGCGGATAGACGAAGTAGACTCATCAAAGGTTTCACTAAAATGGCTTTTATCTAATAAATAGCTGTGGCTGTAGCTAAATTCACTGCTGGTACTTGAAAATGTCATAGGGAGTGACTCATGGTAAAGGCCATTGGGCACAGGCCGTGATTAATTAGATGTCGTTCACGGGCATAGTTTGCTTAGTTTGTTCAGCGCTTTGTTCAAACGTGACAGCCTTACTCTTGGGATTTTTCACCACACCTTTTTGCAAAATTAGACTATTTGGGTAAGTGATCAATTCTTCATCGCGACGGATCAATACATGAAACAACGCAATATCTTCTACGATTCCACTTATGTCGTCATCTTTATCCAGCACCCGAATATGATCGCCAACTCGGTACGGAAAGCCGAAGAAAATCACCAAACTGGCGGTGATATTACTCAAAATCGACCATTGAGCAAACAAAGCCACGCCAATTACCGCAAACACAGACGACAAGAA
The DNA here is from genome assembly GCA_947498355.1 of uncultured Paraglaciecola sp. Classification (GTDB taxonomy): domain Bacteria; phylum Pseudomonadota; class Gammaproteobacteria; order Enterobacterales; family Alteromonadaceae; genus Paraglaciecola. The sequence goes on along the minus strand of CANMKA010000011.1, from coordinate 60,890 downwards.
AATAGACACTTGCGAATATTCAACGCCCAAAAATGGAATAACCGCAATCACGCCAAACAACCCAATAGCCATATTCACGGTTTTACAGATATAGCGGATCCGAAACACGTTGACGTCTCTGGCTTTACCCACACGTTTGATGGCACTGTTAACAAAACGCATTATTAAACTGACAACAACCAGCCCAATCAGAAGGATAATCGCGGTCATGAGCGGCTCACTTCATTTTTAAGTTCGTCTAATTTTTCGTGCACGCGCATTAACTCTAACTCAAGTTTTAGGTTAATCTCGTAGGTCGCCTTTTGCTCGAGCCTATCTTTGGCGACTTGGCGATTTTGCGACATCATTATGATGGGAGCCTGAAACGCCGCTAAACTCGACAAACCTAAATTAAGTAAGATAAACGGATAAGGGTCAAAGGGTTCATCAGACAACAACCACACAGTGTTTATCAGTATCCAACCTAGGATAAAAGCCGAAAACAAGCCGATAAAGCTCCAAGAACCGCCAAATGCAGCAATCTTATCAGCCGCCCTTTGTCCAAACGTCAGGTTGTCTTGAAAAGTTTCGTTTACATTTTCAGAAACCGACGTGCATTCTGCAATGCTTTCGATGACCTTTTTTTCACCAGAACTTAACTCGCTATAACCTTGGCCCAAAAGTGCTTTAGCTAAGTTTTCAAAATACTTGAGCATAAGAAAATCAACTCGTTAACTAAACTTAGGCTAGATTACCATAGACACAGAGAAAGGCAGAATAAATCAGGCAAGGGCAAAAGCAAAAAGACGTTGAACCACAGAGGACACAGAGAGCACAGAGGAAAAGCAAAGAGCAGTAGAAAGTAAATAGTAGCTAGTAAAAGCGAGAAGAACTGAAACCCCGACCCCATCCGTCATTCCAGCAGTTTTTTAGCTGGAATCCAATGGCTTAAAGCAGTGGATAGTAGATAGGGGCTAGATAAAGGCAGAAAAGACCAAGAGAAAAAGCAAAAGCTTTGAACCACAGAGGACACAGAGAGCACAGAGGAAAAGCAAAGAGCAGCAGAAAGTAAATAGTAGCTAGTAAAAGCGAGAAGAACTGAAACCCCGACCGCATCCGTCATTCCAGCAGTTTTTTAGCTGGAATCCAATGGCTTAAAGCAGTGGATAGTAGATAGGGGCTAGATAAAAGCAGAAAAGACCAAGAGAAAAAGCAAAAGCTTTGAACCACAGAGGACACAGAGAGCACTGAGGAAAAGCCAACAGCTCCTTCCGCCCGTCATTCCAGAAGTCTTTTGATCTGGAATCCAATGGCTTAAAGCAGTGAATAGTAGCTAGTAAATAGAGGCAAGTTAAAGACTAAGAGCAAAAGCTTTGAACCACAGAGGACACGGAGAGCACAGAGAAAAGCAGTAAAAGCAGCGGCATCAACAGCCGAGAAGTAAGTCCCCTCCCCTGGCTTTCGGGAGGGGGTGTAAACAGGGTTAAGTCCTGTTTAGACTAATACACGCGTACGCGTATTTTGGTGCAGCTATTACCCTCGGCAAAAACTAAGCGCTCACCAACTAAGCCACTGGCAGAGGTATAAGTCGCCGTTAAACTAAAGGTGCCGCTGTCGCTACCAGATATATCACCTTTAAAGCCGCAACCCGTGCCGGGTTTGTTATTCCAAACCTGTACACGATTGCCTGCTAATCCTTGAGGAATAGACACACAACGCGCTGCGTTAAGGTTTAAATCTTGTCTACCGCCAGTGTAAGCAACACATTCATCGACAACATCATCGTCAATTTCTTCATCATCAACTACATCATCATCGTCTATAGGATCGTCATCATTTCCTGTATCCACTTCACCGTTACAGGTAATAGTTGCGCCCACTAAAGATGCAGCAGTAGCTGTGCAATTAGCGTTAATCCCTCGGTTATTTTGGGTATAGTCCAAGGTTTCTCGTCCCGTCCAAAACGGAATATTTGCGCCATTTTCTTGCAGATGTCGCCACTGGGTACCTTGGGCGGTCAGAGTATCCCAAGCAAACTGAAATAAACGGTCGGGCTGAGTCCCATATGGTCCGAAGTCGACAAATGGACCGCCTTGAGTTAATTGCTTGGTTAAAGTATTACGATAAAATACATTACGCGGCCCAGACGAGCCCGACCAACGCCCAGCATGCTCGCCAGGTGCATACCAGATGGGATACCAAGTTTCGGAACCTGGCGCACAATTGGGGTTACAATCGCGATGAGCATATGGCACGTTAACCGTATTGTTTTCGATTAAATTAAACCGCTCCCAACCACCGTGCAAATTCAAATCTGCGTCGGTATCGTTGCCCGTCACGACATTACCAGACGCCGACCATTGCAAGGTAATATGCCGAACATCTCGGGTCACATTGTTTTTAATTACACTGTCCCATAGTTTACTGTTACGAAAGTAGCCGTTACCGCCTTTGCCTTTATTCCAAGATCCTTCTAACTGGTTATCCTCAAACTGTAGGTTTTTTGCCATTTCGGTGACAATTGGATGGGAGCCTACCATGTAGGTACGCACACCTTTTACGTAGCTATTTACCACCCACTTAAACACTAAGCCATGCATAGCCCCATGATGATCAATATTGTTGTAATTGTTTTTAGCGTCTTGGGCGGTAAAGCCAGCAGGCGCAACTTGTGTGAGGTAGAAATTCTCGAAACCTACCCCCTCAATAACCTGCAAATTAGCCGCTCGGCTCTTGTAAGTTGAGCCTTTTATTGCCACTGAGCCATCGCCGGTATTGGTAGTGTAAATCGGAAACTCTAAGGGCTTGTCTAAGGTGACTTGTTTAGTTGAGCCATTCACTGCAACAATTTGATGAATTTGCTGACGCATGTGGGAGTTAATACGATTGGTCTCTAAAACCCCTTGCTCTTGGTAAAAATTGTCTGTGTTTGCTGACCCAACCCAAACGTACCCGCCCACACTGTAATCGTTTACATTTTTAAGCGTAATAACAGTATCGCCTGCGTTTGCATTGGCGGTTATGTCTTCATTTTTCCAATGAAAGTTAACCGAACCCTCGTAAAAATCTCGACGATTTGCTGGAGCATTGGCATGACTGGTTTGATAAGAACTATGCACCGCCCGAGACTGAACTCTAAACGCCCCTCTTCCTGGCCAGATCCAACCGCCTTTCGCAGAGCCCTCACCTAGCATGTTATTTAAATCAAAATCCGAAATATTGTCGTAGCGGGTATCGACGTCTGGCGCAAATACAACTTGAGTTGAAGAACTGCTAGAAGGATCGTTACCTTGGCCCTGAATAATCAGAAAGTTAGCGTCTACGCCAATTTGTTTCGAAATATTGATTTCGCCAGAAGGCAAACTAAGGGTAGACAAATTAGTGTAACTGCCCTGACAGTTGCTTTTAACAAAGTCGATGGCGGCCTGAATGCCTGCGGTATCGTCTTGATTGTCGTTACCTATGACACCGTATGTATTTTCCATTTCTTGAGAGGTAATGCGGCAGGTTGGGTTACTGGTATAATCGCTGCTAGTGGGCAATCCGCTACCTTGCAAATACCCAGCGTTAGACCAATCGGGTAACGCTGCATGCCCACCCAAACTAGTGCTTAACCCGAGTATTGCCATGATAGACATAGCCGACTTGTGTTTACATAAAATCATTATTAATACCTATTGTCGTTACTATTGAGTACGCAGTATTTACTGCGCAGATACACGCTAGTTAACCCGTTCAGCAAAACGCTAAGGGTGTAACAATTATTGCGCTGTACCTTCTCGACAAACGGTACTTATTCACTCCTTTGAATCTAACAACAACTCACAGCCACTGCGTTAAATCAGGTATTTAGCTCAAAATTGAGGATTGACAACAGCCCAACTCATCTTCATCTTTAGAAGGGTTACGCAATCGCACAATTTGTTTACCAAATATAGTAAGCAGGTAAGATAACTCAATGTTAACACTTTATTTACATAGCACATTTAACTAGCCTTTATGTCAAAAAACCATAAGCTGGTTTATTTACTGGTGGAGCTAAATTTACCTGAATTATGGATAAATTAAGGCTATGGAAAGACCCAAGGTTTGACTGCACCTACAACAACGGATTGAAGATTATGGAAAATATTGTCATGACAGGCGTCACCTCTGGATTCGGTATCGACTGGCTGTATGGCCTAGATGCAAACCCCGAGGTGACATTTTTTTTATTGGTTAGAAATAAGCAAAAATACACAGACCTCATCGCCGAACAGCCGTTAAATAACAAGGCTCATATAATCGAGTGTGATTTACGTTCATTTGACGCCATTCGCGCAGCCGTAGATCACATTAAGCAACTTACCGATACCATAGATACCCTAGTAAATAATGCTGGGCTATGGTCTGACCAACCTTTGTCTGAATCAATTGATAACATCGAGAGTACCCTAGCCGTTAATCATCTCGCCCCCTATTTGCTAACAGGCTTATTATTGCCACTGCTAGAACTCGCCATGCAACCGCGTATCATTAATACTGCCTCTTTTAGGCATAAAGATGCCAACATAGACACGCAAGACATTCAGCTTCGCCTACGTTTTAATGCCGAACAAGCCTACTGCAACAGCAAACTTTACTCAGTATTATTTACGCAAAAGCTCACTAAAGTGTTGGCCAATACGCATATTGAGGCCGCGTGTTTTGATCCCGGTATTGTCGACACCCCTATGCTGCGTCAAGGCTTTCCAAAATCCTTAGTCTTTGTGTACCCATTATTTAAACGCCTAATTGCGCGCTCCCCAGCTAAAGGGGCCGAAACCGGAATTTATTTGTCGAATAAAGCCAATCAAATCAAGAATGGCGGCTATTACAAAGACATCAACTTAAAGAACACCAGCCAACTTGCAAAAGATCCTGCTATTATCGAATGGTTATGGAAGCAAAGCGAAAAACTCAGCCGATACACGTATCCCGTTTCTCAGCCCGTGTAATTTCTGCTCTTTTGGCCGTCACGACAACAAAGTCGTTTACGGCCCCTGCATTAACCTCGCATACGGGTTACACTAAGTCGTCATAAAAACATGTAAAACATCAACAGACTTTAGTAACCAATCCTCAACAAGATAGCTCATGACCCAAGCGTTAACCTACTTAAGCCACTATCCAACACACCTGCAAGACAGGATTCGCCAGCTAATACAACAAAAACAACTGGGCAATTGGTTACGCCAGCGCTATGGCTCTACCCATACTGTAAACAGCAACGACGAACTCAGGCAGTACGCCACCGGCCTAAAAAACCAATACATGAAAAAATCAAATCCCCTGAGCAAAGTAGTATTTGATGACAAGCTGCATATAGTCAATCACGCCTTAGGCCTACATACATATATCTCCCGCGTGCAAGGCAACAAACTAAAGCGCAAACACGAACTGCGCATAAGTGCCCTATTCAAGCACACACCCGAGCCATTTTTGAACATGATAGTGGTGCACGAACTCGCCCACTTAAAAGAAAAGCAACACAACAAAGCCTTTTACCAACTCTGCCAACACATGCAGTCCGATTACCACCAAGTAGAATTCGACGTGAGAGTTTATTTAACTGAACTAGAATTAACTGGCCATGTGTTTAAACTACCCAAGGATCTCTAATGGAATTTCAATTTATGACCGACATCAGTGGTCAACCCATTGCCAAATGTGAACTCGAATGCGAAGCCTTTGGCGACTGGCTAGGCAATGACTTAGGCAAAGATCCCCGCAAAGTTAGTCAATTACTCCACACAATCGATGAACTCTTCAACAAACAGTTACCTCATTTTGAGCTAACCACCAAAGAATACCACCTAAGCATAGAAGACGACGAAGTCACCCTCTCGCTGAATAACGCTCAAAGCCAAACCGAAGAATTTGCCGAACACTACCCAGACGAACAAGTAACAGGCTGCGGTCTAATCGACTTTCAACAACTGCTAAAAGCATGGCAACAATTTATTTGAAGAGCAGACAAGGGCAGGAGAAAGTAAATAGTAGCGAGTAAATAGGGGCTAGATAAAAGCAGACAAAAGCAAAAGCAGCAAAGAGCAGTAGAAAGTAAATAGTAAATAGTAAATAGTAAATAGACAAAAGCAGTAAAAGCAACGGCAGCAACATCCCTTACGTTCGTCATTCCAGAAATCTTTTGATCTGGAATCCAAAATCAAGGGCAGCGGATAGGAGCTAGTAAATAGACAAAAGCAGAAAAAGACTAAGAGCAAAAGACTTTGAACCACAGAGAGCACGGAGAAGGGCAAAAAGCAGCAAAGAGCAGCAAAGAGCAGTAGAAAGTAAATAGTAAATAGACAAAAGCAGTAAAAGCAACGGCAGCAACATCCCTTACGTTCGTCATTCCAGAAGTCTTTTGATCTGGAATCCAAAATCAAGGGCAGCGAATAGTAAATAGAGGCAAGTAAAAGCAAATGCCTTTAAAAAATCACTTTAATTTCTAAGCTGCGTGTGCGGCAGCTAACTACATCGACGAGAATGTAACTAATTTTGTGTAACTGCCTATCACAACATACTCTATTGGGAGTTAAGGATAGGCAGATGCAAATGAATAAAAAAGAACTTGAAGCTTTCGCAAAAGAAGCGGCCAAAGGCATAAAAACGCCTGAAGATTTAAACGAATTTAGCCTGATGTTGAAGAAAATCACCGTTGAAGCTGCATTGAACGCGGAGATGGATGAACATTTGGGCTACGAAAAGCACCAATTATCTTCCTCTCGAAATAGCCGCAACGGCAAATCCAGCAAACGGATTAAGACGGAAGATGGCGAGTTCGAACTCGATACGCCTCGCGACCGTGAAGGCTCCTTCGAGCCTAAACTCGTCAAAAAGCACCAGACTCGTTTCACGTCCATGGACGATAAAATTCTCTGGCTTTATGCTCAAGGCATGAGCACCCGTGACATCGTCAATGCCTTTGATGATTGGTATGGCGCTGAGGTATCGCCAACACTGGTGTCTCGTGTGACCAATGCTGTGATTGAGCAGGTAACTGAATGGCAGTCTCGCACCCTTGACGCGGTTTATCCCATCGTTTATCTGGACTGTCTGGTGGTGAAAGTCCGTCAGGATAAGCGAGTCATCAATAAATCTATCTTCCTTGCCCTAGGTATTAACACCGAAGGCCGCAAGGAACTGATGGGCATGTGGATAGCAGAGAACGAAGGGGCTAAGTTCTGGTTGAGCGTGCTGACTGAGCTTCAGCAGCGAGGTGTTGAAGATATTCTCATTGCTTGTGTGGATGGCTTGAAGGGCTTTCCTGAGGCTATCAACACCGTGTTTCCTCAAACCCATATCCAACTGTGTATCGTGCACATGGTACGCAACTCATTGAAGTACGTCTCGTGGAAAGACTACAAAGCTGTCACAACTGACTTAAAGCGAGTGTATCGTTCAGCAACCGAAGAGGAAGCGTTACTTGAACTGGAGCGCTTCAGTGACACCTGGGACGACCAGTACCCACAAATCGCCAAATCTTGGCGTGCACACTGGCAGAACCTGAATACGCTGTTCAACTACCCTGAGGATATTCGTAAAGCCATTTACACGACCAACGCGATTGAGTCGCTTAACAGCGTTATCCGTCGAGCCCTCAAAAAGCGAAAGCTCTTTCCCAGCGATGATTCAGCGAAAAAGATGATTTACCTTGCTATTAAAGAAGCCAGCAAGAAATGGACGATGCCCATTCAAAACTGGCGTCAGGCGATGAGTCGTTTTATTATTGAGTTCGAGGACCGCCTCGAAAAACATATTAACTAAATGGCAGTTACACAGAATCTGTTACAGGCTCACATCGACAGGCAGGCCTATTCACAGCCCACTTGTAACTTATTGTTTTTAGTGCTAGTTTTTAAAAAACGAAAATAAAGGTTAATTATCTAAGGGTTCGCGCAAATAACGCCTTACTGATACTTTGCTTTTGATGAAGCACGACCAAGATAAAAACCTTTTGCTGCGCCTCATCGACGCGATAAATAATGCGAAAGTGCTCTGTTAACAATTCATGTAAACGAACACCTGCACTCAGTAAATCGGCATTAAATTTTGTTCGATTAGGTTCAACCCGTAAGGTATCTATGCCTTGTTCCAGCTGATCCAACAAATGGTTGGCGACCCCACTCTCTGCGTTTAATACGTAATGCTGATAGATATTTTCCAGATCATTCAGGGCATCATCTGCAAGTTGTATCGAATAGGCTTTCATGTATTAACCATTTGATTTATTTGCGTTTAATCTGTCACGTAAATCACCTAACACACCTTTTGCATCATGCACTTTGCCTTGTTCAATGCTGCGCTCACTCTGCGCTACCATTTTTAATAAGGCTAAGGTTTCTTGAGTTTTTTCGTACTCAGCCACCGACTGCACGACCATAGCCGCTTCGCCGTTTTGGGTGATCACAAAGGCTTCGCCATCCTGTTTTAATTCCTCGGCAATTTTTGCCGCATTCGCTTTTAAGTAACTAATGGGTTTGATATGAGCAGATAAAGACATGGCTAGCGTCCAAAATTAATATTATTGCTATTATGGCGCACCTCAACAAAAGAACCAAATTAAGTTTTAATTTAGTTCTTTTGATCTGAAATCCAAGATCAAGGGCAGTGAATAGTAGCGAGTAAATAGGGACTAGAAAGAGAAAAAGCAAAAAGACTTTGAACCACAGAGGGCACAGGGTACACAGAGAAAAGCAGAAAGCAGCAAAGAGCAGTAGAAAGTAAATAGTAAATAGTAAATAGACAAAAGCAGTAAAGCAGTAAAAGCAACGGCAGCAACATCCCTTACATCCGTCATTCCAGAGGTCTTTTGATCTGGAATCCAAGCTCAAGGGCAGCGAATAGTAGATAGTAAATAGAGGCAAGCAAAGGCATTTAAAAAAATCACTTTAATTTCTAAGCTGCAACCATATTTGTCAGGAGCCGCCGTACGCCCTCGTTGTTTCAATCCACGCACCTGCGTGAGGTGCGACCAGCATAGCCCAAGACATAAAACACATGATTAGAGTTTCAATCCACGCACCTGCGTGAGGTGCGACAACCCTGCTGGTGATGCTATCCAGCCAGCGCCAAGTTTCAATCCACGCACCTGCGTGAGGTGCGACCACAGCACTTGTTAAAGCTAGCAGAGTTAGAGCAGTTTCAATCCACGCACCTGCGTGAGGTGCGACCCGTACTTAGTGCCTTTCGGCGCAGTGAACGCTTCGTTTCAATCCACGCACCTGCGTGAGGTGCGACATTTATAGATTCGCAGGCGTTTGACCACGCGCTCGTTTCAATCCACGCACCTGCGTGAGGTGCGACTTGCGAATACCTACGAACTCGCGCCAAAGAACAAGTTTCAATCCACGCACCTGCGTGAGGTGCGACCTTTATATTTGTATTTACGCAGGCATATGGATTGGGTTTCAATCCACGCACCTGCGTGAGGTGCGACTTTATATTTGCAAACATTTGATTTGCAAAACTAACGTTTCAATCCACGCACCTGCGTGAGGTGCGACCGTGCATCACTAAATTTAGCTGCATGGTTTCTTTGTTTCAATCCACGCACCTGCGTGAGGTGCGACACGTTAGAGAAATGGCGTTGTTGCCCGCTTGAGGTGTTTCAATCCACGCACCTGCGTGAGGTGCGACTGTTTTCTAAGCTTACCTATCGCAATTTCAGTATGTTTCAATCCACGCACCTGCGTGAGGTGCGACCAATGCCGACTTTGCCGACGAAACAACCCTCTGGGTTTCAATCCACGCACCTGCGTGAGGTGCGACTTGTCCGAACGACCCGTAACCAACCCGCTTGTGTGTTTCAATCCACGCACCTGCGTGAGGTGCGACGGTTGCAATTGCCATGCTTGCTGCCATTGGCAAAGTTTCAATCCACGCACCTGCGTGAGGTGCGACATCATTAGCGCTTTTACTACCGGGTTCATCGCGTCGTTTCAATCCACGCACCTGCGTGAGGTGCGACTTCGCGTATTGCTTTTCCTTCGTTGGCGAGCAAGGGTTTCAATCCACGCACCTGCGTGAGGTGCGACCTGCTAGTCGCGGGTTTGAGTGATTCCCAAACCGTGTTTCAATCCACGCACCTGCGTGAGGTGCGACGCGTTCGAACGCCCAACGATAAGCGCGCGATAAGTTTCAATCCACGCACCTGCGTGAGGTGCGACTCTCTTACCCCTTGCAAAAACGCTCTTGTAACTTGTTTCAATCCACGCACCTGCGTGAGGTGCGACTGGTAGAAATGGCGATCCAGGGGTTAATTATTACGTTTCAATCCACGCACCTGCGTGAGGTGCGACGAGTTAACCAATGCCAAATTTACCCACAGTACAAGTTTCAATCCACGCACCTGCGTGAGGTGCGACATATTTGTACTTACTCATCAGTGAAGCTGTGTGGTTTCAATCCACGCACCTGCGTGAGGTGCGACGACCCACTGCAAATCGGGAAAGGGTACTTTTTTCCTGTTTCAATCCACGCACCTGCGTGAGGTGCGACTTCGTACCCAAAAAATAGGGGTGCAGGTGGGCACGTTTCAATCCACGCACCTGCGTGAGGTGCGACAATCCACCACGATCTGCCATCCATAAGATCTGCTTGTTTCAATCCACGCACCTGCGTGAGGTGCGACTCAAGTGAAGATAAAAAGAAATTAGTTAGTCGAGTTTCAATCCACGCACCTGCGTGAGGTGCGACAAGATACCCGTGTGCCAGTCACAACGGTATTCGGTGTTTCAATCCACGCACCTGCGTGAGGTGCGACCCAATCAACTATAACGCTCACAAATTCTAATCTGTTTCAATCCACGCACCTGCGTGAGGTGCGACCAACGCGGGGGGGGAGATAACGCTCTCACAATCAGTTTCAATCCACGCACCTGCGTGAGGTGCGACCGCATTAGTGCATAATAGCTTTACTGACTAAACGTTTCAATCCACGCACCTGCGTGAGGTGCGACTTTAGCATTGCGATTTCCTTTAGTAAAACACCATAGGTTTCAATCCACGCACCTGCGTGAGGTGCGACGTCAGTACTGTGTGAGTGTAAGAGCAAATTTGAGTTTCAATCCACGCACCTGCGTGAGGTGCGACTCGATTATGGGCAGTAGTCTTTTTAATGGGGTGGGTTTCAATCCACGCACCTGCGTGAGGTGCGACCTATTTCAACGGCTACTACTTAGCCGAAAACGGTGTTTCAATCCACGCACCTGCGTGAGGTGCGACCCCGGCGACGACATAAGCAACCACCCTGCACACGTTTCAATCCACGCACCTGCGTGAGGTGCGACAATAACGCCACAAAGCGGTTTTTAAACTTAAGAGTTTCAATCCACGCACCTGCGTGAGGTGCGACGGCCCGAGCTGATTATTGGGAGCAAGTAACCGCAGTTTCAATCCACGCACCTGCGTGAGGTGCGACGTGTGGCTGCCCGCCGCCGTCGGTTTGTGCTGTGTTTCAATCCACGCACCTGCGTGAGGTGCGACAGCCCTCCGATCCCGGCAAACCTTCGCGCAATAGTTTCAATCCACGCACCTGCGTGAGGTGCGACCGTCGAACGCTTCGGGATCGCGCCATGCTTCTAGGTTTCAATCCACGCACCTGCGTGAGGTGCGACGACTACTTGACACGAGACAAAGCGGTCAAGGGCGGTTTCAATCCACGCACCTGCGTGAGGTGCGACCCAACATAAATAATGATCAACACCATCAACACGGTTTCAATCCACGCACCTGCGTGAGGTGCGACTTTTTCCATTGCCCTTGTCGCTTGCCTGAACCGTAGTTTCAATCCACGCACCTGCGTGAGGTGCGACGAGATGCGCACGACGCACCATGGCAACAGTAGAGGTTTCAATCCACGCACCTGCGTGAGGTGCGACACTGTGTCCGCTAAATTCGTTGTATATATTGGTTGTTTCAATCCACGCACCTGCGTGAGGTGCGACATATTACCCGCTTTTATGTCACTACATATGTCACAGTTTCAATCCACGCACCTGCGTGAGGTGCGACAAAACATCGTCAACATAATGCGCTTTTACCGAGGTTTCAATCCACGCACCTGCGTGAGGTGCGACCGCCCGCCGTGAAGAGTTCGAAACTCTTTGCCTGTTTCAATCCACGCACCTGCGTGAGGTGCGACTGCCTTTTTGCAAAGACATATACATACTATGCTAAACAATCTTTTTCGCTAACCAATTTGTTAATGAACTTAAAACAGGATTTGTTATTACGTATCTTGTAAAAAATATATAACTATCAGCGTATTATCCCGCCGCTAACCACTCAGGATTTTAATGAGAACAAAGGGTTAGCAGCTAGATGATAAGGTCGTCTTGGAAAATATCTAAAGCGCGCTTCGCTCCATGATGCTCAACTTTATTCCGCCAGCCCTTACCTAATTTATAAAAGCGTAAACTATCGGCCTCGGGGTCATAAATAGATAATAACTTGTCTTTGAATACAATCCATTGTGCTGAATCAATATCACATTCGAATACGGAGTATTGAACTCTTGTTCCATAATTCAAGCAGGTCTTAGCAATACGCCTTAAACGCCTTTGCCCATTACCCTCTTCAAATGAAACATCATAGGTTACTAATACCATCATAAATACAACCTCAATCCGTAAAAAAAGGCGGGTAACAATCCAAATCACCTCTTATATGTCTAGCCAACAACATAGCTTGCACATGAGGCAGTAATCCAATTTCTACTTTTTCATTTAAGAATTTATGCCCAATTACTTCCTGTTTTTTAGACTGGTAGGCTTGGAGCAAGAGCTTTCTAGTATCGTCTTTCATCATCACTCCACCAAGGACATCATATTCAAAATCTTTTAATTTAATCTGTTGGCGGTTGATCAGAGTTAAGACTAATCGATCAACAATGTATGCTCTGAATTCTTCTAACAAATCTTGCGCTAAACTATCTCTGCCAGGTCGCTCCCGATGCAGAAACCCTACTTGGGGGTCAAGACCCACACCTTGCAAAGCACCACTTATCTCATTCCCTAGCACCGAGTATAAAAAAGACAACATGGCATTAACCGGATCTTTGGGTGGTCTTCTGGTACGCCCGTTGAGTTTAAAATCAGTCTTCTTGAGTGTAATCATGTTATTAAATACCGAAAAATAGTGACTTGCCGCTTCACCTTCTAACCCGCGAATACGATCCAAGTCTGTTTGAACTTTTAACTCCTCGATAATTTGCTTATGACGCCCAACCACTTTTTTGACCTCAAGCGTTTCACCATGATTACGAGAGTGACGCATTAGTACGTTTTTGCTAGAACGAAGCTTAGATGCAATAATTGAACGCGCAATCACCGCTGCTTGTTCGTCCGATGCCTTATACTGCGCCCTACGCAACAATACATTTCCTGTTTGTTTACCAACTACTCTCGCCTGAAAACTGCCAAACATATTAAAGAACGACAAACCCGTGCCATTTTCGCCACAAAACCCCATGAGCTGTGGTGAAACCATGATATTACCGAAACAAAAAATATGCCCAATTGAATGGATGGGTATCTGCATTAATTTTTGCTTTTTCCCATCAACACGTTGTTCTATTACCAATGTTTCAAGCTCTTTACGCAGATAAGCACCGTCTTTGGTGATATACAAACAATTTTGCAGTTTTTTCACTTGTTATCATCCATGTTCTTAGTATCCAAATTAAACAGGCCAGCCACATAATGTGAACTTTGATCGTGCTGATTAATTAACGGATTACAGATATCAGCCAAAGAGCAAGCTTTACAGTGTTTTCCATGCACAGCTTTTGGTGTTTGTTCTTGTGAGAACAATTGCTTAATTGAATCCAATAACCCCAATGTGCGCTTTCTAAGCGCATCATTGATTGGCACCATTTCTCGCTTGCGGGTTTGCCAATACCATAAAGCACCTTGCGTAATCGTTTGCCCTGTCATTTCTTCAAGACATAGCACTTGAGCACATAATTGCACCGAGTCATAATCCCCTTTTTTAGGCTTACCTCTCTTATACTCAACAGGGGTTAACTTACCGCTAGCCAAGTCCTTTTCTAACAAATCCAGTTTACCGGTGAGACCAAGTACAGGCGCACTCACCACCAGCCCTCGCTCGTAACGAATACCTTTGCGGGTTTCAGGCTCACCGTTGTCCACCCTTTGGTGCAATAACTGACCATGCGCTGTTAAGTAATTCTCAGCCCACACCTGCTCATTATGGATTAACGCACACTGCCTTGGGCAGAATGCGTAATGTTGTAGAGCAGATAGCGGGATTAGGCGCTCTGAATTACTTTCGCCCAAACTTTAAAAACCGTCGATAACTGCTGGCTGTAAGTCACCCAATGAGTTGAGTAGCCCATCATCAAATGTACCGTCAGCGTTCACTTTCAATGTCCTATGTACTTTGGCAGATGAATATTGACCTGCTTTACTGTTGTGCTGCCACCAAATCACTTTTTCGACAGCCATAGAGCCTTCTGGTCGTGCTGACGATGCATCACCTTCAAAAAGCTTGGGTAATACCGTCTTTATTGTTTCTGCATCTTCATTACTAAAACCTGTACGCTCAGCTAGTTGTGGTGTCATGGCCCCATATGCGACATAAATAGCTCCGTCAACTCGGTGTTTCATCCCCATGGTATCCGACGCTTTTTTCTCACCGTCTCCTTCACCGCTAACACTTTTGGTAATTTGAGTACTTGTAATACCCACGGGCTCGATAGAAAAAGCAGACTGAATTGTTACTGGACCACGAATAGCGATGGAGACCCCACCACCACTTTTTTCGCCTTTATAGGCAAACATCTGCCCAAAACTTCTTACATCAAACCATTTTTTACACGCCATTTTTGCGGTTTCATCTGCTGAGATTTTTTTACCGTTAAACGCTGCTTTGCCTAGGCCAAATTCTTCGGACTCAGCACGGTTTCTAAGACTTGTCATGCCGTCAATTTTATTTTCATCCGACTGTACAAAAATACTTGTTTTTTGTTCCATTAAACGGTCACGCAGCTTACGTTTTAAACACACATCGGTGACTTCACCAAAACCACCAAAGTCAGTACGTGGACGATTTCCATTTAACGGATCTCCATTTGGGTTAGCATTTTTTACTGAAAAAATAATCGCGAAATCAATTTTATTTTGTAAACTCATCACTATTCTCCTTGCTCTGTTACATTCGTTTCTTTATTTGCTTTAAAGGCTAATCGTTGACAATGAAAGCCCAATAAAAACTCTCCTTTTAATTGAGTATTATTTGTAAAATCATCGTAATTAAATGCATCTTTGATTTGATCAAGCTCTTTTTGTCTGTTGTTTAAAAAACGCGGTCGACGAGTGCTTAATTGCTGTATATAGGGGTCTAACTGTTTATATATGGTTAACCACGTTGTATAGGGCCTGTCTGCAAAACGTTGCATTAGTCGGTTAGCAGAAGTAGGACGGGTCACATCAGCTATAGACAAAGCATAACTTTCAATGTTTTCTGCAACGGCCAACAAACGACCATACAAATAATCCCTTGAGGTAATTGTTGTATCTAATGACATGGATATTTCCTTTCGTTTAGATTTATCGAAATGACGGGCATAAAAGCCTCTGTATAGGGCGCATGCGACACCAAGGTTTCTCTCCCATTCCCAGTAATCTTTATTAGTTGATTTACACGCTTGTTGAAATGAAAGCCTAAGCATATCTTGTGGAATACAAGCCCGTTCAACGAGACAAGGCAGTATGCGTTGATAAAACTGTTTTTTAAGTGATTCATTACTCTTAAGAATATCACCGTAAAGGGCTTGCATTATCGAGTATGGAGAAGGTGCTTGAATAGGCCAGTTTACAGGTCCGCTAGATTTCCCTTTTTCAGATACTCTCTCTTTAACAACTCTCTGTGGCCATGCAAAATCAGTATGCCATGCGGTAATATCGTCTAGGTAATCTTTGGGCATAGATTTACGATAATAAGTCACCGCCATTCGACCGGGCGTAGCAGAATCAATCGCCATAATGGATATGGTATCTTCTGGTTTTAAGCTTTTATGATAACCTTGCATGTAACTTTTTAATTTTTTTGCGTAAGACTCACCTAAATCAGAGGTCAGATCAGGTGTATGCTCAGGCCTATCATCTATGGCAATTTCCACTGGGCTCAAATCCCATATGTCTGGCTCAGGAATAGACTCTCCAAAGGCTGAAGGGGTGTCTTTACCAGACACAGCCCAAACAACGATAATTTGATCGCCATTTTTTAACGTGCACTGCTTTCTATCTATTAACCAGCGTAATGCATTGTGAGCTTTTTGAGCGGTTAGAAAGCCCACACTTGAAGCTTGTAAGCCACTATGTTCAATCGTTTTTTTACTATCAGTAAAACGTCCTTTAAAAGTAAAACCGCTTAAATCATTGGCAGAAATTAACTTTGCTTTATCACCAGAATGTCTTAATTTAGCTGGATGATTTAGTGCTAGAGGTTCATTTTTGCCTGACACATAGCAAACTGTCTGACTACTAGCTCTTTGGGACTCATAAGCAATCCACTGTTGTTGAATATCTGGATCCTGCCAAGTTTTTGTGTATTCAATGTTGTCTGACTCAACCGCCCAACACACCAATGCACTGCCTTGATCTAACTGTCCTTTTTCCTTTGGTAAGGTTTTAAAAAGGGCAGGGGTAGTATCAGAACTATCATCCCAGCTGGTTATTAGTACGTTATCTTTAGCCCATAGAATTTTTTCACGAACAAGATCTGCAACGACAGTTTGTTTAACAATGTATTGATATATCGCTGCTATGCTGGGGGTGCTAAGTCCCGACTCTATCCATTTTTGTAGTTGCCTTTGATAACCATTAAAATATGCTGACTTGAGTCCGCCAAACAATTCATAATCACCAGCTACATATTGAATTTTATCAGCAAGAGCATGAGGTGCCTCGCCACTGCTTCTGCCTGCAGATTTTTCGGTAGCAGGTAACACTATTTGTGTTTTATCTAGTACCTCTGCACGTTTAAAGTTTCCTTCGTCATCAATAAAAATAACAATATGAGCATTTTGAATTGTGTGGCTGATTGGCATAGGGCGGCTGCCACTCATATCATCAAGCAACATTGCCTGTTCGTACGTGTCATACAACTGTGCCATCCAGCTCATAGTGGCACCTCTTCTGATGACACCGGTTTTAGGTTTGTATTCAAACCAAACTCTTTAGGTATCATCTCGCGTACAAACCGTTTAATGTCACAGTCTTCAGGGCGAGTAAACTCAACTACCCCATATTTCATAACAGGTCGCCAGAAGCGGGCATGTAATTCATTAACTCCTGTTTCGTCTGGATAATCAAAGCCGTGGAACATCAAGCCATAATCCAATCTATCTATTCCATCATAAGCCCCATCACCCGCACCAAACTCACAAGGCTCAACATATCCCTGACAATCTCTTACGCCTAAGAAGATATCTTGTCGTCCACCTTTTTCTAACGTCCGTTTAGCGATGGCAAAGTGTTTACCGTCGATTCTATCTTTGGCTAGCTCTGGTCTATGCATGTTCCATTCAAAATGGGCCTCAACTTGGTATTCCACTTCATGTAAAAACGTATAAATAGCAAGACTGTTACCTCCTCCCCAAACCAAAGGTTTAGTTCCTTTTGTTTGTGTGCGAATAGGTTTTATCACACGTACGCGGTCAACCACCCAAATCAAAGTAGGCTTCCAATATATGGATTTAAGTACACCTATAAGTGCCTCGTAGGTCGGGATATGGTAAGAACATTTCTCCCCCCCTATTTTGGTTATCGGATCAGTAAATAAGGCATAACGCCCTGATAATGTGAAACTGATGCTATTTTTCATATTCAACTTATCCCTATTAACAAATATTGACTGCAAGATCGCCCACTCGATCCGTGCTCAGACCAAATGCATTGTTGTAATAACTTTCATCTAAGTAATAGATTCCCTGACCAACTTGTACTTCTCGAACCGCTTCACTTTCTTGCAAATTCGCCCACACATTAGGAAACACATTGACACTGTATTGCTGGGCTTTTTTTAGACTCTCGTAAAACTTTGAGGCATTAAAGGTTTTATGGGTTCCACATAAAGTTGTAATTAACGCTTTTGCCTCAGCGTTATATGGAACAATGATACTTTTGGTCGGTGCATCTATTGCTTTAAACACTTTTCCTGCTGTCATAAAAGACTGTTGTAATAACGGGAGTTTATTTCTCTTCCTACGGGATTCATTGATCAACTTCCCATTATTGTTGTCGTTATTCGCAAGAACATTTAACAATGAGTCGTTAGAATTTTTTATAGGAAATACCATCTCTTTATGCCTTTCAAAAAAGAAATATTTGAAATATAGCTTCATTGCCATAGGCGATAAAATATCTCCAATATCAATATCTTGAAATAATCGCTTAGTACAGGTTTGTCCTTCTTTTATATCTACTAAATTAGTGATCGATTCTTCAGTAGGATTGATAACATCAAGTGTTCCCCGTACGGGTTGACCTAGCTCATTCTCTAACTCACCACTTCGGTTACAACGGCCCCCTGCCTGCGCGATAGAATCTAGACCAGCTAAGAAGCGGACTACATGTGCAAAAGAGATATCTACCCCCGCTTCTATTAATTGAGTACTAATACATAAAACAGGTTTTTTATCTTTCAAGCGTAAACGAATTTCACTCAATAAAGCTTTTCTGTGGGCTGGACATTGATGAGTACTTAAATGAAACAATTCACCTTTATGCACAAATTGCTGACACGCTACAAATATATCTTTTGCCCATGTTTTCGTATTAACAATGACTAAACAGCTTTTCGTTTGAGCAAAGCGCTGCTGAACCCAATCAAATATTTCGGCTTTGCTCCAACCTCCGGCTTTACAGCGGTTAACGACATCAATCCGTTTAAGATCATCAAAAAGCTGTGCAGTATCATGCACAATCTCAGCATTCTTAGCCAAACGAAGACTGCCATATTTAGGATTATATAAAGAATTTAATGTCGGCTGAGTAGCAGTGCATAACACTGCTGTAGTGTTAGCATGTTCTGACAAGAAATTTAATGAATGACAAAACATATGAACACAATTAATAGGTAAGGTCTGTATTTCATCAAAAATTAACACCGATTTAGCAAGTTGGTGCATACGCCTGACACTTTTAGTGCCGCCCGAAAATAATGTTTCTAAAAACTGCACCATAGTCGTAAATACAATGGGAGCATCCCAGTTTTCAGCAACTAATTTAGAGCGCCAAGTTTGTTTATCTGGCTCGATATTACTGTGATGTTCTAATACCCAAGAGAATGCATCATCATCCCGCTCAACAATTTTTCTTACTGCTTGAGCATTTTGTTCAATAATAGATGTATATGGGATCACATAAATGATTCGGTCTAACTGATGCAACTTAGCATGATGTAGCGCGTAACGCAGACTAGCTAAGGTTTTTCCACCACCAGTAGGAACGGTTAATGAATAAATCCCTTGTTTATCAAAAGAACGCTGATAACAAGTGTCTGAAATACTCTTTCGTATATCATCTATTGGATGCTTTATTTCAAAGTTATTTAACTTGTTATTTAGCCTCTCAATAGCAATATCCCAGTTAAAATACTCTAGTTGGCCTTGACGAATTTGCTTACGCTCTGGCAACTCAAATTCCGCACTATTTATTCGATCAGCATCAATCAAACAACTAAATAAAAATCGGGTAAAAGTACCTAATGTAAAAGCCTCTTCCAAGCTAAAGATTTCATTAAGCTTTGGCTGTTTAACAATTTTAAGTATGACCTGCAACATTTCGCGGACGAGTTTTTCATCCAACAAATTATCCGCCAATTTTTTTACACCAACATCAACGTTGGCGATACATTCCTGTATATGAGTTTTAGCATTATCTTTATGCATTCTTTTATCAAAAACGGCATTTTTATCCGTATCTAAACAGTCGATTAGACCGCTATGATGAGAAGCAATGCACAAAGCCAAAATTTGTCCGCACAGCTCACCTTGCCCTGCACTGCCAATACCCCTTAGCTTTTCAAAAATATACTGAGCACCAGCAGTAGAATGATCTATCTTGCCTTTCAACAAAGATGAGTCAATCCACTCTTCTTCATCCTGCTCAATAAGACCAGTGCCCGATTTAATATAAGCCTGAAACTCTAAGCTATATTTTCCAAAGTCATGTAACAGCCCAAGAGTATACCCTACATCATGCAGACCAATTTTAGCTGCAAATATACCCGCCAACTCACCAGCTTCAATTAGGTGAATTGCCAATTTTTGGATTTTTTCATTGCCTCCTTCTTTTACATGGGCAATAAATAAGTTACTTAAATTATCTAAATCTAACGGCGGCAAATCTTTCATTCTTTATTCCCTAACACCTATTAGGTCCAGTATCCGTAGTCTATGTATGCTTGAAAATCCCTGAAATAAAACCAGTAAACTTTGTTGGCGGGTTTGCCTGCTAAACCGAGGTTCAAGCATTAAACAGCCATTGCTTTATTTGTTGTTTGTTGGCAAGTACCAGTTGCTGGGCTTCGGGGTATTCGTCGTGAAACTTCAAATTGACTTGCATTTCTTGGAGTAGGTAATGGGCTAATGCCGCTCTTGTTGTAATAGTAAGCTGGCCGTTTTGCATATTGTACTCGCCCTCGATAACTTGTTTTTGGGCTGGGCTAAAACGCGAGTCTGGGATCAGAACTAGGTTTATATTGGTGTTCCATGCTTTGTCGCTAGCCGCAGTGTGACTTGCTTTGCCAAGTATTTCTGGTTGGCCCCTAAATCGACTTAGCACAAAGTCTCTAAACTGACTGCGACTTTCATCATATGCGCGTAAATGCCAACGCAAACCCGTGCGCACAAATACGTGAGGCTGGATAATTCGCCCTTCTTGGTTAGGGTTTGACAAAGACACATAGTCGACTTCTATTCTTTGCTTATTCTGTATTGCTTGAACTAAGGATCGAATGACGGTTGGAGACACTTGCCGCTCTGGCGGACTTAGGGATGTATTAGTGGTGAGGGTTTGCGAGCGCTTTACAGGATAAACTTGAGCATTGTCTAGCCAGTTTAGGTATTCACTAACTTGCCCTGATATGTACTTAGGAACAAAACTAGAGCGCGGAATAAACCCCTTTTTTGCGGTATCGTATTTAAGGTTGTTGGGGTGCAGCGCCTGATAATTAGCAAGATACTTTTGCCCTTGGGTACGACTAATAGAAAATTGCTGGCTAATATGCGTGCTGTTCACTTTGCCTTGCCAATAACACTGCATTTCTATGTAGTAAAAACGTTCGTCCATGTCGTTGTTTATTCTCAATACTGCAAGATGAGTATTCTCACCATATCGAGAATAACGGCCTAGAGCAATAATTTACACTGAATAAATTTCGCCGAACTTAAGAGATTGGACTCCAGATCAAAAGACCTCTGGAATGACGAGAGGGGTGGGGGTTTCAGTTCTTCTCGCTTTTACTAGCTACTATTTACTTTCTGCTGCTCTTTGCTTTTCCTCTGTGGTTCAACGTCTTTTTGCTCTTGATCTTTTCTGCTTTTGTCTAGCCTCTATTTGCTCGCTACTATCCCCTGCCCCAACTCTTGGATTCCAGATCAAAAGACTTCTGGAATGACGAGAGGGGACTGTTGTTTCTTTTCCTCTGTGCTCTCCGTGCCCTCTGTGGTTCAACGTCTTTTTGCTTTTGATCTTTTTTGCTTTTCTCTAGCCCCTATTTACTAGCTACTATCCCCTGCCCTTGCTCTTGGATTCCAGATCAAAAGACCTCTGGAATGACGGGCGGGGTGGGGGTTTCAGTTCTTCTCGCTTTTACTAGCTACTATTTACTTTCTGCTGCTCTTTGCTTTTCCTCTGTGCTCTCCGTGCCCTCTGTGGTTCAACGTCTTTTTGCTTTTAATCTTTTCTGCTTTTATCTAGCTACTATTTACTCGCTACTATCCCCTGCTATTTTCTGCTTTTGCCTGCTATCTAATCAAAATTTTACGTCAATTTTTTTTGCGGTGGCGATGGCTTTGTTGATGGCTTGGTCGATATTTGTGTCGCGTGTTAGGGCAACGCCTAAACGGCGGCGACCTTGTATTTCGGGTTTACCAAACAACCTAATTTGTGTACTTGGTTGGGCGAGGGCTTGCTCTAGGCCGCTAAAGCGAATGTCTGTGGACGAGCCTTCGCGCAGGATCACGGCAGAGGCACTTGGGCCGTATTGTTCAATACTGTGAATAGGTAAACCTAAAATGGCTCGGGCATGCAAGGCGAACTCTGATAAGTCTTGGGAGATCAAGGTCACTAACCCTGTATCGTGAGGGCGCGGCGACACTTCGCTAAAAATAACTTGGTCGCCTTTTACAAATAGTTCAACACCAAATAACCCAAAGCCTCCTAACGCTTGTACCACTTTTTGGGCGACGTGTTGTGC
Organism: uncultured Paraglaciecola sp.; assembly: GCA_947498355.1. Lineage (GTDB taxonomy): Bacteria > Pseudomonadota > Gammaproteobacteria > Enterobacterales > Alteromonadaceae > Paraglaciecola. The sequence goes on along the minus strand of CANMKA010000011.1, from coordinate 38,438 downwards.
TTGTTCGATAGCCTTTTGTGACATGGCTGCGGGTTGCCATGATTCACGGTAGTCGCCATCTTCTTGGCGGTGGCCTATGGGCGTACAAAAATGCATACCATCTACTGCGTTTATTGTGAGCAGGGTGATTTCGTAATCAAAATCGACAAACCCTTCAATAATGACTTTTCCTTGGCCTGCACGCCCCCCTTCTTGCGCGTATTGCCAAGCTGCGTCTATATCATCTTGAGTTTTGACCAAAGATTGCCCTTTACCCGAAGAACTCATGATGGGTTTAACTACACATGGTAGGCCTATCTGTTTTATTCCTGCGGTAAATTCGGCGTGGGTTGCGGCAAAAACATACGCTGACGTTGGCAAACCTAGGGTTTGTGCAGCCAAGCAACGGATACCCTCGCGGTTCATGGTCAATTGCGTGGCTTTAGCAGTGGGTACAATTGTCACGCCTTCGGTCTCTAACTCAGCTAGGGTGTCTGTCGCTATGGCTTCGATTTCGGGCACCACTAAATGAGGTTTTTCACGTTCGATAATCCCTCGTAAGGCCACAGGGTCGAGCATATTGATGACGTGACTGCTATGGGCAACCTGCATAGCTGGAGCATTGGCGTAACGGTCTACGCCTATGACTTCTGCGCCAAGACGCTGTAATTCGATGGCGACTTCTTTACCTAGTTCGCCGCATCCTAATAGCATCACTTTTGTTGCTGACGCAGAGCACGCTGTACCTATCATATTGGCCTCAAATTGTTTGGGTTACCATTTTTACATGGCAATGTTGCAGGTTTTATTTGGTAGACAAATCTACTGGGTTAGTCTTCTGGCTTGGCGTCGAATTGCGCGCGCTTTTCGGCCATAAAGGCTTGCATGGCTTCGGGATTTGCCATTAGCCCTTGCACTTTTAGCATGGCTTGCATGTGCTGAGGATCTTGCTGTTGAAACATTTGCATACCATGCATTTTACTCTGCATTACCAGTTCTTCGAACGAAGCGGCACTAAACTGGTGTTCGCAGGCGCCTCCTAGTTCTTTACAGGTCATGGTTTTCATAAATTCGTCTCCTGTTTGGCTTTAAGTGCGCTGGTGTTATGTGCAATGCTACTTTTAACCAATAGTTTAGCGGTTTCTTGATAGGCATGTACAAATTCGGTAATGCCTATGCCTTCGAGAGCTTGTTGCTCATCAATACTGGCAATTTTAACAATCAGTTGCACGTCTGGGTAATAGTCTTTTACCGCTTGGCAAATAATCTTTTTAGTCAATAAGTTGGTTACAGTAATGATAACACTTGCTGCCTGTTCTACCTTAAGTGACTCAAGGACAGGGGCTTTATCTAAATGGCCAAAGTAGGCCATATAACCACGCTCTCGGGCCAGCAAAACATGCTGCAAGTTGTCGGAGATAATCACAAACTCTTTACCCTCTTTGGCTAGCTCTTTAGCCACGACTCGGCCAGTTACGGCAAACCCACAAATAATGGTATGTTGGCTGGCATCTATTGGCGTTATGTTGTCTGATTCGAAAAACTCTTTAGCAAAGTACGATGCCAATTTATAAATATTATTGACCATAAAAGGCGTCACTATCATGGACAATACAGTCACTAAAATGAGGAAGCTGCCTAGTTCGTCCGACAAAATATTTTCGGTTAAGGCTAACGAAAATATCGCAAAAGAAAATTCGCCAATTTGACACAAGGCTATAGCGGTTTTAACCGCGTCACTTTTAGACGATTTACGGCGGATAAGCAGATAAATAATCCCAGCTTTTAACGCCATCACCACTATCAATATCCCCAGTACGGCAAAAAATTCGTGGTAAAAATAACTCATGTCTATTTTGGTACCAATGGAGAAAAAGAACGCGCCGAGCAATAAGTCTTTGTAAGACGCGATATCTGACTCAACCTTAACGTGAAAGTTGGTTTCGGCGATAATCATGCCCGCAATAAAGGCCCCGAGTGAGTAGGTAAAGCCCATTTCATGAGCCAATAACGACGCGCCTATGACTATGCTTAACACCGAACCTAAAAAGAGTTCTTCGAGCTTGGCATTGGTCGAAAAATGTAACAGCCAGCCAATGAGCTTTTTACCCAAGGTAAACATAAAACCAATAACCAAAGTGGCCGAAATTAAGGTGTTTAGCAGCACATCGCCCATAGACAACTCATCATTGGCTAAAAAGCTGATCAGCAATAATACGGGTATCACGGCTACATCTTGAAAAATCAAGATGGCCACAGATTTTTCGCCATATGGCGTGACTACGTCTTTGGATTTCTTTAGGTAACTTAAAACAATTGCGGTCGACGACAAACTAAACGCTAACGCGATAATCACAGACGATACCAGAGCTATCGAAAACACAAAATGCGCCATAGCAAATATCACCAAGGCACTTAGCAACACTTGCAGCGTACCGTTAACAAAGACGATTTCTTTCATCTTTTTGAGTTTGCCAAACGATAGCTCTAACCCTATGGTAAACATCAAAAACACTATGCCGAATTCGCCAATCAAATCGAGGGAAGAGTGAGACGAGGATGAGCTTTCAAACTCAAAAAAGTGACTAACAATGATGCCCGTGATTATGTAACCAATAATGTGCGAAATCGAAAACTTCTTAAGTACGATATTCAACACACTGGCAATGGCCAAAGAGATAAAAATGATCAGTAAAATTGAGTCCATTAATTAGCCTTACAACGAAACAATAAAAGATACACTCAGGGGCTGTTGCCCCTTGCTGACAGTATAGGTCAACAGACCTTAGTGCTCGTATGATAACCTACATTAGCCAAGGGCATAGGCTCGACTTGGGAATTTAATTGACACCTCTTACCAGACTAAGGTAAAAAGCCGTCATATTTTTTGATTTTGAGCCACAACATGAATAAAAGCCTAGTCACCAACATTCTTGCCCTACTACTGGTAATTGCAGGCTATACAATGGCCAATACCAGCTTATTAACCATTGGTTTATTTGCCTTGTCTGGGGCTGTCACTAACTGGCTAGCGGTGCATATGCTATTCGAAAAAGTCCCAGGTTTGTATGGGTCTGGCATTATCCCAGAACGCTTCGAAGAGTTTAAAGTCGCGATTAAACGTTTGATCATGGAGCAGTTTTTCACCGAGCAAAATATCCAGCGCTTTATTAGCCAAGGCAGTGAAAACCTTACACTCGACCTAACGCCCATTATCAAAAAAATAGATTTAGCTCCTACCTTTGATTCACTGGTAGCGACTATTCAAGAATCATCGTTTGGACAAATGCTAGGCATGTTTGGTGGCGTCGAAGCATTAGAGCCTCTGCGTCAGCCTTTTGTCGACAAGATGACCCAATCCATCACAGACATTGCTGGGCAACCCGAATTTACCTTGGCATTACATGCCCAGCTGCAAGGCAGTGGCGATAATGCTAAATTGCAGCAAAGTATTCAGTTAATCGTCGAGCAAAGACTAGAAGAACTCACTCCACAAATGGTCAAACAGATAGTGCAACAGATGATTAAGCAGCACTTAGGTTGGTTGGTCGTATGGGGCGGTGCGTTTGGTGGACTCATTGGCTTACTCAGCACCCTAGTGGTGTAAGTAGCGTAAGCCGTTTGGACTGCCTAAGGCATGCCCGTCTCGGCCATAGCCTCGGTTAGCGCTCGGCTGACATCGTCACGCATATGGGCAAATTTTTTGTGCAGAGTGTGGTAGGTGTCAGTGGTAAACAAACGTTCGATACCCAGGGCCTTTATCTCATCACTCAATACTTGGTGCTCACCAAATACATATACCCCATATTGGACCCGCCCATCAGTAATTAACCTAGGAATCGAAGACAAGTCGTTAATACGGTAATGAGCCGCTCCCAAAGGAGCTTTATACCAAGTTTCTACTCCAAATTGGGAGCTTTGAGTAATGGCAACCAAGTGCTCTTTATCGAACAACACTTGGGCGTTACACTCCGCGCCCGGAGCACAAAGCAAAACAAAAATACTCTTTAGTAAATTAGGTGGAACACGAATTAAGTCTGGGTTGTCTGCAAATAACAAATCACTGTAGGCCACATCGCCGTCGGCTAGCCCCATACTCACTACTCGCAAATTGCGGGCCGAGGGTTGCATGACAAACTTGGTTTCTATGTTCAGTTTTTGATAGGTTCGTTCGAGGAGGGGGACAAGGTCGTGAATAATTACAGGGTGGTTAACATGCGACAATGTCAGAGTCTTTGGATGCTTTTTAACCGTCGCAAAGCTTGAGGCCGAAACCACCAGCACTAACAACAACAACATAAAAAACCCATTAAATGCGCGACGGACACTTAGCATTTGACTACTACTCCAAGCCGATAAACCCACCCGTTTGATGATCCCAAAGCTTGGCGTAAATACCGCCTTGCTGTAGCAATTCTTGATGAGAACCAGACTCCACTATACTACCTTCGTCTAATACGAGCAATCTATCCATTTGCGCAATGGTTGACAGCCTATGGGCAATGGCCAATACCGTTTTGTTTTGCATCACTTTATTCAGACATTCTTGAATCGCCATTTCGACTTCAGAATCTAAGGCTGACGTCGCCTCATCTAAAACTAATATCGGCGCATCTTTTAGCATCACTCTAGCAATAGCAATACGCTGACGCTGACCACCAGACAGTTTTACTCCCCGCTCGCCAACATGGGCATCGTACCCAGTGCGGCCCTGCTTATCAGACAAGGTTTGAATAAATTCGTGAGCCTCGGCCTGCTTAGCGGCATGTATCATATCTTCTTCGTTGGCATCTAACCGGCCATACAAAATGTTGTCTCGAACCGATCTGTGCAACAAAGACGTATCTTGGGTAACCATACTTATATTGGCGCGTAACGACTCTTGCTTAAGTTGGCTAATATCTTGATTATCGATTTTTATACTGCCCGTTTGTACATCGTAAAACCTAAGTAACAAGTTAACTAAGGTTGATTTACCTGCTCCCGAACGGCCAACTAAACCGACTTTTTCACCCGGCTTAATCTTAATATTTAAGTTTTTAAACACTGAAATAGGCAGGCCACCTGCCCCTTGATAACCAAAATTAACAGCTCTAAATTCAATGCCACCACCTTGCATAATAAGTGGCTTAGCATTCGATTCATCTTGCACATCAACAGGGACAGACAAACTATTTATACCATCTTGGACGGTTCCTATGTTTTCAAATAAAGATGACACTTCCCACATTACCCACTGGGACATACCGTTTAAACGCAGGCATAAACTGACGGTTATGGCTATTTCGCCGGGAGACACTAGACCTTCCATCCACAGGTAAATAGCGAGGGCACTAATACTGAACACTAGCAAGGCATTGCTAAACCAAACACAGCCGTATAGCACAGTGGCTAAGCGCATTTGCGGATAGACCTTTTGAAGAAAGCCCATCATGCCTTCTTTGGCATAATCCGCTTCGCGACTGGTATGGGCAAACAGTTTAACTGTGGTGATATTGGTGTAGCTGTCAACAATTCGCCCTGTCATTAATGAGCGCGAATCAGCTTGTTCTTGTGATACCCGTTTTAACTTAGGGATCAGCACTCGCAGTATCACTACATACACAACAAACCATACCACTAAGGGTGCCGTTAAACGCCAATCAGCCGTAAATACTAAATACACTATGCTGACAAAGTACACACTAACGTAAACCATAATATCTAAGGTTTTCATCACGGTTTCGCGCACAGATAAGGCCGTTTGCATAACTTTAGTGGCCACCCGACCTGCAAATTCATTTTGAAAATAGTCTAGGCTTTGTCCAATCACATAACGGTGGGCTTGCCAGCGTATTTTCATGGGGTAATTCCCCATTAAGCTTTGGTGAGAGATAGTCGATTGCATGACCACCAAGACGGGCAGTACCACCAGCACCAACAATCCCATCCAAATTAAATCAGCAGAATTCTGCTCTAAAAACGTATCTGGATCGCTCGCTGCCAGTAAATCCACTAATTCACCTAAGTAACCAAACAGAGACACTTCTAGGGCTGCCACACAGGCTGCCAGAAAGGATACAGAAAAAATCGCGGGCCACATTCCCTCAGTGTAGTGACGGCAAAACGCTAAAATGGTTTTGGGTGGCTGAGTTGGATGTTCAGCTGGAAACGGATTGGTTAATCGCTCAAAAAATGAAAACATGTCAAGACTACAAACTAAGAGGTGCAAAGACAGACATAATACCAAGTCATTCTAACAATTGCTCACTCTGAATGCGGCTAAAGGCAGGTCTGGTTAATGTCTTCCTGTATGCTGATTTTTAGGGCTTTGCTCTGGGGCAGTTATATTCGTGGGTGAATAACGGCTGACGACAATCATCAATCATAATCCAAGAAAGTGAAGAGACTAACCCTATGTTCGGCGAATGGATACCGGGCCTTGAGTTAGCACTCTCCATATCCATTCAATCGGGCCATAACGAAAATGCATTAACCAAAACACAGAGAACACGATTTGCAAGCAAGCGATAACCGGAATAAGTAAATATACCTCGGCCCGATTTAACTGTCCGTACCAAGCTAGCCCCCAACCATAAAAAATCAAACTAGCCAATAAGCTCTGCGCCAAGTAGTTAGTAAGCGCAAGCTTACCTACCGCTGACAAATAAAACTTAAGCAGAGTAAATCCTTGGCAACGCACTAACAAATTGAAAAGGCACAGGTAACTCATCACCATAAAAGGGGTAGCCATATTGTTGTACATACGCCCGTTAAACAACCCATAAGTCGCCGAAAATTCGTGCTGATAATTTGCATAAATGCCTACAGCAATAAGACTCATCCCCACAAGCAAACCCAATACAATCAGGCACAAATTCAGCTTTTTAGAGCAATGAGAAGTAAACACGCCCAACTTAAACAAGCCCATACCAACCAGCATCATGCCAAAGGCTCGGCCAAAACCGTCTATAAACAAATAAAAGGTAAGTAACTCAGAAGCCAACTTGGGCTTGTTAGAATGACCAGACACTCTGAACGTAAGCTGAGACAAGTAGTCTCCCCTAAATATGTCTTTTAAGGCCCGTAAACTATCGGGATTTGGCTGCCAAATATTGTTCAGCCATGCTATATCCTCAGCTGATAACTCGGCTAATTGCATAGACAAATCAATAAAAAACACATTAGGTATTAGGTACACGCAAAGTCCTGCTGCAACTAAAATAAAAGCAGAGACATTCCGAAAAAAGTATAAAATAAATGCAGATAAGCCATAGATCAGTAATACATCGCCCTTCCAAATTAAGATGCCATGGGCTAAGCCAAATATCACCAACCAAAGGTTCCGTACAAAGTAATCTTTATGGCTACTAGTGGGGCTATCTTGTTGCTTTAAAAGTAATAAATACGCACTCACCCCAAACAACAACGAAAAAATACCCATAAATTTTTGGTCTGCAAAAATATGCATAAAGTAAAAAAGGGGGACGTTTAAGAAAGAATCGGGCAAATACGCATACGGATTAAGATACGCCCCTATGGGCATGGCAAAACTGATAGTGTTCATACACAACAAGCCCAAAACGGCAAAGCCTCTGAACATGTCTATCAATTCAATGCGCTGTGATGAAAATGTCGTCATCCAGTTGACTCCTTACCTTCCTTGTTATTCTATTCTCTAGGGTCTATTGATTCCCTTAGCTATCTAAGTTAACTAAATTTTAGCCCTAACTGCCATAACCAGTAGCCCACTATTCCTAGCTGTACAAGAAAGAATACAAAGCGGATCTGCACCGCCATTACACTAGTAGAATATAGGTGGATACAGGCTTGGCCGAACCTTGCTGCCAAAAGCCACAAGGCTAAACCATCAGTGATCACAGTGGAGTTAGTAGCGAGTGCCAACAACATAGCGCCACCAACAAAAGGAAAACTTTCGACCGCATTGGCGTGAACGCGTGTTAAGCGTTGCCCAAAAGGCGATACGTCTGAGCCCGAAGGATTAAATTCATTTGATGCTTTGCTCTTATTACTTACTAGCAGGGTGCGATAAACTGCAATTGCTACTAACAACACCAAAATTAGCCCTATGTAGCCAATAACTGCAAAAATTGTGGCGCTCATGTGTAATCCTTATCGTAAAAATCGTTGCGAAAATATATGCTAAAAAACATCAAACTCGTCTTTTGGCTGTTATTTATCTCGTGCTATCCCTTGATAGTCAATCAAAAAAGCCATAAACGCCTTAAGGGCCGGATAGCTTTAGCTATGGGGTTAATATAATTGACCTGAACTTGGTAAAAAAACTTGCGATGATTTGATGATTTAGGGATTTGAGCTTAGGCTTAAATCTCAGCATTGTATTTGGATAGTCGTTTTTTTATATGAAAGTAACTCACTCGCGTTTAATGCGATTATTTATTACATGGACGTTTTCATTCTATTTCGCCATCGCTATTTTCGTTTCATTAATTCACGTGTTCTTTGAGTACAGAAACCTCAGCTCCCACATATTGGAAGACCTTAAATCTGTATATGGCAGTACCCGAGAATCATTGTCTATTGGAATATGGGAATGGAACCATCAACAAGTCAATAGCTTGGCTAAGGGCATTTACGGCCTCAACTTTGTGTCTGGAGTCGTGATCACCGCTAATCAAGATGAGCTGACTATTGCTAAAGGTAGCCTAAACGAAAGTCACGCCATCCGTTTTTCAGCGCCAATTATCTTTAGTAATGGCCAAAATGCCGATATGAATTTAGGTACCATAACGCTAGTTGCCAACCAGTCTGTGGTTTGGCAACGAATTAAAGTCAACATAGTGTTTATTTTAGCCAATGCAGTGATCAAGTCACTATTTTTAGCGCTGATAATACTAATCGTTGGCCGCAGGTTAATTGGCTTTCCTGTGGGACAACTCTATACCTCGATATTCAATTTGCGCTTCGATAGTGTTGAAAAAATTTACAGCGGGAAAGTCCCAATTAGCCACAAAACCTCGAATGATGATACTGAGCTAACCGACTTAATGCGGGCTTACAATAATACCCTAGACAAAGTAATTATTCGCACGACCCAAAGAGACAGTGCTAGATTAGAGCTTGAAAACCGAAACCTTCAACTCGAACGTTTAGTCGAAGAAAAAACCTTATCTCTTCAAGCAAAAGTTGCCGAGCTCAATCAAGCCAACGAAAAATTAAACTTAGCCGCAAATACTGACTTTCTAACCGGCGCTTTAAACCGAAGGGCCTTTTTAAAGCGCGTTAGCCTAGAGCTAACGCGATTAAATAGAGAAAAAAGCAGCTCATGTATTTTAATGGTAGACCTAGATTTTTTTAAAAAAATTAATGACAAATATGGACACGCAACGGGAGATAAAGTACTGATAAGCGTAGTCAATATCTTATCTGACGGCATTCGCGAACATGATCTATTGGCTAGATTTGGCGGTGAAGAGTTTGTCGTATTTCTTGGTGATACCCCTTTGAACCAAGCCACTGAGATTGCCGAACGACTCAGACAAACAATAGAACAACATAACATAGAACTTGACCCAAATAGCATCACTACGACGGCCTCTATCGGCATAACCCAAATACCCAACGGTTGCCAAGATATTCAACCCTACATAGACAAGGCTGACTTGCTGCTATACCGAGCAAAAGAAAAGGGTAGAAATAGAGTAGAATCCGAATAAACTTAGTTATCTTTTCCCGTAATATTGATAGGCTTTAGTCGTTTCCCCTCAATCAAATACAACTTGCCTTACCCAAGCGAGGTTCGCATGACCCCTATTAGAGCATTTGCTATTTTCACCCTATTTTGGGGCTTACTCTCGTGCCAAGTCCTCCAAGCTAAACAATTTGAGGCCCTGTTATTTACTAAAACTCAAGGCTTTCATCATTCTTCCATCTTAGAGGGAGTGGCTGGCTTGCAAGCCTTATCAAAGCAACATAATTTTACGTTAACTTGGCATGAAGACGCTGGCATATTTACCCCAGAAAAACTTAAGCAATACCAAGTCATTATTTTTTTAAATACTACTGGAGACGTGCTTAATAAAGCCCAACAAAAAGCCATGGAGGCCTTCATTCAGTCTGGCAAAGGGTTTGTGGGTATTCACAGTGCAGCAGCCACCGAATATGACTGGGAGTGGTACGGAAAACTCTTGGGTAGGCGCTTTATTATCCACCCAAGAATTCAGACTGCCAAGTTACGGGTCGAAAATCACCAATTCATTGGTATGGAAACCCTACCCAAGCACTTTACTTGGACAGATGAATACTACGAATTTGGCAAAGAAACATCCGGCAAACTTAATTACTTACTAACAGTAGACGAGCAAACCTACGAACCTTATGCAATATGGAAAGACAGGGGGTTAGAAGGCAAAGGAATGGGGCAATTTCACCCCATAGCTTGGTATCAGAATTTTGACGGAGGGCGCAGCTTTTATACCAGTTTAGGCCACTTGGGCGCTGCCTATACTGACCCTATGTTTATAGCTCATGTTTACGGTGGGATTTTTTGGGCGGCCACTGGCAAGGGAGAAAATTGGTAGCCTTACCTAGGTATTGTTTATTCTTGGGCTTTTACTTGCTGCCACGCGAGTTCCATATCGGCTAAACTGGCTTCTTGCAAAGAAGACTGTTTTTCGACTTTTTGCTCAACCTGACGAAAACGCCTTTCAAACTTATTATTTGCTTTTATCAGTGCTAGCTCTGGATTGACCCCAGCATGGCGAGCTAAATTTACTACAGCAAATAGCAAATCCCCCACCTCGTCTTCAATCGCTTGTGGTTTAGGACTGGGGGCATTAATTTCGACCAAGACTTCATCAATTTCTTCTTTGATTTTATCGACCACAGGTTCGAGTTCAGGCCAATCAAATCCAACTTTGGCACAACGCTTTTGCAATTTATCGGCTTTTAACAGCGGGCTCATACCAGCAGAAAGATTCGCTAAGACGCTGGTATCTTTGCCTTGCCCTTTTGCTTGACGCTCCTGCTGCTTGATTGCTTGCCACTGGGCATCTAATTGCTCTGGATTTACTTGTCCATCGTTAGCAAACACATGGGGGTGACGACGGATCAATTTATCTGACAAATTATCCACTACATCTAAAAAGTCGTAATCACCTTGCTCTTGAGCCAATTGGGCATAAAAAATCACCTGAAACAATAAGTCGCCCAACTCATCTTTTACTGCAAGAGTATCCTCGTGAAGAATTGCATTAGCTACTTCATAAGCCTCTTCAATCGTATGGGGAATAATGCTTTCGAAAGTCTGTTGTTTATCCCAAGGACAACCAGTTTCTGGGTCGCGCAGTGCGACCATGACCGCAAGCAATCGTTCAAGGCTGGGTAACCTGTCTAGATTATGCATTTAGTTTTCTACCTTGAAGACGTCTAACACCCCTTTAACTTGCTGAATACGGCTAATGGTTTTAGACAAGGTATGTAAATCTTTGACTTCAAGTGTTAACTCAATTTTAGCGCTATTTTGGCTTGGATCACTGAAGCTATTTACCCCCAACAAACTGGCCTTTTCATTGGCGAGTACAGTGGTCACATCACGCAAAACCCCGGGTCGGTCAGTACTAAATACTTGTACTTTTGTTTGAAACGCGCCTTGTACTTCACTCGCCCAGTTTACTTCTATTTCGCGCTCTGGACTGGTATCTAAAAGTTTATTCAGCACATCACAATCTTCTCTGTGCACACTAACGCCACGGCCTTGGGTGATGTATCCCAAAATCACTTCGCCAGGTAAAGGTTGGCAACAGCCGGCAATTTGATTCATCAGATTACCCACCCCTTCAACGACTATACTATCGGCTTTACTCTTGGCTGAAGTGGGGCGTCTGGGTTTAAATTTGGGTTCTGTACTGGCTTCAGAGGCAGGTGCATGCTTTTGCTGAATATAATGCACCACTTGCATAATGCGTAAGTCGCCACCACCAATTGCGGCGTACAAGTCATCCAAAGACTGCATATTGAAGCGCTCGATAGCAGTTTCGCTGGTTTTACTGTCAAGACTAAGCTTGGACAATTCGCGGTCGAGGATCTCTTTACCCGCTTGAATATTCTTATCTCTATCTTGTTTTTTGAAGTAGGTATGAATTTTTGCTCTAGCACGAGATGAATAAACATACCCTAAGCCTTGATGCATCCAATCGCGACTAGGGTTAGAGTGTTTCCCAGTTAAAATCTCAACTTGGTCACCGGTTTGCAATTGATAGGTGAAAGGCACTATTTTGCCACTCACTTTTGCGCCATTGCATCTGTGCCCAACATTCGAGTGAATGTAATAGGCGAAGTCCAAAGGCGTTGAGCCAAGAGGCAAGTCAACTACATCGCCTTTAGGCGTAAACACATACACTCTGTCGTCAAACACCTGACTGCGTAGTTCTTCGACTAAATCGCCTGTGTCTGACACTTCTTCTTGCCACTGCAAGATTTTACGTAACCAATTAATCCGTTCTTCATAGGCCGAACGGCTTACCGCTGCGCCCTCCTTATAGCGCCAGTGAGCGGCGACTCCCAGTTCAGCATCGTCATGCATTTGCTTAGTACGCAGCTGAATTTCAATGGTTTTACCTTCTTTGCCTAGGGTGACAGTATGAATAGACTGATAACCGTTTGGTTTAGGTGTGGCGATATAATCGTCAAACTCTTGGGGGATATGCTTCCAATTGGCATGCACTACGCCTAGGGCCGAATAGCAATCTTGCAAGCGTTCGGCGATAACCCGTACCGCTCGAATGTCGTATAATTGGTCAAAGCTGAGGTGTTTTTTCTGCATCTTTTTCCAGATGCTATAAATATGCTTGGGTCTACCGTATACCTTGGCTTTAATATTTTGCTCATCTAACACGCCTTGCAATTCATCAACAAAATCTGCGATATATTGCTCTCGATCCATGCGTTTTTCATCAAGTAATTTGGCAATTTTTTTATAGGTATCAGGGTGTAAATACCGAAAAGACAAATCTTCCAGTTCCCATTTAAGCTGGCCGATCCCTAGTCGATTTGCTAGTGGCGCATAAATAGTAGAACACTCTCGGGCAACAAGAACTCGGGTTTCTTCGTCTTCATCTTTGACTTTTTGTAAGGCACAAATACGCTCGGCCAGTTTTAACACTACCGCCCGCACATCTTCAACCATAGCGAGCAACATACGCCTGACATTATCTATCTGGTTTTCATCGTTTTTTCGGCTGCTATTAGCACGAGTATGCAAAGACTTAATGGCGTCCATCTTGCGTACGCCTAAAATCAATTTAGCAATTTCACTGCCAAACCTCTCCTCAATCTGTTCGGGAGTCAGTTGGTGATTTTCGCAATAGGGGTAAACCAAAGCCGCTTGTAAGGTTTCGTCATCCATATGTAATTGATGGAGTATTTCAACCATTTCTTGACCGACTAATAGGGTATCTGGTTTATCCGACAGGGAGCGTAACTTATCTTTGGTGGTGTCTGGTAAATCTAGCTGTTCAAGCCATACTTCGAAGGGTGGGCGTTGTTCTTCATGAACTGTGCGAATAGAAACCATCTGACACCTGTCGTGTTATTATTTTTGGTAAAGCAATCGAATTGGGCGTTTTACGCCCCCTAGTTAATTTTAGATCGAAATCAGAGCGGTTTGAAGGTTAGTGTTAGACTCGACTTTGTTCACTAACGCCTACCGATACTCCAACAAAACCGTGGCTGTGGCATAGGTTTGCTCATCAGAAATCGACACAAAACTCTTGGTAATACCGCGTTTTTCGCATATTTCGGCGAACTTACCCGACAAGACCAACTTAGGTTGGCCAGAGGCTAAATTTTGCACATCAATGTCTTGAAAGCTAACACCTTCGGCAATGCCTGTGCCTAACGCCTTCACGGCCGCCTCTTTCACCGCAAAACGCTTAGCCAAATAGCGGGCTGGAAAGTTATGGTCACTAAAAATAGCCATTTCGTTGTCGGTTAAAATACGCTGAGCAAAGCGCCCAGTGCGAGCAAGGGTCTGCTCAATGCGCTCTATCTCGACAATATCTGTTCCTAGCCCAGCTATCATATCTTAAGCTCGGGCTTCTTGCATCAGTCGACGCATATCTGCCACGGCTTTATACAACCCTTCAATGGCGGCGCGAGCAATAATCGCATGGCCTATATTCAGCTCGTACAACTCAGGAATAGCAGCAATCGGCTTCACATTGTGATAATGCAAACCATGCCCAGCATTGACAATTAAGCCCTGCTGACTGGCATATTGAATACCCTCAACCAATATAGCCAGCTCGTGGGCTTGCTGTTTTGAGTCGGTTGCTTCGGCATATTGGCCGGTATGGATCTCTATGTAAGGGGCTCCTGCGGCAACCGCAGCATCGATTTGTTGTTTATCTGCATCGATAAACAAAGACACTAAAATCCCTGCTTTGGCTAAGCGCTCACATGCGGCTTTCATGCGCGGTAAGTTGCCCGCAACATCTAAGCCTCCTTCAGTGGTGAGTTCTTCACGCTTCTCTGGCACCAAACAACAGTAAGCGGGTTTAGTCTGCTCGGCAATCTCTAACATCTCGTCAGTCACGGCCATTTCTAAATTCATTCGAGTTTGAATGGTTTGGCGCAGTAATTGAACGTCACGATCGGTAATATGGCGTCTGTCTTCGCGTAAATGCACGGTAATTCCGTCGGCTCCCGCGCGTTCGGCAATGTCTGCAGCATGCACAGGATCTGGGTATTGGGTGCCTCGGGCGTTTCTAAGGGTGGCGATATGGTCGATATTCACACCAAGTAATAGGTCTTTCATGTTATCTCTTACGGGTAATCTGCGAGGCTGATAAAAACAGCTCTCTACTTTTTAAGGGTTTGTGTCCAAGAATATGACTCAAGGACATTCTGTTGATGCGCTTTGCGCAATGTAAACTTTGGGGATCCCAGTGTTGCTCGCGCATATTCATTATAGACTCACCACTAAAACGGTTGCCTGGGACAACCTGCTTAACTATACGTTGCAAACCTTGTTCTGGAACGACACAGTAATCATATTCTTTACTAATGGGAACTTGGGTGTCGTATTCGCAACTCAAGTCTAAACCATAGCCTAAGTCGTCGAGCAGATTGAGTTCAAATTCACGTAAAATGGGCTCAATGTTCATATCGAATTTTAGCTTGGCTAAGGTCTCAGCATATATCTGATATAACTCTGGGTGTGGCACTTCTTTGGGTAACAGGCGATTGAGTAATTCGTTTATGTACATAGCACAGAACAACTGATTACCTTGCAGGTTAAGCATACCACCGGCGGCTTCTAAGTGATTCACATTGCGTAATTCGTGACGCCCGGTCGCGACAATCAGCAGGGGCTGAAAGGCTTGCAATAGGCTTTTTTTATCGCCTTTTTTGCCTCTCACACCTTTGACTACAGCGCTCACCTTACCCATTTCTAGAGTAAAAAAGTCAGACAAGTAACTGCTTTCTCGATATGCCCGCCTATGTAAAACAAAGGCCTGCATATAATCATTTAGCACAGCGAGGAACTCAAACTAGAAAACCTTTAACTGACTTTAATCCGCACGACTTTCATCACTTCGAAGTCCATGCCAGCAATATCTTCAACGATTGGATAGTAGGTTAAATTGACTCTCGCACCTTCAAGGTTTTTATAAGACTTACGGCGGCGGAATTTAAACGGAACGTCAATATTGTCAATCATCAAGGTATTGATATACCAGTCATCGTCTTGTCTTTGCACGTGAGACACTACTTTCATGTCTTCTGAGTGAGTAAGGTTGTCGTGTTTATCTAGTAGTTTTTCAACATCAGATTTCTTTGCCATAGGGAACGCTTACCTACTTTTTGATGACTGGGCCAATCAGTTTAGCACCTAACCGCCCGCCAATAAATACTTGCACGAGTTTGCCTTTAAGGACTTAGACTGACGGCTGTGGTACTAACCCCTCAACCATAAGTTGTAAACTAGTTCTGCCACGAAATTCATTAATGTCTAACTTGTAGGCTAAGGTAACCTGCTTACAGGCAAAATCGGGCCACACTTGGGTATCAACGTTAAATGCGATGGCATCTAATAATAAACCACTAGGGTGCTTTACCATCATTTTAAGGTGCTTACTGCCCACCAGCTTTTGGTCCATTATTTGAAAGTCACCGTCAAATAGCGGTTCGGGGAAACCTTGGCCCCAAGGCCCAGCGCTTTTAAGCTCGTTGGCAAAGGCCAAAGACAAATCTTGGATATCTAGCTCGCCATCACTAAGTAGCTCTCCACCTAAAGGCTTGTCTTTAAGTAGCTCTTGGGCGACGTCATGAAATACTTGCTCAAAATCTTTGAGATTACTCACTGGCAAACTCAAGCCTGCAGCCATAGCATGACCACCAAATTTATCAATTAAGTTGGGATGGCGCAGGCTGATGGTTTCGAGTAAATCGCGAATATGTAATCCGGGAATAGAGCGAGCTGAACCTTTTAAGGTATGCTCATCTTGATGAGCAAAAGCGATGGTCGGGCGATAGTACTTATCTTTAATCCGACCTGCGAGTATGCCAATGACGCCCTGATGGTAGTCTTGTTTATACAACACCAAACCATAGGGCATACCCCCTTCGGCAAAATCTAACTCGTCGAGTAAGGCCACGGCCTCGGTTTGCATCGACCCTTCAATTTCTCGACGTTCGCGATTGAGACTGTCTAACTGTACTGCGATTTGCCGAGCTTTGCCTTGGTCTTGAGTGAGCAGGCATTCAATGCCTAATGACATATCGTCTAATCTTCCAGCCGCATTTAATCTTGGCCCGAGTACAAAGCCTAAATCAGACGCAACCAAACGTTTTCTGTCACGACTGGCTACATCTAATAGCGCTTGAATACCCGGTCGGCATTGGTCACTGCGAATACGCTGTAAACCTTGATGCACTAAAATTCGATTATTTTTATCTAAAGGTACGACATCTGCAACTGTCCCTAGGGCGACTAAATCGAGTAGCTCCGCTAAATTGGGTACAGCCAATTGCTGAGTGTCGAACCACCCTATGGCTTTTAGTTCAGCGCGTAACGCCAGCATTAAATAAAACGCGACCCCCACTCCCGCTAAATTCTTAGACGGAAAGTCGCAGTCGGGCTGATTAGGGTTAACGATAGCGTCAGCTTCTGGGAGAGATTCAGCAGCCAAGTGATGATCCGTTATAATCACTTGCATTCCCAGTGATTTAGCCTTGCTGACACCATCAAAGCAACTGATGCCATTATCAACTGTGATAATCACTTCAGCCTGCTTAGTGGCCGCAACTTCAACAATCTCAGGGCTTAATCCATAACCAAAATCAAAGCGGTTGGGTACTAGGTAATCACAATATTTAGCCCCCATAGCCTGTAAAGACAATAGACTCAAGGCTGTGCTGGTTGCACCGTCAGCATCAAAGTCGCCCACTATCATAATCCGCTTAGCCTGTTGAATGGCATCGACGAGTAATGCCACTGCGCTATCTGTGCCCTTTAACGCTTGATAGTGCAATAGAGATTTGGCGCTACGGGCTAAGTCTTCTGCATCACCAATACCACGGTTGGCATACAACTGCTTTAATCTAGGATGGAGAGTATTGGGGAAATGAGGCTGACTTAATGGGGTTCTGCGTGTGATTTGCACCGCTGACATAAAGATTAATCCAAACAAAGAGCTAGGATTCAAGCCGCTAAATTAAATAAAGCTTGAACCCTAAAAATAGAAAAATTATAACGCGGCTTGTAGGGCTTGAGCTAATACTGGAGCAGGCTGATAACCCGGTACAACAGACCCATCTGGCATCACAATATTAGGCGTACCTTGTACTCCAATCTTTTGCCCAAAGGTGTATTGCTCGGCTACTTTAGTAGAGCAAGACTTGTTGGGTATTTGCGTACCATTTTTCGCGTCTGTCATGGCCTTTTGTGGGTCGTCTGCACACCAGACAGAAACCATGTCGTTGTAGGGTTGGCTGTTAATACCTGCTCTAGGGAAAGCCAAATAGCGAACTGTAATCCCCAAGTCGTTGTACTGACTCATTTCATTGTGAAGTTTACGGCAGTAACCACACGTGATATCAGTAAAAACATTGACGACATATTTTTCGTCTTTTGCTTTAAATTCGATAACGCTATCGGTAAATTTTTCTAGACCTTCAATGCGTAAACCTGACATAGCTGCATCGGTTTCGTTACGCATATCTTCATCTAAATTGTAGATATTCGCCTGCAAAAAATAATTTCCGTCAAGGCTGGTGTAAAACAGACCTCTCGCGGTTAGCACCTGCAATAAACCCGTGACAGGTGAATCGCCAATAGACTCAACCTCCATTTGTAAGGTCGTTTCAATCTTCTTTTCTAGGGCTTCAAAGTTATTTTGTGCTTTTTCGGCGGCAGCAGTAAATGACAGTAGGCTAATAGAGCCAATTAACAATAGTTTAGTTTTTGACAGTAACTTCATGCTTATTCCAGTTGATAGGTTCTAGTATTAGACCATGATTTGGGCAAATACTTTCAAAACAGGTCCCTAGTCTATCTAAAGGGAAGAATGAAACCAATTAAGATTATGTGAATAGCAGCTGTTGATGTCTAATCTCATTGCCTTGGCAATACCAATCAGTGTAAATAAGTGGTCACTCAGCATGCAGATTGAACAACACAACTGGCTCTAATTTTTTTGGTAGTAATCAGCCAAAAACTGTTCATATTTGCTAATTGCTGGAGCCAAAATTTGTTTGTGGGGGCTGCCTTCGACAAATGCTTCAGCTTTTGCTGGGTCCATTTTTTTATACGTTCGGTACAGCTTTTTAGCAATCGACAGGTATTGTTTGGGGTACGGCTCAAGCAAGGTTAGATTGGCCTCAACCACAGCAGGAGAAGAAGAGGTGTGTCTAGACAAAAGCGTTTTGGTCATCTCTGCTTGATCTATGTTGGTTTGCGACTGCAACCAATTTAATGCAGGCTCTAAATCTCGCCTTGGCCACGCGCTCAAGATACGCTTAACTCTGACGTCTTCAGGCACCTCGGTAGCATTATTCATATACCAATCGGTGGCCGCTCTTGAGTCATTGCCCAACCACTCGTACAGCAAATTGCGAGAATACTCACGCCTAGCGTCAACCGACTCTACTTGATTTATCCATGTACTCACTTCGTCTAATCGCGAATTGGGCCATTTTGCGATCAGATTAGTCACATTGCGATCATCACCTTGTCCAGAAAATTTATCGACCACATCAATAAAATCATGGTCTTTCGACAACTCTAAAATCACACCACGTACGGCGCCTCTAGCCGATAATTCTTCTGGTAATTCGAATAGTTGCTCTAAGGCAAGGTCAACATCCTGTTTGGCTAACTCGTGAAAAAGGCGAGTCATATTAGAATAACTGCTGCCCAGAGATTCATCTTGATTTTTATACCACATCAACGCCCCCTCTGGGTCGGCCTTGATGTAGGCGGGTAACGCACGCCTAAGTAGTCTTGCTCTAAGCCTATCTGAAACGCTACTGTTTTGAGCGTAATGCATAGCATCTAGGGGGGACTGCTCGACGTACTTACCAAATAACAGTTGGAACAGTCTTTCTGATTGCTTATCGTCGAGTTGATTCGTCAAGCTGTTGAGGGTCTGGAGCACTTGTTGTTGGTCTAAGGATGCCATCATATTCCACGTATTCACTACGTTAGAAAAAGCATAATCTCCTTCTAAAGGTTCGAGTAGCTGTGCGACAACATCATCTGTTTCAAAGGCGACTGATGCTGTGTCATAGGCATTCTCGGTATTAGCCATGTTCGGTTGTGAAAACGCGCTAAGTAGCTCGTCTGCAAGCTTGGTTTGCTGGAAATTGTTTGCATTTGAAGTAGATGAACTTTGCAGATATGCGCCCACATAAAATGCAAGCAATACACTCGAAATCCAAATTGCGCTAATGAGTACTTTCACTACTGTTACCTGTCCCTAAAACGTCAGGCACGACTCTAGCAGCCAAATTTGTAGAGGTAAAGGCCCCTTAATACCCAGTTACATTTTTTAACCAAGTAAGGGTTAAATGGTTGGCGCACTTGCTCCGCATTGCCAACAAATTTCAAACGTAGGCTCATTTGTTTCTTGGCAGTTTTTGCACACCCAAGTGCTTGAGCACTGGGGAGGGGATTCAAATTGCTCGATAATGTGTTTAGCTTTACTTGCATTGCTGGCGTCGAGTAACCAGACCTCAGGCAATGAGTCTAAAGGAGCCGTTTCTCCCATGGCGCCTATGGCAAACTCATTTTTTAAAAAGCATTCAATACCTTGCCCTTCGAGTACTTGCTGAATTTGATGTACCTTTAATCTGTCGCTATCACTGAATATAAATTGCATTGAGATCCCCAATTAATCCATGTCTATTGATACATTAGACAGGGAACCCAGAGTATTTCCTTCGTCAGAATCTAATTTAATCATGAGTCGTAAGTCATTTGGCGAGTCTGCATGGTGAATCGCATGTTCTAAGGTGACTTTTCCAGCTTTGTACAAATCGTACAAGGCCATATCAAAACTTTGCATGCCCATTTCTTTGCCTTTACGCATGGCTTCTTTTAGACTGCCAATCTCGTTTCTTTGGATCAAATCAGTCACGAGGGGCGAATTAAGTAAAATTTCGATTGCCGCTACCCGACCTTTGCCATCAGGCGTGGGCACGAGTTGCTGGGCAACAATTGCGCGCATATTTAAACTCAAGTCAAACCTAAGCTTTTCGTGCTGCTCAGGGGGCGCTAGATGCATGATACGTTCAATCGCTTGATTGGCATTATTGGCATGTAAGGTTGCTACGCACAAGTGGCCCGTATCGGCAAACGACATAGCGTATTCCATGGTTTCCATTGAGCGTATTTCGCCAATAAGGATGACATCTGGGGCTTGTCGCAACGAGCTTTTCAACGCATCATCGAATGATTTAGTGTCTATACCCACTTCCCTTTGCGTCACAACACAATTTGCATGTTCATGCACAAACTCTATGGGATCTTCTATGGTCAAAATATGACCTTTAGAATGGTGATTGCGATGGCCCATCAGAGCCGCGAGTGAGGTCGATTTACCGGTACCCGTTGCACCCACGAATAGCAACAGCCCACGCTTTGACATAATCACGTCTTTTAATACATCGGGCAGGCCGAGATCGTCGACGTTAGGAATTTGCGTGACAATCCGCCTAACCACCATACCAGCTTGATCGCGCTGCCAAAAAGCACTGCAACGAAAGCGACCAATTGTGTCTTTTGCTATAGCAAAATTGCACTCCTTACTGTCTGCAAACTCTTGCTGCTGCTTGGCCGTCATGGCGTCGTGTACTAGTGCCAAAGCATCTTCTTCAGACAAAGGTGCACCGCCAATGGGTGTCATTTGGCCGTTTACTTTAGCACTGACAGGAAAGCCTACCGTGATAAATAAATCCGAGGCTCCTGCGTCTTTCATGGCTTGTAAATAAGGGGCTAACTCCATTTTTGGTCTCCTTAGAATCCCATCGAAGGCTTTTTATCTATTGATTTTGCCGCAGCATCTTGAGGCGTAATCAACCCCTGAGCAACTAGGTTCTGTAAACACTGATCCATAGTTTGCATGCCATGCGCTTGACCAGTTTGGATCACCGAATACATTTGCGGAACCTTGTCTTCTCGGATTAAATTTCGGATAGCGGGAATACCTAACATGATCTCGTGAGCTGCAACTCGCCCTCCTCCCGTTTTCTTAAGAAGGGTTTGCGAAATAACGGCTCGCAACGACTCTGATAACATAGAGCGGATCATGGATTTTTCGGCGGCGGGAAACACATCAATTAACCTATCGATGGTTTTTGGTGCTGAATTGGTATGTAAAGTACCAAACACTAAATGCCCCGTTTCGGCAGCCGATATAGCCAAACGAATGGTTTCTAAATCACGTAGTTCACCCACCAGAATAACGTCAGGATCTTCACGTAAAGCCGAACGTAACGCATTGTTAAAACTATGGGTATCGCGATGTACTTCTCTTTGATTCATTAAAGACAGCTTATTTTCATGCACAAACTCTATTGGATCTTCAATTGTGAGTATGTGCTCTCGTTTGGTGCTGTTGATGTGATCGACCATGGCCGCTAGGGTGGTACTTTTTCCGGAGCCAGTGGCTCCGGTCACTAAGACTATGCCAGTGGGTTGATTAATGATGTCTTTGAAAATTTGCGGTGCACCTAGGTCATCTAAGCTCAAGATTTCACTTGGGATCGTCCTCAGCACGGCAGCCGCACCTCGGTTTTGCACAAACGCATTCACCCTAAATCGAGATAAGTCTTTTACTTCAAATGAAAAGTCTGTTTCTAAATTTTCTTCATATTCTTTACGTTGCTTGTCATTCATAATCTCGAAGATCAAGCTGTGCACCTCTTTGTGCTCCAACGCAGGAACATTGAGTCGACGCATTTCGCCATCTACTCGAATGATTGGCGGCAATCCCGCAGAAAGATGTAAATCAGAAGCCTTATTTTTCACACTAAAGGCCAAAAGTTCGGTAATATCCACGCAAAATACTCCGTATAGTTCAATCCAATATGGAAAACATAGCAGAACGTTTAAAAAGCACACAGGCCAGTATTCAGCGATCTACCCAAGAGGCTAATCGTCGTTTAAATTCAGTAAAATTACTAGCTGTAAGTAAAACAAAACCCGTATCCGATATTGTTCAAGCGTATGAAGCGGGACAACGTTTGTTTGGTGAAAACTATGTGCAAGAGGCGCTAGATAAGATAAAAACCTTAGCTAGCCATACCGATATCGAGTGGCACTTCATTGGTCCACTGCAATCAAACAAAAGCCGCCTTGTGGCAGAAAACTTTGATTGGGTGCATACAGTTGACCGGATAAAGATTGCGCGGCGTTTAAGCGAGCAACGCAGCGTAAGGCGCACGTTAAACCTATGTATTCAAGTTAATATCGACCAAGATGAAAACAAGTCAGGCGTAGCCGTGAGTGAATTAGATAGCTTGGCGAGTGCTATTCAAAGCTTACCCAATTTAACCTTACGCGGTCTAATGACAATACCGATGGCAAACCAATCAGAACAAGCGATGCTGGCCAGCTTTACCAAGATGCAAGACTTATTCAAAGACTTGCAAAGCCGTTACCCAGATATCGATACTTTATCCATGGGGATGTCGGGTGACATGCAGCAAGCCATAAGGTGTGGCAGTACTATGGTCAGAGTGGGTACAGGTATTTTCGGCCCCCGTCCAAATAAACAGGAAAAAATTTAATGCAACATAGAAACGTCAGCTTTATCGGTGCGGGTAATATGACCCGAAGTATTATTAGCGGCTTAGTCAAAAATGGCTACCCACCCAGTATGATTATGGCAAGCAACCCCTCACTTGAAAAATTAACCGCGCTGCAAGCCGATTTTTCCATTCAAATTACCCAAGACAATCAGCAGGCAGCTGAGTTTGCCGACAGCATAGTGTTAGCCGTTAAGCCGCAAATCATGGCTGATGTCTGTAGTCAACTTGCCGAATCAAGTGAATTAGCAGGCAAACTATTCGTGTCTATTGCTGCCGGGATCCCAAGCCAAAGACTGCAACAACTTTTGGGCCCTTCGGTGTTTGTCATCCGTACTATGCCCAATACCCCTAGCGCCATAGGTAAAGGCATGACAGGCCTGTACGCAAATTCAGCGATATCTGCACCAGACAAATTATTTGCGGGGGAGCTATTGAGCCAAGTCGGTGAAATTGCTTGGGTAGAAGATGAAAAAATGATCGATGGTGTCACTGCGGCCGCAGGCAGCAGCCCAGCGTATTTCTTCTTATTTTTAGAAGCAATGCAAAAAGAAATGGAGTCCCAAGGATTCGACCGCCCAACGGCAAGAAAGCTAGTACAACAAGCCATGTTGGGTTCAGCTGAAATGGTTTGCCAGAATCCAGAGGTTGAATTAAGTACTTTACGCACCCAAGTTACATCTAAAGGCGGGACGACCGCCAAAGCGATAGAACATTTTCAACATGCCGGGATCGAAGGCATCGTCTCTGGCGCGATGCAAGCCGCCATTGCTAGGGCCAAAGAAATGGCTAACCAGTTTTAACCTTAAGGCAGTATTTAAATGAGTTCAGTACAGTTTTTAATTAGCACTATCTTCGATTTATATTTAATGGTTGTTTTATTACGACTTTGGTTACAGTTTGCCCGTGCAGATTTCTATAATCCGTTTAGCCAGTTTGTTGTAAAAGCGACCCACCCTATAGTTGGCCCATTACGCAGAGTATTACCTGCCCTAGGGCGGTTAGACACAGCCACACTTGTTCTGGCTATACTGGTAGCAGCAGCAAAAATATTGGTGCTAACACTCGTTGCAGGTGGAACGGGTGTCGACCCAGTGTTTCTCATTATTGTTGCATTGGTCATGGTGCTAAAAGAAGCCCTAACCTTACTGATGTACGTACTTATTCTGCGTGCGATTTTAAGTTGGGTCAGCCAAGGGCGTAACCCTATGGAAGTTGTTTTAGCCCAATTAACCGAGCCTATGCTAGCGCCCATTCGTAGAAAACTACCTGAGATGGGTGGCTTAGATTTATCTGTGATGGTTGTTATTATCCTTCTGTTATTTTTACAAAAGTTATTGGGAGATATCTTTGGGATCTTTTAGGGTGGTCAAATCACTGGGAGCATATTGGTTAAACGTTAGTTTGATACTAGTGAGCTTGTTCAGTGCTCATACGCTCGCTGAACAAAAAGTATCTTTGGCCGATTGGGATGTACATTACATTGCGCTTAACACTACGTTTTTGACGCCAGAAGTAGCCAAGCAATATGACATAGTTCGCAGTAAATTTAATGGCCTTATCAACATATCTGTTTTAGACAAAACTACCCAAGAGCCCCAGTCATTGCTACTCAGCGGTGAAGCTAAAAATCTACTGGGCACGGTTAAAAAGCTGTCTTTCAAAAAAGTGACTGAAGGAAAAGCCATTTACTATTTAGCGACCTTACCCTTTAGTGATCAAGAACAGTACCGCATATCAGTTTTAATAAATGACGGCACCCAGCAGAAAACCCTCAAATTTCAACACAAGTTCTACGCTGAATAAACTATCTAGCTCGGGTTTACGTCCCTCAAAATAGAGTAGCGGCGATCAACCGCTAGGTTATTGAAAAAACATCAACTTTAATTGCGAGACGTCTCGTTATACTCTAGATTTATGGAACAACTCTTTGGTTGAGACTGGATACATATGGACAGTAAGGTGACTTCTGCAAGTCTGTCAAAAAAATTAAATCGACGACAAGCCCTAAAATCTATCGGAAAAGCCGCCGCTGGCGTAGCGAGTTTATCGAGTGCGCCCTACGTATTTGCAAAACAAAAAACCAGTATAAAGGTGCTGGGTACTCACGTGACCTTGCAACCTCAAATTCGTGAACAAGCGATGCAGGACCTAGGGATTGATGTTAATTTTCACCCTAAAGGCAGTGCCGCTGTCCTGCAAAAAGCCAGTATGAATCCGCGTAGCTTTGATTTATACGAACAATGGTCAAATAGCATCAGGCCTTTATGGGCTTCTGGCTCCATTCAGGCTATAGACAAAAAGCGTATTAGTTATTGGGACGAAATAAATCCACTGTGTAAAACGGGTAAAGTCGCGCCTGATGCAAAACTTGGGGCGGGCGACGCGCCTTACAAAATACTTCATATTCAAAAAGACGGTAGCTTAGGCGAAAACCATACTGACCAAATGAGCTTTTTGCCTTACGTACACAATGTTGATTCATTTGGGTACAACACAAACATCATAAGCCCGGGAGAGGCCTACAAAACCGAAAGTTGGGGATGGCTAGTCGACCCACGCTATGCAGGCAAAGTGGGTATCGTTAATGCTCCCACGATAGGGCTATTTGATTTAGCGCTCGCTACCCAAGCTCAAGGATTGGCTAAATTTAACGATGTTGGCAATTTGAGTAAGGACGACATAGACAAGCTGTTTAAAGTACTCATTGAACTGAAAAACCAAAGGCATTTTAGTGGTTTTTGGAATTCGGTACCCGAGTCGGTAGACTTCATGCGCACAGGCCGTGTCGTTATCCAAAGTATGTTTTCTCCTGGTGTTTCTAGCTTAAATGGCATGGGCATTCCCGTTACTTTTGCCGCCCCTAAAGAAGGTTACAGGGGATGGCACGGTGTAATGTGCTTAAGCTCTGCTTGCCAAGGCAGAAATAAAGACGCTGCCTACGAATACATGAATTGGTGGCTTTCTGGTTGGCCAGGAGCGTTTATTGCGCGCCAAGGTTACTATATTTCGAATCCTCAACGGTCAAAACAACATATGACTCAAGCTGAATGGGACTATTGGTACGAGGGCCTCCCTGCAGCTACTAATCTAACTGGGACCGATGGTAAAATATCAGTTCAAAAGGGCAACATACGCAATGGTGGCAGTTACGTTAAGCGATTTAGTAACGTAGCGGTCTGGAATACCGCCATGCCATCTTACGACTACAGCGTACAGAAATGGTACGAGTTCATTAGCTCCTAATTCATAAGGTAAAACGTGTTAAAAACCATAAAATCCCAGATCATTTTGGTGTCGGCCATTCTTGTTGCGGTGCTGACATCACAGGTATTTTTATCTAGAGGGATTCAACACACTTTTGTTAAAAGCTTAGATCTTACCCAAGAAGCCGTCATAAAAGTCAGCTTAGTGCGCTCACTGGAAAGAGACGTAATCGATTTACAGCGTAATGTTTTAATTTATAAAGAATCGGCTAGCGAATCTGCGGTAAACCGCTTCAACGCTTTAATGGATACCAATAAAAATAACCTAATTAAACTCGAAGCCCTCACGGCAAAGGACGACCAAGCCAGCTTATACCAAGACTATATCAGCCGCATGCGGGCACACTTACAAGAGTACGACGAAAACTTTGGTAATGTGGTTTTAGGTCGAACTCAACGGCAATACATATACAAAATTGGCGTATTAACTGAGCTGGCAACCTTTTTTGAAGATCTAGATAACAAAAAAGCCCGAGGTGAATCAGCTGACTTAACCCAAATAAAATATCATGTTTCTCGTGCGCAAAATTTTCTCCAACAATATCTAGCCACCCCAGAGCAAGAATTAGTTAGCTCCTTTAAACGCCAGTTGCAGCTGGCTAATCAATTGTTACAAACCGAAGCTGGCAAAAATGCGAATTTCGAAAACACCCTAGATAATTTAAGCCAACTTGAAAAAGACTTTTTACAACTAACTCAAATTACGCGAGGCTATTTATTTTTAGTCAACGTGGTAATGGCAGGCTCGGCAAATGAGTTTTTATTTTTGGCCAGAGAGCTAAATCGCTTAGTGACTGAAAATTTGTCCGAGACCAATTTAAACGTTAAAAGCTCAATAGATCAGACTCAAACAAGCAATGACATATTCTCGGTTGTAGGGATCTTAATCGCGATTATCACTGCCTTATTCTTGCTATACCGAATTATGATGCCAGTCGAGAAAATTACAGGGGTATTCCAAAAACTTGCAAAAGGTGAAGACATTGACACCCTATTTGGGCTAAAACGACAAGACGAAATTGGCCAATTAACCCAAGCTGCCTCGGTTTTTCATGAAAAAAATAAACAAACTACTTTGCTCCTCGAAGAATCACAAATGCTCAATGCCAAACAGGAAGCGCTCAATCAGCAACTAATCATATCTAAGAGGCAAGCTGAACAGGCTACAGCGTCAAAGAGTATGTTCTTAGCAAATATGAGCCACGAAATACGCACACCTATGAACGGTATTATAGGTCTGGTTGATTTGGTACTCAGGTCAGATTTATCGAAAGTACAAAGAGATAAATTAGATAAAGTCGCTTATTCAGGGAAAATATTACTGTCTTTGATTAACGATATTCTCGATTTTTCCAAAATTGAAGCTGGAAAGCTCGATATCGAAAACGTTAACTTTTCGATCAATTCTGTGCTGGCAAATTTACTGGCCAATATCTCTAGCAAAGCCAATGAGAAAAATCTAAATGTAAAATTTCATGTGGACCCTGACGTCCCTCCCAAGGTGGTGGGCGACCCCCTAAGAATTAATCAAGTTTTACTAAACCTTTGCAGCAATGCGGTTAAATTCACCTCTTCTGGTACCGTAAGCGTCAACGTTTTATCTCAGCCATCGTCAATGGAAAACCACGCTAGTCTAGTCATAGAAGTAATTGACACGGGTATGGGCATGGACAATGAACAATTAAGTAAAGTGTTCGACTCTTTTACTCAAGCTGATGGCTCAACTAGCCGCAACTTTGGCGGGACAGGTTTAGGTCTATCTATTGTAAAACAGCTCATTAACTTAATGGGCGGTCGGATCACGGTTGAGTCTGAAGTGGGTAAAGGCAGTACATTTAGAGTTTATCTAACCCTAGAAGCCCGTCAGGGTAGCCACTCAATTATGCCCAAAACTAAAATAGAAAAAGGTAAGTTGTTCTATTTTAGCGAAGGACGAAAAGGCTTATTACATGCTAAATATTTAGCTAAATTTGAGTGCGAAAAATATCAGTTCCCTACTTCGCAAATCCTCAGTACAGTTAATCAAATAACCAGCAATGATGCAGTAATTATTGATGTCGCGAGCCTGCCTGCATTTAAAACATTTAACAGTATTATAGATGCGGTTGTTCAAAAAACCTCGCAGCTGGGCTTTGTAACCAATACCCACCCCAACAAATTGCCTATTCAACTTACATCGTTTTGGCAGGCCAGTTGCTTAGTGCATCCATTTTTGCCGAACAAAGTGACGCACTTTATTTGCCAGCTATTCGGCGAGCAAGTATCTGAACTGGATGAGCGCCTAACGATTGATGACTCAGCGTCCGAAAAACAGTACCTTGGTCATGTGTTACTGGTAGAAGACAATCATATCAACCAAGCTGTGGCGGGGGAGATGCTAAGTATATTAGGATTAACCTTTGACATTGCTGAAAACGGCAAGCAAGCCGTGACTAAAGTACTCAACTCCCCTCACTATGATTTAGTTTTAATGGATATTCAAATGCCCGTTATGGATGGGTATGAAGCGACCCAAGCTATTCGCAAAGAAGGCCATTTAGATATGGTTATTTGCGCCTTGTCGGCTAACGCTATGCGAGAAGATCTTGATAAAGCTAAAATGGTAGGGATGAATGATTATTTAACCAAACCTATAAAACAAAAAGCCCTTGAAGACGTAATCAACAAATACTTACCCGAACAAACCGACTAAAAGCCCATTACGGGTTAGTCGGTATCTGAATTGCCACTATTTAAACGGTAATCTCTAGGTGTTTGGTTATAATGCTTTTTAAATACGGCATACATGTATTGCAAAGAAGGGTACCCACAAACCTGAGCAACTTCGCTGGTAGGCAGTTCAGTTTCTATTAATAACTTGCTGGCCTTATCGAGTTTCTCATTATGGATTTCAAAGTGAATACTATGCCCTCTCTCTTCCTTAAACCTTTGTTCAAGATTTGAACGAGATATTCCAACAAAATCAAGTACCTGTTCAACCTTTATGCCTCGACAAGCATTTTGACGAATGTAATGCATGGCTTGAATTACCAATGGATCTTTTAGGGCTTTAAAGTCTGTAGACTGACGCTCAGAAACGCCTGCAGGTGCAACCATTACCCGCTTGTTCCCTAAATTGGGATTAGCTAAATGTTTATGCAGTAGTTTTGCAGCTTGAAAGCCCATATCAAAACAGCCTTGAGTGACTGAGCTTAAACTGGTACGACTTAAAAAACGGGCAATATCGTCATCGTCAATACCAACAATAGAAATGTTGTCTGGCACTAACTTTCCAGCGTTTTCACAAGCCTGAAGCAAGTGTCTCGCTCTTGCATCTGTTACCGACACTATACCAATGGGGTTGTCTAGCCCATCAATCCATTCGGTTAACCGATTCATTGTGTATTGCCAGGTCTCTGGTCGAGTAGGATGGCCTCGATACACGGCACATTCGTAGCCATCTTCTTGGCACAAGGCAACCATTGCTTGTTCACGCTCCTTGGCCCAACGATGCGCTTGATCAGCGGGCACTCCGTAAAATGCAAAACGTTCAATACCCTTTTTCTTCAAATGCTCATAGGCGCACTTAACCACAGCATAGTTATCAGTAGCGACATAAGGCACATTGGGATAGTCTTCAAGCCTAGAGTAGGAACCACCCACCCCAATTACAGGTACTTTAGCGCCGACTAACGCCGCCTGAATTTTTGGATCGTCAAAATCGGCAATAATACCGTCACCCATCCACTCTTGAACGTTATCAAGGCGAGTCAACAAGTCTTCTTCTAGGTAGATGTCCCAATTTACTTTAGAAGATTGTAAATAATGTCCTATTCCTTCAATGACCTGTCTATCGAATACTTTGTTTGCGTTAAAGAGCAAACTAATACTGTGTTTAGCGTGATGCATAACAGTCCCCAAATTTTTCCCACTATACGGTGGGCGACATTTCTCAAATATTATTGTTACAAATATGTAGCGTTTGTTACCATCCTTTTTTTACGTTATTTTGTTATTTAATTTCGTTTTAATCTTCAGGTTTCACTATAGGCTATGTTTCTTGCTATAGTCTGCGAAAATAATAGGAGAAGTTATGTTTTTGGGCGTCGATTTAGGCACTTCTGGCATTAAATTAGTGTTAACAAATGAGTCAGGCGACATAGTCGATACGGCATCAAGCTCGTTCGAAGTCAGCCGACCTAAACCACTTTGGTCTGAGCAAAACCCTCAAGACTGGTGGATCGGATTTTGTACAGCAATGGATGAACTTGCTGGCAAACACACATTAGCAGACATCAAAGCCATTGGTCTTTCAGGCCAAATGCATGGTGCAACCTTATTGGATTCTGGCAACAATATCATTCGCCCTGCAATTCTTTGGAACGATGGTCGCTGCGAAGCCGAATGTAAAGCATTGGAGTCGGCTGTCCCTGAAGTGCAAAAAGTTACTGGTAATATTGTGATGCCAGGGTTTACTGCTCCCAAATTGTTATGGGTCAAAAATCACGAACCCGACAATTTTGCGAAGGTCGCCAAAGTATTATTGCCTAAAGATTATCTACGTTTTCTTATGACAGGCGATTATGCGTCTGACATGTCTGATGCCGCTGGGACTATGTGGCTAGATGTAAACAGCAGAAGTTGGCACGCAGGGCTTTTGTCTGCTTGTGGTTTGTCTGAACAGGCTATGCCTAAGTTATTTGAGGGCTCTGAAATTACTGGCCAGCTTAGTCAAGACGTCGCTTCACGTTGGGACATGTCTAACGTACCAGTGGTAGCTGGCGGTGGCGACAATGCAGCAGGCGCAGTAGGTGTAGGCATAGTTAAACCTGGTCAAGCTATGCTCTCGTTGGGCACGTCCGGTGTTTACTTTGCCGTTACTGATGGTTTTAAAGCCAACCCAGAGTCTGCTGTGCACAGCTTTTGCCACGCATTGCCAAACACCTGGCACCTGATGTCTGTGTTGTTAAGTGCAGCAAGTTGCCTGCAATGGTATGCAGATAGCATAGCTAAAAAGCCCGTAGCTGAATTATTAGCTGACTTAGATAACGCTGAGATTGACCGCGAAAATGCGCCGATATTCTTACCGTATTTAAGTGGCGAGCGCACGCCTCATAATAACCCCCATGCGACTGGTAGCTTTTTCGGGTTAACTCACTCTACCGACCAAGCCACCCTCACTCATAGTGTACTGGAGGGCGTAAGCTTTGCTTTTGCTGATGGCGTTGAGTGTTTGCATGATTCTGGGGTTGATGCTGAAGAAATCACCTTAATTGGCGGCGGCGCGCGCAGCGTATACTGGCGTCAACTCTTGGCTGATGTACTAAACCGTTCGGTCAACTATCGCACTGGTGGTGATGTAGGCCCAGGTTTGGGTGCTGCTCGTTTGGCACAAATTGCCATAGATAAAGACAAAACCTTAGAACAAATATGCCCTCAACCTAAGTTAGAGGCTATATTTGAACCTAATAAATTACATCTCGATTTATATGCAGCTCGCAGAGCCAAGTTTACACAACTTTATACTCAGCTAGCGCCTCTGTATTAAACCCAACTGAAACATTAGTAACAGTTATTTAAAACAAAATAGTGCCTGTTAAATCGTTAATAGGCACTGTAAAATATTGACTAAATTTAGACCCTAGGAGAGCCAAAATGGCTGAGTACTTTAAGAATATCGGAAAAATTCAATATGCAGGCCCAGAGTCAAACGACCCTCTTGCATTTCATCACTACAACCCAGAAGAAGTTGTTTTAGGTAAAACTATGAAAGAGCACCTACGCTTTGGTGCTTGCTACTGGCACAACTTCTGCTGGGATGGCGCTGACGTATTTGGTCAAGGTACCTTTGGTCGCCCTTGGTTAAAACCAGGTGATCCTATGCAACGCGCAAAAGAAAAAGCCGATGTGGCCTTCGAATTTTTTGCAAAACTAGGCGTACCTTACTACAGCTTCCACGATATTGATGTATCTCCTGAAGGTAACAGCATCAAAGAATACGTGAATAACTTTGCAGAAATGACAGATGTTCTTGAACAAAAACAAGAAGAGACTGGCCTTCAATTATTATGGGGCACAGCTAACGCATTTAGTAACCCTCGTTACGCTGCTGGCGCATCAACTAACCCTAACCCAGAAATATTCACTTACGCTGCGACTCAAGTATTTAATGCTATGAACGCAACCAAGCGTCTAGGTGGTTCAAACTACGTACTTTGGGGTGGCCGTGAAGGTTACGAAAGCTTGCTTAATACAAACCTACGTCAAGAACGCGAGCAAATGGGCCGCTTCATGCAAATGGTTGTTGAGCACAAGCACAAGATTGGTTTCGAAGGTACCCTGTTAATCGAACCTAAGCCTCAAGAGCCAACTAAGCACCAGTACGACTACGACACAGCAACAGTTTATGGTTTCTTAAAGCAGTTTGGTCTTGAAGACGAAATTAAAGTGAACATCGAAGTTAACCACGCCACATTAGCGGGTCACTCTTTCCAACATGAAATCGCAACAGCTATTTCTCTTGGCTTGTTTGGTTCAATCGATGCTAACCGTGGAGATGCTCAAAACGGCTGGGATACAGACCAATTCCCTATCGATGTACCTGAGCTAACACTCGTAATGAACGACATTCTTAAAGCCGGTGGTTTCACAACTGGTGGATTCATGTTCGATACTAAACTTCGTCGTCAATCAACTGATCCAGCAGATTTGTTCATTGGACACATAGGCGGCATGGATCACTTAGCACTCGCTCTTAAGAAAGCAGCTGCTATGGTTGAAAATGACTTCTTGGGCGATGCTGTAGCTAACCGCTACAGAGGTTGGAATGCTGACCTAGGCAAAGCTATCGCTAATGGCGAGCATAGCCTAGAATCACTCGCTAGTTACGCTGTTGAAAATGAAATTGCTCCGCAACACGAAAGCGGCAAGCAAGAATTACTTGAAAACCAAGTTAACCGTGTATTATTTGGCTAAATAAGCCGCGAAAATGCCGTAATTAGGCATTTTCATCACGATAGACTGATTAATGCCAGTTGGGCCAACCAACTGGCATTTTTTATGTTTAAGCAAAAAAACCGTATACTTGGCCAAATAGCCTTATGTCACATTAACAGGACTGCCCATGCCCTATCGATATCTAATTTTTACGTTTGCTGCCCTACTCTTTTTAAGCAGTTGTGCCAATCTCTCACCTACATTCGACGATCCTGAAATAAAAGTGACGTCTTTCAAACTGGTGCCCAGCAACTCTATCAACCCCAAGTTTGAAATAGGCCTAAATGTCATCAATCCAAATAACACAAACATTAACTTACAAGGCCTTGCATACACAGCACGTATCGAAGGCCAAAAAGTATTCTCTGGAGTAGCCAGTGAACTCTCCCCTATCAAAGCATATGGCAGTGCGGATATTACCCTAGGCGGTCAAGCAGACCTTTTAGGGGGCCTAGCATTGCTTAACAAACTGCTATCTATGGAAAAATTAAACCAACCTATAAACTATTCCCTCAATGTGAAAATGAACATTAAAGGCTTGCTCATACCCATTACCCTAGAGCGTACCGGTGAACTCACCTTGCCAAATCAATTGAGATAAAGAAAAGCTATGAACCACAGAGGACACGGAGCACACAGAGAAAAACAGGCAAAAGTAGCTAGTAAATAAAGGCTAGGGGCTAGGAGATAGTGAATAGAGGCAAGAAAGAGCAAAAGCAAAAAGACGTTGAACCACAGAGGACACGGAGCACACAGGGAAAACAGGCAAAAGTAGCTAGTGAATAGGGCCTAGAAAGAGCAGAGATAAACACGCCCCCACCCTCGTCATTCCAGAAGTCTTTTGATCTGGAATCCAAGGTCAAGGGCAGTGGATAGTAACTAGGGGCTAGAAAGAGCAAAAGCAAAAAGACGTTGAACCACAGAGGATAACAGCCAAAAGTAGCTAGGAGATAGTGAATAGGCGCAAGCAAAAGCAAAAGCAAAAAGACGTTGAACCACAGAGGACACGGAGCACACAGGGAAAACAGGCAAAAGTAGCTAGTGAATAGGGCCAAGAAAGAGCAGAGATAAACACGCCCCAACCCGTCATTCCAGCAGTCTTTTAGCTGGAATCCAATCTTTTAGCCGTTAGACAGACTACAAGCAAACGCAAACACAGGGAGACTTGGGAAGTTGGTTTTAAGGATAAGCAAACAAGAACAGTCGCGTGATTGCCGATCATTAAGATTATGTGATTGACTTGCCCGAAAGTTTATCTCAAAAACCTAACTTCCAAATACAAAAAAACCGACATAAAGTCGGTTTTAGTCTTTTAATCTTAACGATTAAAAGTGGTACCAGTGGGTTAAAACGAGGCATTTAGGAGCACTGCTCCGTTCGTTTTAACAACTCAACAAGGATTTTGAGGTTTGGGTGCATATCATCAGGGGAAAAGCGGGAATTTTAGGAACGCAGTTCCGCTCCGCTTTTCAACGAGTCAAGGAAGACGAGTTTGGGTGCGGATCATCATGGACGTGTTAATAGCTAATTAAAATCTGAACCATCCAAATACAAAAAAACCGACATAAAGTCAGTTTTAGTCTTTTAATCTTAACGATTAAAAGTGGTACCAGTGGGTTAAAACGAGGCATTTAGGAGCACTGCTCCGTTCGTTTTAACAACTCAACAAGGATGTTGAGTTTGGGTGCATATCATCATGGATGTGTGATTGACTTGCCATAAAGTTTTCGAAACTCCAGCCACAAAAAAAGCCAACCTAAGTTGACTTTTTCCACTTTAAACAAGTGGTACCAGTGGGCGGACTCGAACCGCCACGCATTGCTGCAACGGATTTTGAAAAGAAATAAGGTGTCTTATTTTTATTAAAATCAATAAGATGAATGCGCTTTGCAAATTCTTTGCAAGCAGGGTCATCTCCAATTCGATTAAATAACTTCCTATCTTTGCACGAATGAGACTTCTAAATCGACTGAAAGACATATGTGTTTGTCTATCTTTATTGGAGTCATTATGCAGCAAAAATATACTTATCTCACCTTCGAACAGAAACTATTGCGTAGGACGTTTTCTGAACAATTCGAGTATACCAAAAATGCAGTCGTCGTAGATCTAAATTTCGATAACAAAGGGGGCGCCTGCTCATCGAATTGGACTTTGACTGGATACGATGAGGACACTAGTGGTGATAAGCCAAATAAGGAGATGATTCTAAAGCAAATTGAAAACCTACTTCGCTATAGAACAACGCTAGGTTTTCCCGCTTCCGAAGGCGCACGAATCACTTACTTCGATAATCAAGTAACTATTGACTGGACGTACGCTGGCTTTGTTGAACAGTGCTCACTCATTGAAAAAATTTCATTGGTTGTAAGAGTTGTCTCAACAGAAAGAGAAGAAGATCTTGAGGTACTGAGCCAAAGTGCATCTGAGACAGCATACGTATACTGTGAATCGCTTTGGTCGCCTGAGCTTTCAATTACCGTTATGGTTCAGCGCAACCACGAGTTTATGCAGTGCCTCTTCGATCAACTTCAAGAAACGATGAATAGAAACGGCGTGCTATGTGTCGAGGCCCTATCGTGGCAACAAGACGAGAATGGTTATCTATTATCCAACCCTAGTTTTTGTCCTCTGGAAATCACTGTAGATGATTTCGAGGACTTTTTGAGCGGGGAAGCAGCATGACGGACTATAAAGGCAAAGCATGCCGTTATTGCACTTCTCAGGGTATAGGGTTCGAGATAGAAAGCTTCAAAGCCATACTTGGTAGAGTGATCGATAGAATCGAGTATCAGATTATGTATCGTCCACAAATCAATTCGTTATCAGGAGAGGAACTGTTCAATCGAGTAATTGGTATCAGTGAAAAGTCGAATAATCTTATCGTTATTGGTGGTTGGCCTTATTCGAAGCATTTGGCTGTGGCAGAAAATATATTGTTCGGTGAGTTGGAGGCTGGAACACTTTCGGCTATTGTTGGTAGTGAGACCGGAAATCAGAATGTTTTACGGCGCTATCTGGCTAAAATGTCTGAAGTCGATGCCAGTTTAATTGCATTTGGTACTTTGTCAGATAATGAGTGGATACAGATAGATAAAGCCATTAATCAAATGGCAAAAAGGAGCAATATATTTGCCATTTCTTGCAAGACCATGACGGTGCATTCGTTGACCATTGCACTCGAAAAGTTGAAGTTGCAACAGCCTAATTTGGGTTTTGCTCTGGTTTCTGCGGATGACTTTATTCATTCCTTTAAATCTGCCTGTTATTCAGACAATCATATGTGTCCAGGCGGTGCATTGCGATATTTGGCAGACAAGTTAAATATTTCTATAGTGGTGACTACTGGTTTATGTGATCAAATGGGTAGCCCATCTGATCATCAAGCAACTATGAAAGGTCTACCCAAACACTTAAATTTAGTCGACTACGCTGATTTCGTAGTTTTGTGTGAATACCCCGACACGTATGAAGAAGATCCGTCAAAGCATAACAACCTCATAAAGGTGTTTGTTTCAAGCAATCGGGGTTTAACTAGAATTAATATCCCGATTAATGAGGCAATGATGCCTGAAATAAATCAAACTCACTTAGCCTGATCGTGGGTGCAAAAAAATCAAAAAGGAAATTTAAAATGGCAACAAAAAAAGTGCTTCTTGAACTCACCGAAAAGTTTTTTAACCGGCATTGGAATGATGAATGTAGGCCAAATATACCACAATGGATCATCGGTTGGTCTTGGCAAGGTTCAGTACCACATCACGATAAAGGCGGCGTTTATGCCCTTTTTTCTGAATCTGGTGAAGTTATATATATTGGACTTACCACCTCTGCCGGTGGTGGTAGATATGACGAGCATGGTATATCAAGACGATTGACTGCGCACGTTATTAAAACAGACAAGGATAAAGGGAGAGGTAACTATTTGCCTCAGGATAAATGGATTGAGGTAAAAGATATTGGTGCAATAGGTTTTCCGGCTGAATACACCTACTTAGCTGCGGCACTAGAGGACTTTTTAATTCGAAACATAAAGCCGCCCCGAAATGCTGTAAAGCGAAGAGGCAAAGTGGGTTAGTCCAAACTAGCTGGCTCGATTAAGAATTGAGTTTCCTGAAGCACTGACTTATCAATAATGAAACGAGTGCATCACGCTGACTTTCTTTATTCATTCCTGACTCGTGTTCTTGAACATCTGCGACGTAGTAGCCGTAAGCACTTTTACCGATCATGACTCTGGCAGCGAGAGTGTCTTGACTTACATCTTCAGATTTAAAGAACATTAAAGTTAGTAGTTTTTGTGAATTCTTTGCTGGGTACTCAAGAGCTTGAAAGAAGTAGTCTGAATATCTGTCGCCTAGGCAAGCGAGATATCCATAGAGAGGTAGCGGGTATTTTTCATCAAGGGCAGGATCGGGTCCTCCAAGATTATACAGATTATTAGTGACCATCGTGCCGTCAGGGTAGCCGAGGTGATTAGCAACAAGTGCAAGGTTACGATTGGGCCACGATGCAATGTAAGAGTCAATTCTGCTTAGTTGGTCGACAACTTTATTATGGCTCGTAATGGCATTATTCAAACGGTTGGTTAGCTCGCTATTAAATTCACCTATTAATGTTTGTATTTCGTTATAGATAGCCTCTGTTTGTGCTGTTGCTTCTTCCGCTTCGCTTTTAAACTTTTGAAGCTCGTCCGTACTCATGCGCCTAAAAGATGGGTCCTTTCCATAAGCCTTAGAAATCGAATAAGCACTTTCCTCCAGCAAGAACAGATGCTGTTCAAAAATAATGCTGTGAAACGACCCTGCTGTAGATATTGCTTCTGAAATGTAAGTTCTGATACCAATAAGTAGTGATTTATGATCTAATACTGTCATGGATTGCTCACTATTATTGTTCATATGAAACTTGATAACTCACAAGATCTTTTAGCTCTTTCTAGAACGG
>CANMKA010000010.1 GCA_947498355.1 uncultured Paraglaciecola sp. | reverse complement strand
TGAGCTAAGCGTCCATAGGGTTTATATCCGTTTAAATTCACTGTATTTATCAGTGACCCTCGACTATTCCTTGTAGAGAGCGGCGATGCTCTGTCTTTTTTCAACTGAGCTAAGCGTCCATAGGGTTTATATCCGTTTAAATTCACTGTATTTATCAGTGACCCTCGACTATTCCTTGTAGAAAGCGGCGATGCTCTGCCTTTTCGAACTGAGCTACGCATTTATTTTTTTCTGTATCAAGGTGCAGACCTTGAGTGGGGCGCTATTATAGGTACGCAATGACTAGTGTCAATAGTTTACTTAAAAAATAGATTTGAATGCTTAAAAACCCAGCAAATGGTGAGTTTTCAAAGTTGATTTGATACCTAACTGTATGCTCAATCAAGTTTGCAAATGATTCTTGGTTTTAAAAAAAGTAGAACTTATGTTACGAAAGCATTCTTTAGTATATCCAGTAGTTAGCTAGTTTTGGCTAGGTAAAGATTGTCGATACACTTCTAATTCATAGGCTGATAAAATACCGACAATTTTTTGTTAGGACATTTACTACATGACAGTCGTTACTCGATTTGCTCCCAGCCCTACGGGTTATTTACATGTGGGCGGTGCACGTACCGCTTTATACTCTTGGTTATATGCGAAAAGCCAAGGAGGAAACTTTGTTTTACGAATTGAAGATACAGATATAGAGCGTTCTACCCAAGGGGCTATCGATGCCATTTTGGAAGGTATGCAATGGCTAGGCTTGGAATGGAATGATGGGCCTTATTATCAAACTCAGCGATTTGAACGTTACAACCAACTTATTGAACAGCTTATGAGTGAGGGTAAAGCCTATAAGTGTTTTATGCCTGCGGCGGAACTAGATGAGCTCCGACAGCAGCAAATGGATAATGGAGAGAAACCTAGGTATCCAGGTACATGGCGCGAACGTACAGACCATCCACAAGACCAGCCTTTTGTTATACGTTTCAAAACACCTCTAGAGGGCAGTGTCACGATAAAGGACCATATTCGAGGCAATATCGAAATTGCCAATGCTGAATTGGACGATTTGATTATTTGTCGCTCGGATGGAACACCCACTTACAACTTTTGTGTAGTGGTAGATGATTGGGATATGGGGATTACCCATGTGGTGAGGGGTGAAGACCACATTAATAATACCCCAAGGCAAATTAATATACTGCAAGCATTAGGTGCGCCGATTCCAGAATACGCTCATGTTTCCATGATTTTAGGGGACGACGGTAAAAAATTGTCTAAGCGTCATGGTGCGGTGAGTGTTATGCAGTACCGTGATGATGGGTATCTGCCTCAAGCTTTACTTAATTACTTAGTTCGCTTGGGTTGGTCTCATGGTGATCAGGAAATATTCTCTGTAGACGAAATGATTGAGCTGTTTAGTTTAGATGCAATTGGCCAATCGGCATCGGCGTTTAATACAGACAAACTGATTTGGCTTAACCAGCATTACATTAAAACTTTACCCCCAGAAGAGGTTGCAAAACATGCGAGCTGGCATTTTGAGCAACTAAAAATTGATATTTCTCAGGGGCCAAATATTTGCGATGTTATTACCGCTCAAGCAGAGCGAGTGAAAAATCTTAAGGAGTTAGCTCAGATTAGCCAATATTTTTATCAAGACTACGAAGAGTTTGATGAAAAGGCTGCGAAGAAGCACTTAAGACCTGTAGCAAAGGCGCCCTTACTATTAGTGCAAGAAAAGTTAGCGGCTATCCCATCATGGACACCGGAAAATATTCAGCAAGCAATTACTGCTACAGCCGAAGAACTCGATGTAGGCATGGGTAAAGTAGGCATGCCATTGCGTGTTGCGGTATCTGGAGCAGGGAATTCCCCATCTTTAGATATTACATTAAGCTTGTTAAATTCTGAGCAAGTTGAGCAACGTATAACCAAAGCGCTCAAATATATAGCAAACAGAGAAAATTCTTAAAAAAACCGTTGACATAGATTAGTCATCTCCATAGAATGCGCCCCGCTGTCACGGAACGACGCCTACTTAATCAAGTAAACATATTTAATGTTGCTCGATAAGTTAGGGGCCATAGCTCAGCTGGGAGAGCGCTTGCATGGCATGCAAGAGGTCGGCGGTTCGATCCCGCCTGGCTCCACCAAATATCATGGACTGTTTACTACCACCTAGGCCAGTAAATAGAAAGATAGACAGAATTTTTAATTTTGTGAGTGCAAATATCTGCCTCCTCGGCCATCAAAGGTCGCGCGATCCGCAGGCTCATCTTGCCTTACAAAAATTTTCGGAAACGTGTTTCCGAAAAAAGAACTTTTGTCCCCTTCGTCTAGAGGCCTAGGACACCGCCCTTTCACGGCGGTAACAGGGGTTCGAATCCCCTAGGGGACGCCATATAATGTCGTTGATTCGGCCGAAGGTTAAAGCATAGGATATGTTTTATAGCCCTTCAGATTAACAAGGAGTATTTACTACCACCTAGGCCAGTAAATATA
This sequence comes from uncultured Paraglaciecola sp., assembly GCA_947498355.1. GTDB lineage: Bacteria > Pseudomonadota > Gammaproteobacteria > Enterobacterales > Alteromonadaceae > Paraglaciecola. The sequence goes on along the minus strand of CANMKA010000010.1, from coordinate 121,764 downwards.
AGTTTGACAGAAATTGGTTCTCAAGTATCTAAACTGTAGACGCATGAGAATATTGATAGTTTGTTAGAATAAGGTCGCTCGGTTCACAGGCTCACCCTACCTAACAAAAAATCAGCAAAGTATGCTTTGCAAAACAATTTTTTGTCCCCTTCGTCTAGAGGCCTAGGACACCGCCCTTTCACGGCGGTAACAGGGGTTCGAATCCCCTAGGGGACGCCATATATCAAAGCCGACTAAGCAATTAGTCGGCTTTTTTATTATCTGATAGTTATCAACCCCTCACCACTAAATCATTCTAAATTAACCCTCAGTTGCTTGAGTTGAACCTCATTTATAACCGGAATATAACTGGAAAAGCTTTATTCATCTTAAAGATTGAGAAGTTGCCCAAGTAATACGAAAAAAACAGGCTTTAGTTCGCAAGTTGTTATTCAAAATTAAGGTTATTTCGTAGAATCACTATTATTCAGTATCTACCTTTTTCTTCCTGAAGGAGTTTCGTATATAATCCTTCGACTTTTATGCAGCGAGTGTTGTTTGTTAAGGCAGACGATTAACACTGGGATAAATTAATGAAATTTGAGTTAGACAATACAGACGGAAAAGCTCGTCGCGGACGCTTGGTGTTTGAACGTGGTGTGGTTGAAACACCTGCATTTATGCCTGTTGGTACTTACGGCACAGTAAAAGGTATGACGCCCGAAGAGTTAACTGACACGGGCGCACACATTTGTTTGGGTAATACCTTTCACTTAATGCTTCGCCCTGGTACAGAAATCATCAAACAGCACGGTGATTTGCATGACTTTATGCATTGGGATAAGCCTATTTTGACTGATTCTGGTGGCTTTCAGGTATTCAGCTTGGGCGAGCTACGTAAAATCACCGAAAAAGGTGTGACGTTTCGTTCTCCGATTAACGGTGAAAAAATCTTACTGACGCCTGAAAAATCCATGCAAGTTCAAAAAGATTTAGGCTCAGACATAGTCATGATTTTTGACGAATGCACGCCTTATCCTGCAACTGAGAGCGAAGCTCGCGTGTCTATGGAGCTGTCATTACGCTGGGCAAAACGCAGTAAAGATGAGCATGGTGACAGCCCTGCTGCCTTATTTGGTATCATTCAAGGGGGCATGTATGAAGCGTTGCGAGACGTATCTTTAAAAGGCCTAGAAGAGATTGGCTTTGATGGTTATGCAATAGGCGGTTTATCTGTTGGCGAACCTAAAGAAGAAATGATTAAGGTATTAAATCACACTACGGACCAAATCCCAGCCGATAAGCCACGGTATTTGATGGGAGTGGGCAAACCTGAAGACATAGTAGAAGCAGTGCGCAGAGGTATCGACATGTTCGATTGTGTTATGCCCACTCGTAATGCACGTAACGGCCATTTATTTGTCACAGATGGCGTGGTAAAAATTCGAAACGCTGTGCACAAGACAGATACAGGGCCCCTTGATGATAAATGTGATTGCTACACTTGCAAAAACTATTCTCGGTCATATTTACATCACTTGGACAAGTGTAACGAGATACTTGGGGCAAGACTGAACACTATCCATAACCTGCGATATTACCAAAGAATTATGCAGGGGTTACGTGACGCGATAGCGGCTAACCAATTAGATGAGTTTGTCACCGAGTTTTATACACAAAAGGGTATGGAAGTACCTGATTTGCCAAATTAAACCCAATTTAAAACATAATAACTAACAAAATTTAGAGGTAACTATGAGTTTATTTATATCCGACGCGCACGCCCAAGCAGCAACTGGTGGAGGCGCTGGTGGCGGTTTCGAAATGCTAATTATGTTGGGCGTTTTTGGTTTGATTTTTTATTTTATGCTTTACCGTCCTCAAGCTAAGCGTGTGAAAGAGCATAAAAATTTGATTTCGTCTTTGAGTAAAGGAGATGAAATTTTGACTCAAGGCGGCATGGTTGGAAAGGTTACTAAGGTTTCCGAAGATAAGGATTTCATCGAAATTGCCCTAAATGATTCAACTAATATAGTTGTACAAAAATCTGCGGTATCAGCTGTATTACCTAAAGGTACAATGAAAGCTATCTAGCCCATTCTGCCCAGACCTAAGGTAGGTTTGGGCTTTGAGCAACGAAAGGAACCTCTTGTGTTAAATCAAACCCCATTGTGGAAGTACATACTCGTCATATGTGTAATTGCGATTTGTGCTCTTTATGCCTCTCCTAACTTGTATGGTGAAGATCACGCGGTACAAATTTCGGCGAGTAAAAATGCCATTGTTGATAATTCGATTGTTGAAAAAGTGCAAAGTGAACTGGTAAAAGCCAATATCACAGCCAAACAAGTTGAATTGGCCGATCAACAAATTTTGGTACGTTTATCTGATTCTGACAGCCAATTAGTTGCTAGAGAAAGTATCGAAAAAGCCCTAGGCGACGAATATATAGTGGCAATGAACTTAGCACCAGATACGCCACAATGGTTAGAAGCTCTGGGTGGCGTCCCTATGAAGCTAGGTCTAGATCTGCGAGGTGGTGTGCACTTCTTAATGGAAGTTGACATGAAATCGGCCCTAGCTAAGTCATACGAAGACATGGACGGTGACTTTAGAACTGCTCTTAGAGAAGAAAAAATTCGTTACCGTACGGTTAAGCAGGTAGATGATGGCGTTGAAATATTCTTTCGTGATCAAGAAACGTTAGATAAAGCAGAGTTCTTCCTTAAAAATCGAAACCGTGATCTGGTTTTTGTTGAGAAAAGTGGCTTAGTGTTAGCCGTATCCATGTCTGAACAAAAGCTGAAAGAAACGCGCGACTACGCGGTAAAGCAAAATATTACCATTATCCGTAACCGAGTTAATCAATTGGGCGTTGCTGAGCCAACGGTTCAAAAGCAAGGTCCTGACCGCATTGTTGTGCAATTACCGGGTATTCAAGATACAGCGAAAGCAAAAGAGATACTTAATGCTACTGCCACCTTGGAATATCGCGAAGTTGATACAGAGCACGACGTACGTGACGCCATCAATGGGCGAGTGCCGCCAGGTTCTGAACTTTTACCTTACGATAAAGACCCAATGGGCGCAGTATTGCTTAAAAAGCGCGTGATTGTTAAAGGCAATTCAATTATTGATGCTAACAGTGGTGTTGATCAAAACGGCATGCCTAAAGTGTCTATCTCTCTTGACTCCAAGGGCGGCGCCAAAATGCTTAATTTTACCAAGCGCGCTGTTGGCAAACCCATGGCTGTCGTGTTTATTGAATACAAAGCTACTGACCAACGTGACGCGAATGATAAGTTGATTTTTGAAGAATCGCGCAGAGTAGTGAGTGTCGCAACTATTCAAGGCGTGTTTAGCAATCAATTTGAAACAACTGGCCTAGATTCGCCTAAAGAAGCCCATGATTTAGCGTTGTTGTTACGTGCAGGTGCGTTGATTGCGCCTATACAAATTATTGAAGAACGTACTGTAGGCCCAAGCCTAGGGCAAGAAAACATTGATTTAGGTATGACTGCGATTGTTGCAGGTTTCATTGCAGTGCTTATCTTTATGCTGGTTTACTACAAGGCATTTGGCGTTGTGGCAAACGTGGCACTTACCTTAAACCTAGTGATGATCACTGGCATTATGTCTATGATCCCAGGGGCGACATTAAGCTTGCCAGGTATGGCTGGCATTGTATTAACTGTAGGTATGGCAGTTGATGCGAATGTGCTGATATTTGAACGGATCCGTGAAGAGATTGCTCAAGGTCGCAGCCCGCAACAAGCCATTCATCATGGTTACGATAGTGCTTTTTCGACAATTTTAGATGCAAATGTCACCACTTTCTTAGTTGGACTGATTTTGTTCTCAATTGGAACAGGGCCAATCAAGGGGTTCTCTATTACCTTAATGATAGGTATCGCCACATCTATGTTTACTGCAATCATAGTGACCAGAACCATAGTCAATGCTTGGTGGGGCGGTAAGCGTCTTAGCAAGTTGTCTATATAGGAGCGCTTTGATGCAAATTTTAAATGTTAAAAATACTCTAGCCTTTATGGCGTTAAAAAAGCCAGCAGCTATCTTGTCTGCTGTGTTGATTTTAGGGTCGATTATTTCGTTAGCTACCAAACAGCTCAATTGGGGATTGGATTTCACCGGTGGTACACAAATTGAAGTCGGTTACCAACAAGCTGCAGATTTGGAGCAAATCCGTAAGCAATTAGCAAATTCAGACTTTAACGATGCTGTAGTGCAAAACTTTGGTAGCAGTCAAGATGTACTCATTCGCTTAGCATCGCGAGAGGGTGTTAAGCCTTCTGAGTTGGGTGACGCTGCTTTGAAAGTGCTAAAAGAAGCTGACAGTACCGCTGAAATGCGTGGCAGTTCTTATGTCAGCTCTAGTGTGGGTGAAGAGCTCACTGAGCAAGGCGGGCTAGCGATGCTTGTGGCGCTATTGTGTATTTTAATCTATGTGGCGATGCGCTTTGAGTGGCGCTTTGCTCTAGGTTCGGTCGCAGCTTTGGCTCATGATGTTATATTAACGTTAGGCCTATTTTCAGTGCTTGAGCTAGAATTCGACCTGACTGTGTTGGCTGCTGTGTTGGCGGTTATCGGTTATTCCTTGAACGATACTATAGTTGTGTGTGACCGTATTCGTGAAAATTTCCGAAAAATCCGTAAAGGTTCACCAGAAGAGGTAATTAATATCTCTCTTACTCAAACCCTTAATCGAACTATCGTAACGTCAGTGACTACCATTTTAGTGTTGTTAGCTCTGTTCTTCTTGGGTGGTGCTACAATCCATGGTTTTGCGACGGCTTTGTTGTTCGGTGTAGTGATAGGAACTTATTCTTCGGTATATGTGTCAAGTTTAGTTGCTTTGAGTTTAGGGATAAGCAAAGAAGACTTAATGCCTACTGAAATAGAGAAAGAAGGCGCAGACCAAGACGCAATTATGTAACTCGCGCAGTTTTGCTCCAGAACAAAAATGAAAGCAGCCAGCATTGGCTGCTTTTTTTATGTAGACTATTGGTTAATTTGATTATTTTCTAAAACGCCTCGATTACCATCATGAAGTATCTTCGTTCTTTGGCTTTACCTGTTTTTTTATTTTTATGTATCGTGATGGCCGCAAGTTGTACTAGCTTTGATTCTGAGCAAGCATTAGAGCTGTCTTCTCCAAGTATAATAAAAAGCCCAAACGATCCCCGCGATTACGCATATCTTGTCTTAGATAATGGCTTCAAGTTTTTATTAGTGTCTGACCCTAACGCTTCTCAATCATCAGCAGCAGTGAGTGTAGGCGTAGGCTCGATGCATGAGCCAGATGGTTTCGGCGGGTTGGCCCATTACTTAGAACACATGCTTTTTATGGGAACCGAGGGATTTCCTAGTGCCAGTGACTACTCTGAGTTTGTTGCAAAACATGGCGGAGATACTAATGCCTTTACAGATTTGCACCAAACTAACTATATGTTGTCGATTAACCACGAGGCGTTCGGACCTGTTTTAGACAGGTTTAGTCGCTTTTTTTATGAGGCGTTATTAGATGAACGTTACGCCAGTAAAGAACGGCACGCGGTAGATGCAGAATGGAAGATGAAACGGACTGATGATTGGGTCATGTTGGAGGCCTTAAACGGTGCAACCTTACATCCAGCTCATCCTTTAAGACGATTCAACTGGGGCAATCTCAGCACCTTGGCGGATCAAAAGCAGTTGTCTTTACAGCAAGCTCTTGTCCATTTTTACCAAACCTATTATTCGGCAGATGTAATGACGGGCACGCTAGTTAGTCCTTTACCTATTGATGCGCTTAAATCTCTGGCATTACGCTATTTTTCTCCCATTAAGAGTGGACTAGACATTTCACTGAACAACGACCAAGCCAGTTATGTTAAGAAAACTGACGAGTCATTTAGGCAAGTTGTATCTGATGCTGAGCAAGGAGTGATTATTCGTTATCGCCCCCAGTCAGATATGCGGCAGTTACACTTAAGTTTTGTCATTGACGACAATAGTCAACAATTTTTAAGTAAACCGAATGCTTATTTAGCTTACTTAATCAGTAGCGAAATGCCTGGAACCTTTGCCAGCCAGATAAAGCAACTTGGTTTGAGTGAAGGGGTACACGTTTATTACAACCCGGTTTTATACAAAACTGCTGGTGACTTTTCGGTACAAATAGACCTAACTGAGCAAGGTGTCATTCAACGCGATACTATCATTGGTCTATTTTTTAACTATTTAGAGCTGATACAAACAAAGGGGATTTCATCCCGCTATTTTAATGAAATACAGCAAAGCTTAGATAACCAGTTTAGGTTTAAGGATATGGGGCAGGGCTATGAATATGCCCTAGAACTGGCTACTGCCTTGCAGACTTATCCGGCAAAACATGCAGTAAGTCACGCCTATGAGTATGCTAAATTTTCACCTAAAAGCATTCATCACTTAATCAAGCAAATGATGCCAGATAAGGTTAGGCTTTTTTTCATTGATAAGCAGCAAGCTGTAGTACGCACTATCCCTTATTTCTCGGGTAAGTATCAAATGTCGCCTATTTTACAAAGTGACAAAGCACGCTGGCGGGATTTAGCTGTTAATTATACTTTTACACTGCCTACGCAGAATACTCTAATGGCAACAGATTTTCAGTTGGTCACGGATGGCTTATATCTTAAGCCGAAGCAATTGATTGATTTACCGGGTTTTTCTGTTTTTTTTAGCCATTCCCAGTACTTTAAAGTGCCTAAAGGTAAAATCATCATAGAATTCAATACTGATAAAGCAAAAGCCTCTGCAAGGCAAAGCGTAATGTCGAGTATTCTAAGCCAGGCCTTAACAGATAAGTTATCGGCAATTACATCTGAAGCTTGGGTGGCTGGTATTGAACTTTATGTTTCTGTCGAAAACGGTTTACAGATCACCATAAATGGCTATACAGACAAGCAACCTATACTACTTTCGCGTCTACTGAGTGATATTTCTACCTTGAAAATCAGCGCCTCTCAGCTGGATGTGTACAAAACCACCTTAGAAGCGGATATTCGCAATCGTGAGAAGAAAATTCTTTTAGACCAACTGTTTGTTCGATTTAGACAAGTACTAAATTTTGATAACTACAGTGATCAAGCTCTGCTAAAGAGCTTAGATAAAATCAGCCTAGAATCCTTGGATATGCACCTCGCGGACATGGTTACACATGCTAATTTGAGAGTGTTGGCTCATGGCAATTATACTGATGAGCGGCTTACAAGTATGGCGCAATCAGCCTTGGCTCTATTGCCAGAGAATCGTGATTTTATGCCTCTATATGTCTCTGAAGAACTTGAAGTCAAAGTTGGTCTTGGATTTTCATTCAACCAATACGTCACTCAAGAAGGGGTTGCTTTCGTCGATACTTATATGCGACCGCTTTCTTTTGAAGACTTGGCGACCGGGTATATTTTGCAGGACATGATTTCTGTTCCGTTATTTGAACAGATCCGCACCGAAGAGCAACTCGCTTATTCAGTAGGGTTCTTTAATCAGGCATTGAATAGGCAATGGTTGTTTGGGTTTTATGTTCAATCGTCTAAGGTAGGGCTACCCGAACTTTACAAGAGAATAGATAATTTTAGGCAAACCTTTATAACTCAGCTCAAGGACTTGTCCGAAGAGCAATTTCAAGAGTACAAGCGCGCTGCAATACTAGAGGTAAAGCGTCAGCCAGCTAATTTAGATCATGAATTTAGCCCCTTGTATGACGATTGGCGACTAGGTCGTTATCAGTTTGATAGTCAAAAACAGCTTACTGCTGCATTAGAAGGCGCGACCAAAGAAGGTTTATTGTCTTTGTATACTCAAATAGAAGGACAATTGGAATTTGGGCAATTGCTTATTCAACTCCAAGGTGTTCAAGATGGAAGAGAAGGCTTTGTCGAGTTGGATAATGTTGATGTCATTCCTTCGTTTGAGGCTGTTCACTGAGGCTACTGTTAATAAAGCTAGAAATAATTCATATTGATATCATAAGCATAGAGTAAGGTTTGATTTTACAGTAACCTACACTTTTCGTTTGTTTTATATAAATAACCGTTAAAAAATTACGCAATATTTGCCGAGTGTGACTAAGCTAATGTCCTATAAGTAAGATATTGCTCCAGCCATAATAAAACATATCCGTAGGTAAACAAATTTGGATAGATTCGATCTTAACTTGTCACGTTTTCAGTGGCTTTTCATTCTCGCTGCCGTTTTGGGCACTCAAGTGTTAGTTTATGTAGGGATACCCTATTTCGCTTCTCTATTGGCTGTGATTTTTAGTTTATTGATCCTGCGCGCTACACCTATTAGTTCTAGTAAGCAAGCTGTAGTAGAGGACTCACTACAAGAGAAGTGCTCGGATAATCGATCTAGTGAGTTGAATGCTCAACTAAGTTCTACTTTGTTTGATTGTGGAGACAATTTGCAGGGCGTATTAGATACGCAAAATGATGCGACCCATACGTTGAGTAACGCTTTCGGTGATCTACAAGCTTTGGTTAGTCGACAAAGTCTGTGTATAGATAAATTAATCAAGGAAGAAAAAGATAATAAAGATGGCGAGTTGCATAGCGAGCGGATGCGAGCTTTTGCTGTAGACACGGACGGGACGTTAGACCAATTTATCAATACCACTGTAGATATGTCAGCCAAGTTAATGGGATTGCTTGAAAAGGTTAATGCTATTGCTGATCTCATGCCCGATGTGCAAAAAGCGTTAACTGATATTGATTCGATTTCATCTCAGACTAACTTATTGGCTTTGAATGCAGCCATCGAGGCAGCCAGAGCGGGTGAAAAAGGGCGAGGCTTTGCCGTGGTGGCAGACGAAGTCAGAAACTTGTCTAGCCGTTCCGCAGAGTTCAGCGAATCTATTCAAACCCAGCTCAAGGATATAGGTAGCCAAGTCGAGGAGTTAACTGCTGAGGTTGGTGAAGCTGCGTCGCAGGATGTGTCTTACGTCATTGAAGCTAAGAAGAAAATTCATGGGGCTTTGGTGAGTATTATCGATAAAGCTGAAGCTGATTCTAATGTCACCCATGATTTAGAAAAAATAGGGCATGAGTTGGAGCTTGCGTTGAATAACTCAATCAGAGGCCTGCAATTTGGCGACATTAACAGTCAGAACCTGACGTATACGCGCGATTTAGTTGTATTTATAGCTGAAGAACTCAAAAATTCAGAATTCCATAATATTGAGCAGCTTATGCAAAAGTTGAACGACTACTTGACTAATACTCGTGTCAGTAAAACGGGTGACCACAACCCTGTTTCTTCTACATCAATGGATGCGGGTGAAATAGAGCTATTTTAGAATGAACCACTAAGGAGAACTGTGTGATGGCGGCAACAAAAACCCTGTCTTTACCGGAAAAATTTGATTTCAGTTACAACAAAGTTTTCTCAAAAGAGTACCAAGCAATTTTTGAGTCTCCTACAGGGGTCAATAAAATAGTATTGGACTTCAACCGAGTGAATTATCTGGACAGTTCTGCTTTAGGCATGATGGTTCTTCTGCAGAAGAAAGCGAAAGTGGCAAAAATAGACGTAGCTATAGTGGGGGCTAAGAGCACAGCTGAAGAAATTTTGAAAATGGCAAATTTTGCGAAATTGTACAGATTTGAGTAGCAAATATATCATTCGGGTTTACCAACAATAACCGTGAGTTATACCTATTAAGTATCGGCTACTATATATAAGTATCTTATTTTATTAGTTTTTTTATGAAGTAAACGCGATACTATTTGTTTTTTTAACGAGGTTTTACTGTAGCTGTAGGCGTGTATCTAAGGGAGGGGCCATTAAAATTCTTGAGTACAATAATTTGTTTTCTGACCGACTAGGTATACGAAAAACTTGTTGCTAAGGTAAAACCAGCCAATAACCTATAAGGTCGTTGGACAATTTACATTTATAGAAGAGAATAATATGAGTAAAAGTATCTTAGTTGTTGATGATTCTCCGTCAATTCGACAAATGGTAGAGGTAACGCTCAAATCTACTAGTCACAGAGTCACCACAGCAAAAGATGGTCAAGAGGCTTTAGATGCCAGTAAAATGCAACAGTTTGATTTTGTATTGACCGATCAAAATATGCCAAGAATGGACGGTATTACCTTAATTAAGTCCCTTCGTGCGCTGCCAAATTACCGCTCAGTTCCGATTATAGTGTTAACTACCGAGGCAGGAGATGCAATGAAGTCTCAAGGGCGAACTGCGGGTGCAACAGGTTGGATGGTCAAACCGTTTGATCCTAGTAAGTTATTGCAAGTAGTGGCAAAGGTTTTAGGTTAACGAGCTAGGAATTTTAAATGTCGATTGATATGGAGCAGTTCCATGGAGTGTTTTTTGACGAAAGTCAGGAGCATCTTGATGAAATGGAGCATCAGTTGATGGACCTTGATCTTCAGGACCTTGATCCTGAACAGCTGAATAGTATTTTCCGAGCTGCCCATTCAATCAAAGGTGGTAGCGGGATTTTTGGGTTCGATGCGTTAACTAGGGTCACCCATGTAATGGAGAACTTGCTCGATCGAGCTCGGCAGCATACCTTGGTGCTTTCAACTGAAATTGTCGATTTGTTTTTACATACGGTTGATAACTTAAAAAGTATCTTGGCCAAATATCGTGATGACGAACCTGTAGAAAACTCTGAAGTTGCGCCTATGGTTAAAGCCCTAGAGGATGTCCTGGCTGCTCATAGTCAAGATTTGTCAGGTCACTCCACACAAACTGAAAAGGGCCAAAACTTGTCGAAAGGAACAGCGTCTGATGCTGATTGTGAAGATGATAGTTTTGGTTTCTTTGAGCCCATTCAAACCGCTACACTAGATGCTGAGAAGATTCAAAATGGGCAAGATGATACTGAAGTTGACTTAGGATTCGGTTTTTTCGAGCCGATAGACAATACTAACCAAGTTATAGAAAGTGATGATAAAGCATCTGACGATGAGCAAGGTTTTGGATTTTTTGCCCCCCTAGAGCAAGTTTCTGCAACTGATGATGGCCCAAAGGCCCCAGCTGCGAGTAAGCCCACAAAAAAATCAACTAAGTCTAAAGCGGAGAAACGGAGCACAAAAGCTAAATCGGCCAAGGTTAAATCATCTAATACGGATACCTCATCTATTCGTGTCGATACCTTGAAAATTGATTCATTAGTCAACTTGGTTGGAGAGCTAGTTATTACTCAATCTATGTTGACTATGATTGGTTCAGAAGTCGAAGGGGAACTCCAAGAAAAAGTCCAAACCGCTCTAGCTGAATTGCACCGCAACACTCGTGAAATTCAAGAATCAGTGATGTCCATGCGTATGCTCCCGATGCAGGTTACCTTTAACCGGTTCCCCCGTGTAGTCCGTGATCTGTCCAGTAAACTGGGTAAAAAAGTCGATTTGCGGATAGAGGGCGGTAATACTGAAATTGACAAAGGTATGATTGAAAAGCTAGTCGATCCGTTAACGCATTTGGTCAGAAACAGCATAGATCATGGCATAGAAACCACGGCTAAACGTATTGAGTTAGGTAAGCCCGAAACCGGCGTGGTGACTTTAAAGGCTGAGCAAAAAGGTAGCAGCATAGTTATTAGTATTATTGATGATGGTGCTGGCTTAAGTCGTCAAAGGATCCTAGATAAAGCCATTGAAAATGGTTTAGCTGTTGATCTCACTATGCCAGATGAGCAAGTGTGGCAATTGATCTTTGAAGCAGGGTTTTCTACTGCAGCCGAAGTGACAGATGTCTCGGGGCGCGGAGTAGGTATGGATGTTGTTAGGCGAAACATTGAATCTATTGGCGGACGTATAGAAATCGAGTCTTCATTTGGTATTGGCTCTGAGTTTCGCATTCATTTACCCCTTACATTAGCCATAGTCGACGGTATGTGTGTAGGAGTAGGGAACCAAGTATTTGTTGTGCCATTAGTGAATATTATTGAATCAATCCAACCATCAGAAGAGCAAATTAAAATGATTTCTAATGACAAATTGCTTTGGATTAGGGAACAGTATTGGCCTTTGATTGACTTGTATAAAGTTATGAATATTGATGATGGGATCTCTGATCCGACAAAAGGTATTGTTGTCTTGCTTGAGAGCAGTAAAAAACGTTTCGGTTTGTTAATAGATGGCTTGCTCGGGCAACAACAGGTTGTGATTAAAAGCTTAGAGCAGCATTACAAACGTGTTCCAGGAATCGCTGGCGCAACAATTATGGGAGATGGCAATGTGGCCATGATTTTAGATGTAGAGTCGTTGGCCTCCAAGGTTAAGGCTAGGCTTCCAGAGGCAGAACTATAATGAGTGGCTTTAACGCAAATCATGAACTCGATATTCATAGCCTTAATGAATCAACAGAATTTTTGAGTTTTGTTCTCGGCGATGAGCATTACGCGCTAGATATTATGTCAGTCAAAGAAATCCGAGGATATGAATCGGTGACTAAAATTGCAAATGCGCCTCCCTTTATTAAAGGGGTAATCAACTTGCGTGGCGACATAGTACCTATCGTTGACTTGCGTCTTAAATTTAATGTCGGTGAAGCCACGTACAATGAATTTACGATTGTCATTATGCTAAATGTGGCCGACAGGATAGTTGGCATAGTGGTAGATGGCGTATCGGACGTTATTCGTTTAACCGATGAAGAAATAAGGCCTGCCCCAGAATTTGGCGTGGCTTTCGATAGTCGTTATTTGTTGGGGTTAGCTCCTGTCGAGGAAGAAATGATCATACTCGTAAACATCGAACAGTTGATTACAAGCGACGAGCTAGGCTTGTTTGATACGCATAACGCTGGAAATGATGTGAGCGAGTAGCTCAATACGTGACGATTATTTAATTTGTTTTGATGCATGGCTTTAGCACCTGCACCTAATATTTATGCAAAAGGCTCTATATATGAAATTGACCCTAAAAAAACAGCTTGGCATTATGGCTTTCGTCTCAATATTGACAGTTTTAGCTTTGTCCATAGTTGGTTACTTAAACAGCAAAAGTACCAGTATAGGCAGCGAGCAATACAACAGAATTATTTACGCCAACGAGCTCACCGCAGATATTTTGCCCCCGCCTATGTATCTAGTTGAGATGATGATGAAAATTGAGTCTCTAGGCCAGCAAGGTGTTGAAAGCCAAGACTTAATCTCTGATATTAATCTCCATTTAAAAGAGTTTGATCAACGAGAAAGAAGGTGGTTAGAAGCCAGTGATTTATCACCGAGACTCAATAGTTACCTAAAAAATGAGCTGCTTAATGCGACGACGCCTTTAATAGAAACTGTGCAAAATAGTCTAATTCCGGCAGTAAGGAGCAATAACCTTGAGTTGTTAAATGACCACAAAGTCACGGCCCGTGAGCATTTTATTGAGCACAAACGTGCGATTGAGCAATTAGTTGAGTTGGCAAATCGTTATGCTTTTGAGCAAGCGACAGAAGGTGAAGAAACTGCAAACTTTTACAATCTCGAATTTAACATTATTGCGTTTTTTGCCATTGTAATAGTGTTGTTTTCATCCTGGTTAATTTCGAAAAGCATTTTGACGCGTTTAGGGGGAGATCCCAGTGACCTGCAGTTGATCGCCAAAAAAATCTCTGAAGGTGATGCGAACGTAGACGTACCCGACACACAACATTCCGATAGTGTGGTAGGCGCTTTCAATGGGATGGTGGCGTTTATTAAACAGACAGTAGATCAAAACATTGAAGCAGCACGAATTTTAGCCTCACTCAATGCAACCTCAACTAACGTCATGATTGCAGATGAAAATAGAACCATTATCTATTTGAATGATTCGGTGAAGACTATGCTGCGTGAAGTTGAGCCCGAGTTACAAAAAGTGCTGCCTCATTTCTCAGTGGATAATGTGTTAGGCACTAGCATGGACGCCTTCCATAAAAACCCATCTCATCAAATGGGGCTTTTGGATAAGTTAACGTCAGAATATCAAGCGCAAATAAGTGTAGGTTCAATGCATTTTCGCTTAATTGCCAATCCAATTAATGATGAGGAGGGCAAGCGCATAGGTACAGTAGTCGAATGGCTTGATAGAACCTCTGAAATAAATGCTGAACAAGAAATTTCACGGATCGTAGACGCAGCTGTAAAGGGTAATTTTACTGAAAGAATCGAAACCTCTAATAAAGAAGGTTTTATGCTGAATATGGCCGAAGGTATCAATAGCTTGATTGAGGTTACAGACCAAGGTTTACAAGATATTGCTGGTGTATTGATGGCCATTTCAGATGGCGATTTAACTAAACGAATTGAAGGCAAATATGAGGGGACCTTCGCTGAACTTGCTAATTACTGTAACAATACCTCTACCAATTTAACGTCCATGATTGGTGAAATCTACGGTGCAGCAGATGTCATCAATAGTGCCTCTGCAGAAATTGCCTCAGGCAATTCTGATTTATCGACTAGAACAGAGCAACAAGCCTCCAGTTTAGAAGAAACTGCCTCTAGCATGGAGCAACTAACGGGTACTGTAAGGCTTAACGCAGAAAATGCAGAGCAGGCTAATGGTTTAGCATCACAAGCGTCAACTGTAGCGATAGATAGTGGCGAATTGATTCAGAAAGTTGTTGAAACTATGGCGTCTATTAATAGTTCTGCGCAAAAAATATCTGACATTATTGGGGTGATAGATGGTATCGCTTTTCAAACGAATATTTTAGCCTTAAATGCCGCAGTTGAAGCAGCAAGAGCAGGTGAGCAAGGTCGAGGATTTGCTGTTGTTGCCTCAGAGGTAAGAACTCTAGCTCAGCGTTCAGCCAATGCCGCGAAAGATATAAAGGCCTTGATATCAGATTCAGTATCAAAAATTGAAGATGGCAACCAATTGGTTAATCAATCGGGTAAAACCATGCAAAATGTCGTGACCTCAATCAAGCGAGTAAATGATATTATGTCTGAAATCGCAGCCGCTTCCGCCGAGCAGGCGTCGGGTATCGATGAAGTAAGTAAAGCCGTGTCACAAATGGATGAAGTGACCCAACAAAATGCTGCCTTAGTAGAAGAAGCTTCCGCAGCTGCCGAGAGCTTGCAATCTCAGGCCAACCAACTTTCGGCGCGAGTCTCCACTTTTGTGTTAGATGATGGGAGTAGGGTAACGACCTCTGATGAAAAAATAGCGTCAAATAGCGTAAGCGCAGACATGCCTAAACTAGTAAAACCTAGGATCACGGCAAAAGCTGTGCAACCGGGCGCCCCTGAAGAGGATGAGTGGGAGAGCTTCTAGGGGGGAGCGCCTGCTTTGAACATATTTACTGAGAAGAAAGAGTTTGTATTTCGCAAAGTCGAGTTTGATCAAGTTCGGTCGTTGCTTTACCAAAAGGCAGGTATTCGGTTAGCTGATAGTAAAGACTCTATGGTCTATAGCCGACTTAGTCGACGTCTTAGAGCGTTAAAATTAACTTCGTTTTCTGAATACTTAAAGTATTTAACAGAGAATTCAGACAATGAAGAACAGCTTTTTATTAACGCATTAACGACTAACTTAACGTCATTTTTTAGGGAAAAACATCATTTCCCAATTCTTGCCAATTATTTAAAAAACTGTTCTCGTCCAGTGAAAATTTGGTGTGCAGCGAGTAGTACTGGTGAAGAGCCCTATTCTATTGCTATGTCAGTGGTTGAAGCATTCGGAAGGTTTGACCCACCTGTTGAAATTATCGCATCCGATATTGACTCGACAGTTTTGCAACAAGCTAAAACGGGTGTCTACGATATCGAGCGAATAGACAACTTAAGTCAGCAACAGAAAAAGCTGTTTTTCCACAAGGGAGTAGGACGTAATAAAGGCAAGGCTAGAATCGTCCCCGAATTGGCTAAGCTAGTGACTTTCAAAAAAATTAATCTTACTCATAGCAACTGGGATTTGCGTGGACCTATCGACATTATTTTTTGTCGAAACGTGATGATTTATTTTGATAAGCCGACCCAGTTAGCCATTTTACGTAAGATGGTTGCCCTTATGCCTCCCAAAGGTCTTTATTTTGCGGGCCACTCAGAAACATTTTCGGGAGCTGAGCATTTGGTCCGTTCGATGGGAAACACTGTTTATCAACCCGTTACAGGTAAGCTATGAGTGCCGATAGTCAATTTCAACCGAATCGTTATCACGACCGTCACTTTGACTGTGATGCTGTAAAAATCTTGCCAGGGGAGTATTACGCCACGGTCGAACAAACATTGATTGTGACGGTTTTAGGATCTTGCGTGTCAGTGTGCCTGCGAGATCCTCTGCTAAATATTGGCGGGATGAATCATTTTTTATTGCCAAACGATGATGCGACCAATATCGCGTCTGTGTCTGAATCCGCTAGGTATGGCGTATTTGCAATGGAGCTTTTAATTAACCAAATGCTTAAATTAGGTGCATCTAAAAATCGTTTAGAAGCTAAAATTTTTGGTGGAGGGAATGTCCTGCGAGGGTTGACGTTAAGCAATGTAGGCCAGCGCAATGCTGAGTTTGTAGTTGATTATTTAAAAGCAGAAAATATTCCGATTATGGCCAGTGATCTACTCGACGAATACCCAAGAAAAGTCTATTTTTTTCCAAGTACAGGAAAAGTTTTAGTTCGAAAAATTAAGTCGTTACACAATACAACTATTATGGACAGAGAGAGTGAATACCGGATGCGTATTCGCCAAAGCGCACCAAGTGGTGATGTAGATTTATTTTAAAGGATTAGATTGTGAATATTATTAAGGTACTGATTGTTGATGATTCTGCATTAATTCGCAGTTTACTGACTGAAATTATCAACCAAGAGTCTGACATGCGGGTTGTTGGTGCTGCACCAGATGCATTTGTCGCTAAAGATATGGTTAATAAATTTGGTCCAGATGTGATCACCCTAGACATCGAAATGCCCAAGGTTGATGGATTAACATTTTTGGATCGATTAATTAAAGCTCGCCCCACACCTGTCATTATGATTTCCACTTTAACCGAGAACGGTGCAGGGGCTACTTTAAAAGCCTTGGAGTTAGGGGCAATTGATTTTATTACTAAACCTAAATTAGGCGTCGTTGAAGGCATAAAAGAGTATCAAAGTCTTATCATAGATAAAATTCGAGCGGCCTCTATGTCTAAGGTCAGAGTTCGAAGGTCTCATACATCGCCAATCCCAGCTCAGATAACAGTGAAAGGCTCGGAGGGCCTAATTGCCATCGGTGCATCGACGGGAGGGACAGAAGCGATAAAGCAAGTTTTGGTGGAAATGCCAGCAAATAGTCCTGCTATTGTAATTACCCAGCATATGCCACTCGGCTTTACTTCGACTTTTGCTCGTAGGTTGGATTCTTTGTGTGCGGTTAAAGTGCGTGAAGCTAAAGACGGGGAGCGAGTTTTACCAGGCAACGCATACGTCGCGCCGGGTAATTTACACATGCAGATTGTGAAAAGTGGGGCAGATTTACGTATTCAGTTAAATGACGGCGAGAAAGTGATGGGCCATAAACCTTCAGTCGATGTGATGTTTGAATCAGTTGCAGTCGCAGCTGGTGGCAACTCAGTAGGTGTTATTTTAACGGGTATGGGCAAGGATGGCGCTCAAGGTATGGCTCGATTGGATGAGCAGGGGGCTTATACCCTAGCTCAAGACGAAGCTTCATGCGTGGTGTTTGGTATGCCTAAAGAAGCGATTAAAACGAGTAAAATAGATGAGGTTTTAGATTTGAAAGATATCTCTAGTGCTATTGTCAGTTACCTTAATAAAAATCCATTTTCACATCGTCAATAATTATTACGATAAGCCAAATATCTCAGATTAGGCGCTAAAGCTTGAGGCTTTATGCGCCTACATTAGTCAGATTATACGTTTTTTAACTGCTTAACTAGCTGCTGAACCACTTTAGCGCTACCTGCAACAATTTCGCCTTTATGCATAGGGTCGTTACCGCCAGAAAAATCTGTGACTAAACCGCCTGCTTCTCTTACGATGAGTTCGCCTGCAGCTATATCCCAAGGTTTGATGCTGCTTTCCCAATATCCATCATATCGACCCGCTGCAACATACGCTAAGTCAAGTGCGGCTGAGCCACATCTACGAACATCGCCTGCTTGACTAAAGATTTTGTTAAAACTCTGCTGGTAAACAGCGAGCTTGCTTTTATCCTTAAACGGAAAGGCCGTGGCAAGTATAGTTTGGCTTAATTCACGCGCTTTGCTGGCTCGAATTCTAAAACCGTTTAATTGCGCACCCGCGCCTTTACTAGCGGTAAACAATTCACCACGAATAGGGTCAAATACAACGGCTTGGTCAAGGCGACCTTTATGCATAAGGGCAATGGATACACAAAAGTGCGGGATGCCTTTTATAAAATTAGTGGTGCCATCTAGTGGGTCGATAACCCACTTGTAATCAGTTTCTGTACCTTCAACTATGCCGCCTTCTTCACCTACAAAGCAATGCTCAGGGTACGATTGCTTGATTTTATGAATAATTGCCTGCTCAGCTTCTTTGTCGATGCGGGTAACGTAATCATTTTCACCTTTGGCTTCAGTCATAAGATCTGATTGATTTTCAAAGCCTTTGGCTATGATATTACCTGCAACGCGCGCAGCACGAACTGCTATATTCAGCATAGGATGCATAATGGACCACCAATTTTTAAAAGAACATTAGAAACGCACAGTGATTAAAAACTATGCAATATTTGGGCGCGAAGTTTATCAAAAATTTTTGATTTAGCAATCCCAATTTATCTTACCTACCCTCCAATTTACGAATGGCTTATTCGGATTAACCTTGCTCGGATAGGGCTAGTACTTCGGACCAGATCTCTTGACTGACTTGCATGCCAGACGTTTGACTAGACTTAAGGGCAGATAAGGCGCGTTGTCCGGGATACTGGACTGGCTTTTGTTTATCTATAAGTTCTACATTAGTCGTGTAATCGATAATTTCTGCTAGTAAGCTTTCTATCAATCTTTGATCAGCAAATGACTCAGTATCTATACATAAGAATACTTGAGAAATGCGAGTCTCTATCGGCGCTTTGCTGATTTTATTCGTCGAGTTTCCGGCTGACAGTAAGGTCGCTAGCATATCTAAAACCATAGACAAAGCAGAGCCTTTCCAATAGCCCGTGGGCATAGCACGTTCTGTTTCTAAAATTTGTGCAGGCTCAGATGACACCTGATTGTTTGTGTCCCAGCCCCCAGGAAATGGCAGGTTTTCACCGCGCAGGTGATATTCGTGAATTTTTCCAAACGAAAACTGTGACATGGCCATATCTAGCACCACGTGACCACCGGTTTTAGGGATAGATATCACCAAGGGGTTATTGCCGATGCGACTGGCAGCGCCGCCCCAAGGTGGCATATTGGCTTGAGTATTGGTAAACATAATGCCGATGCAGCCTTGATTGGCTGCTTGCCAGCCGTAGGTGCCTGCTCGCATCCAATGATTGGTATTTCTTAATGCGACTAAGCCTAATCCATTTTGTTTTGCCAATTGAATCGCTCTGTTAGTGCATTGGGTTGCATTAACTATCCCCGAACCTAAGTGACCATCCCAACGTTCAATTTGACCAAAAGATTCAACCTTTGTTGCTTGTGCTTGTGGATTGACAATGCCGTCTCTTACATATCGAGTAAATATAGGTACACGGTTTATACCGTGAGAATTAACACCACTCATAGTGCTCTGGGTGTGGGTGGTAGCAAGTAACTCTGCGTGTTCTGGACTAAATTGCAATGAGCGAAATAAGTCGAGCAAAACGGTATACATTTCGTTTTTAGAAATAGTGATATTCATAATAGACTGAGGCGATGGGGGTTAGGAAAAATGAGAATTCATTATTGCTAATTTTTTATGGGTTATCCAACCTAAGATAATTTTATGCTATTATCCGCGGCCATATTTTTTACGGATTACCTAGCGAGCATTCATGTTAGACAATGTCAAAGTTGTATTAGTCAACACCTCCCATACGGGAAATATTGGTTCTGCAGCGAGGGCGATGAAAACCATGGGGTTGAGCCAATTGGTGCTAGTCGATCCGGTTTCTCCGCCAGACGGTAAATCCAGCGCCTTGGCTGCGGGGGCTGGGGATGTACTCGCCAATGCTAAAACGGTGGCAACGTTAGGCGAAGCTGTAGCAGACTGCGGACTCGTGATTGGTACCAGCGCTCGCTCCCGTACTTTGTCATGGCCCATGTTAGAGCCAAGAGAATGCGGTGAAAAATTAATTAGTGAAGTCGCCAATTACCCAGTCGCCTTAGTGTTTGGCAGAGAAAACAATGGTTTAAGCAACGACGAACTGCAACAATGTCATTTTCATGTGTGTATTCCAGCGAATCCAGATTACAGCTCGTTGAATTTAGCGGCTGCGGTACAAACCTTGTGCTACGAGGTACGTATGGCGTTTTTGGCCGTTACTCGTCATCCAAATGCGGATACCGAGACCGAAGGTGCTTACCCTTTGTCTAAGGACTTAGAAGGTTTTTATACACATTTAGAACAAACGTTAACCAAAACTGACTTCATCGTTGCTAAGCATCCGGGTATGGTTATGACTAAATTGAGACGCCTATTTAATCGTGCGCGTCCAGAATCACAGGAGCTAAATATCTTACGAGGTATTTTAGCGTCCGTTGATAAGCTAGCTAAACAAAAAGACTAATTATGTTTGAAAGACTCAAAGAAGATATTAAGAGCGTTTATCATCGCGATCCAGCTGCGCGCAACACATTTGAGATACTGACGAACTATCCGGGTTTGCACGCAATTTGGATCCATCGCCTTAGTCATAGACTATGGAAAGGTAGGTGGTTTTGGTTGGCACGGTCACTTTCTACTTTTTCTCGTTGGTTAACCGGTATTGAAATTCATCCTGGGGCTACGTTAGGACGCCGTTTTTTTATCGATCATGGTATGGGCGTAGTAATAGGTGAGACTGCTGAAATTGGGAATGATGTCACCCTTTACCACGGTGTCACTTTAGGTGGAACCAGTTGGAATGCAGGAAAGCGTCATCCTACTTTAGCCGACAACGTAGTGGTTGGAGCTGGTGCTAAGGTATTGGGGCCAATCACTATGCATAAAGGCGTGAAAGTGGGGTCCAATTCAGTCGTCGTTCGAGATGTTCCAGAAGGCGCGACTGTAGTAGGTATTCCTGGACGAATTATTACGCCTAAAACGAATAGCCCAGATACCGATCACTCTCACCGCCAGCGTATTGCTAAAAAATACGGCTTTGATGCATATGCAGTAGCATCAGATAATCCAGATCCTATCGCCAACGCAATTGGTGCCATGGTTGACCATGTACATTTAATTGATACCAAAGTGGAAGAAATGTGCAAAGAGATCAACCGAATGGGTGGTAAGGTTTGTGGTAAATCATTGCCAAACTTAGAGCTAGATGATTTTTCTGATAGCGAGTTGGTTAAGGATATCCAAAAAGCCAGAGATGCGTTTGATCCGCATATTTAATTTTATTTTGGGCTCCTTAAAAGTACTTGACTAAAATACTTGGTTATATACTTGACTAAAATAGTCAAGTAAGTAAAATTACGACAAGTCTTGTTCTGAGAGCTCATTATGAAATTAACATCAAAAGGCCGTTACGCAGTTACCGCAATGCTAGATGTATCTTTGCACTCGCAAAAGGGGCCCGTGTCTTTGGCTGATATATCTGAACGCCAAGAAATTTCATTATCTTATCTTGAGCAATTATTCTCTCGTCTACGTAAAGACAAGCTAGTTGATAGCGTAAGAGGTCCTGGTGGTGGTTACAAGTTGGGACGTGAACCTCAAGATATTTCCATTGGTGAGGTTATCAGAGCCGTCAACGAATCTGTAGACGCAACAAAATGCCAAGGCAAAGGTGATTGTCAAGGGGGCGAGCGTTGCCTAACTCATAACCTTTGGGAAGGGCTAAGTGAACGTATTAACGTTTTTTTAAACGGTATTACCTTAGGCGAATTGATGGAGCAGCACGACGTCAAAAAAATCGCTGACAGACAAGACAAAAGTAAACATCTTAATCATATAGCTGCGAATGATATCACTATTAGCTTGCAGCTATAACCGGAGTAAAAAATGAACGAACTTAAGCTTCCTATTTATTTGGATTATTCTTCTACTACGCCTGTTGATCCAAGAGTCGCAGCTAAAATGGCTGAATGCTTAACGACTGAAGGTGTATTTGGAAATCCTGCATCTAGATCTCACAAATTTGGTTGGGTAGCTGAAGAAGCCGTCGACATTGCACGTAACCAAATAGCCGATCTTGTGAATGCTGATCCAAGAGAAATCGTTTTTACCTCTGGTGCAACCGAGTCAAACAACCTAGCAATTAAGGGTGCAGCAAACTTTTACGGTAAAAAAGGTAAGCACATTATCACTCTTAAAACTGAGCATAAAGCCGTGCTAGATACCTGTCGCCAGTTAGAGCGTGAAGGATTTGAAGTTACTTACCTAGATCCAAAACCAAACGGTTTATTAGATTTAGATAAATTTAAAGAGAGTATTCGTCCAGACACTATCATCGCTAGCATCATGCACGTAAATAATGAAATTGGCGTGATTCAAGATCTTGCGTCAATTGGTGAAATTTGCCGTGAAAACAAAGTATTGTTCCACGTAGATGCCGCTCAAAGCACTGGCAAGGTCTCCATTGACTTACAAACTTTGAAAGTCGATTTGATGTCTTTCTCTGCTCACAAATCATATGGTCCAAAAGGGATTGGTGCGCTTTACGTTAGACGTAAGCCGAGAATTCGCCTCGAAGCACAAATGCACGGTGGTGGTCATGAACGTGGCATGCGCTCAGGTACTATGGCGACTCACCAAATAGTTGGTATGGGTGAAGCCTTTAGACTGGCTAAAGAAGAAATGGCAGCTGAAAACGAGCGCATTTTAACCTTACGCAACCGCTTGTGGAACGGAATAAAAGACATCGAAGCTGTTTACATTAACGGCGACCTAGAAAGCCGTATCGCAGGTAACCTAAACGTGAGCTTTGCTTATGTCGAAGGTGAGTCATTGATTATGGCCCTTAAAGATATGGCCGTTTCATCAGGCTCGGCTTGTACTTCTGCTAGCTTGGAGCCGTCTTACGTGCTTAGAGCACTAGGTTTAAATGACGAACTTGCCCATAGCTCGATTCGTTTCACTTTGGGTAGATTTACTACAGAGCAAGAAATTGATCATGTGATTGACGTCATCCGCAATGCAATTGATAAGTTACGTGAAATGTCGCCTTTATGGGATATGTATAAAGAAGGCATAGACCTAGATACAGTGGAATGGGCGCATCATTAAGCCCATTGAGTCGCAAATTAATTATAAATTTAATGTGCATCGCACATCAGTAAAAGGTGAAGACAATGGCTTATAGCGAAAAAGTAATCGACCATTATGAAAATCCCCGTAACGTAGGTGGATTTGACAAGAACGACCCAAGTATTGCAACTGGTATGGTAGGTGCTCCAGCTTGTGGTGACGTAATGAAATTACAACTTAAGATTGACGACAATGGTATTATCGAAGATGCCAAGTTCAAAACATATGGTTGTGGTTCTGCTATTGCATCAAGCTCACTAGTGACAGAGTGGGTTAAGGGCAAATCTATCGACGAAGCGACGGCTATCAAAAATACTGATATAGCCGAAGAGTTGGCGCTACCACCAGTAAAAATCCATTGTTCGATTTTGGCTGAAGACGCAATTAAAGCGGCAGTCGAAGATTATAAAAAACGTCAAAACTAGTATAAGTAGTAGTAGGAGTATCCAGTGGCAATATCAGTGTCTGACACAGCAGCGCAACGAGCGCGTTCCTTTTTGGAAAATAGAGGTTCTGGCATAGGTTTGCGCTTAGGCGTAAAAACCACTGGTTGCTCAGGTTTGGCGTACGTTTTGGAATTTGTCGACGAACTAAACGAAGATGACCAAGTGTTCGAAGACAATGGCGTAAAAGTTATTGTTGACGGAAAAAGCTTGGTTTATCTTGACGGTACCCATTTGGATTTTACCAAAGAGGGATTAAACGAAGGTTTTCAGTTTACCAACCCCAACGCCAACGGCGAGTGCGGGTGTGGTGAAAGTTTTAACGTATAGTTAGCTTTTCATTTTTATGAATTACTTTGAATTGTTTAATTCACCTGCCAAATACGATATCGATTTGGCTGACTTATCAGCGACTTATCAGACCTTACAGCGTTTAACTCACCCCGACCGTTTTGCCAATAAAGGTGAACAAGAAAAGCTGCTTGCTGTGCAAAAAAATGCAGAACTAAACGACGCATTTACAACCTTAAAATCGCCTTTATTGAGAGCTGAGTATATCCTTCAGTTGCGCGGCATCGATTTGCAACATGAGCAGCAAACGGTAAAAGACATGGGCTTTTTGATGCAGCAAATGGAGTGGCGAGAACAGCTTGAAGACATAGAACAGGCGCCCGAACCTTTTGATGCGTTAGAACAGTTAAGTGATGATATCACTGAGATTACAACTCAAGAGCTCACTGAATTAGCAATTAAGCTAAATGATAATATCGAACAATCTAATCGCGAAGCTGCCGACCTGATCCGTAAACTTAAATTTTTGTACAAGCTTCAGAGTGAGATTGAAGCTAAAGAAGATGCCCTCGACGACCTCTAGTTAAGTCTATTTTAACCCTCTTTAAAAGAACCTATCATTATGGCATTACTGCAAATAGCTGAACCCGGTCAAAGCACGGTTCCACATCAACATAAACTCGCTGTAGGTATCGACTTAGGTACGACTAACTCTTTAGTGGCGTCGGTCAGAAGCGGAGAAGCGAAAACCCTAGTCGATAGCGCTGGGTCGCATATTTTACCCTCTGTTGTTAGGTACACCCAGAAAGGGATTATTGTTGGCAGCGAAGCAAAAGACTCAGCTAGCCAAGATCCTATGAATACTATTTCATCGGTTAAGCGCTTTTTAGGGCGTTCAGTCGCAGATATTCAGCAAAGTTATCCAGATTTACCTTATCAATTCTCTGCAGGCGAGTTGCCGACAATGCAAGTAGCAACAGGGCAGGTTAATCCGGTTCAGGTTTCTGCTGAGATATTAAAGGTCCTTAGGCAAAGAGCTGAACACACCTTAGGTGGAGAATTGACAGGCGCCGTTGTGACGGTTCCAGCTTATTTTGACGATAGCCAAAGGCAAGGTACCAAAGATGCAGCAACCCTTGCGGGACTCAACGTTCTTAGATTACTAAACGAACCCACAGCGGCGGCTATCGCCTATGGACTCGATTCAGGTCAAGAGGGCGTTATCGCTGTGTACGACTTGGGTGGTGGCACCTTTGATATTTCTATTTTGCGTTTGAGTAAGGGCGTGTTCGAAGTGTTAGCAACGGGGGGCGATTCATCCTTAGGCGGCGACGATTTTGATCATTTAGTCGTTAAATATATTCGCGAACACGCTCAATTAACTGGGCAGTTAAGTCGTCGTTTACATCGAGAGTTATTGGACAAAGCAAAATTGGCCAAAGAGGCTTTGAGTAGTAAAGCCGGTACTCAAATCGAATTTAGCGATGACCAAGATAAGAAGCATCAAATAGACTTATCTAAAGAAACCTTTGAAGGGTTAATTAAGTCTCTGGTTAAAAGCACCCTAAGAGCATGTAAGCGTGCGTTAAAAGATGCTCAGTTAGCTAAACAAGATGTATTGCAAGTTGTCATGGTAGGTGGCTCCACACGCGTTCCATTAGTTTGTCAGCAAGTCGGTGAGTTTTTTGAAACTCAGCCCTTAACCAGTATCGATCCAGATAAAGTGGTGGCCATAGGTGCGGCGATTCAAGCCGATATATTGGCAGGTAATAAGCCAGACAATGAAATGTTACTGTTAGATGTTTTACCTTTGTCTCTAGGTATTGAGACCATGGGCGGTTTAACCGAAAAAATCATTAGTCGCAATACCACTATTCCTATTGCTAAAGCACAAGAGTTCACCACCTTTAAAGATGGCCAAACAGCTATGATGGTACACGTTGTTCAGGGCGAGCGTGAACTAGTAAAAGATTGTCGTTCTTTAGCTAAATTTACGTTGCGAGGGATCCCGCCTATGGCTGCTGGTGCGGCGCATATCAGGGTGACGTTTCAAGTTGATGCCGATGGACTACTTAATGTAACCGCCATGGAGAAATCTACTGGTGTGAAAGCCGATATTCAAGTTAAGCCATCTTACGGGTTAGAAGATCATGAGATTGCCGAGATGCTCAAGGCGTCAATGCAGTTTGCTGATCAAGACATGCAAGCCCGTATGTTAAAAGAGCAGCAAGTAGAGGCTGCTCGGGTTAACGAAACCTTGGAAGCCGCGCTTCAAGCCGATGGCGAGGCTTTATTAAATGCAGATGAACGTGCAGCTATTATTGCAGGCCTTAATGATTTGCAAGAAACCGCTAAAGGTACAGATAAAGAAGCAATTAAAGTCGCTATTAAGGCAGTCGATAAGCTGAGCCAGCTCTTCGCAGAGCGCAGAATGGATCAGTCTATTCGCCAAGCTTTTTCTGGCCAAGCTGTAGACAAAATTTAGTTTAAATTTAGCGCCATGGGTTGGTTGATTTATGGCGTCATGAACAATAAAACAAGTTGCTATTTCGACTTTAGGTTAGTTAAACGCGTAAATTTTTATTAGGAAGCATAAATATGCCACAGATTATTTTTTTACCTCACGACGAGTTATGTCCAGACGGTGCAGTGCTTGAAGGCGACAAAGGGACATCGGTTTTAGATGTCGCACTACAAAATGGAATTGGCATCGAGCATGCTTGTGAAAAGGTATGTGCGTGTACAACGTGTCACATCATAGTGCGAGAAGGGTTAGATTCGTTGCCAGAAGGTGACGAGTTAGAAGAAGACATGTTAGATAAAGCTTGGGGCTTAGAGCCGGATTCGAGATTAGGTTGCCAAGCGATAATTCAAGACGAAGATCTCGTCGTAGAGATCCCTAAATACACAGTAAATATGGTGTCCGAAAATCACTAAAGTTTATACGCTTATCTTTTAGTGATAAGCAGGTTGCTATATGTATAGTCTAAAAAAAAACGACACTCATGTGTCGTTTTTTTATTTAATCAGAGAGCTAGCTTAACTAGGCTTGCTGCCACGCCGGTCGACTATTTTCAAATGCAGTAATAGCTGCATCTAATTCAAGAGTTTGGCCTATGGCGTCTAGTCCTTTTATTAGGTTAGTTTTGTGCTGCTCTGCAATATCAAAACTAAAACTAAGATCACCGGCGATCACTTTTTGTGAGGGCAAGTCCACAGTGATCTGCGTACTCGCATCTTTTTCTACTAGAGCAAACAGTTGATCCATTTGCTCACTCTCAAGTTGCACTGGCAATAACTGATTGTTAATACAATTTCCGTAAAATATGTCTGCGAAGCTAGTAGCGATTAGCACTTTAAATCCGTAGTCATCTAAAGACCAAGGCGCATGTTCGCGGCTTGAACCGCAGCCAAAGTTTTCTCTTACCAGTAAGATACTTGCTCCTTGATGCTCAGGCTTATTCAGAGAAAACTCTGGATTAAGCACTTGCTCATGTTGATCGAGATAGCGCCAATCATGAAATAAATGCTTACCATAGCCACTGCGCGTCACTGCGGTTAAAAATTGTTTTGGGATGATTTGGTCTGTATCTACGTTAGCCTGATTAAGAGGCGCTGCGGTACCCGTATGAACGCTGATACCAGTTGAAGTTGTTTGATTTGTCATAATATTGTCCTTCACGTTACTGATAATCGCGCACGTCTGCAAATCGACCTGCTAAGGCAGCAGCAGCAGCCATTGCTGGGCTAACTAAGTGGGTGCGAGCACCACGACCTTGGCGGCCTTCAAAGTTACGGTTGCTGGTAGATGCACAGCGATCGCCGCTTTGTAGAATATCGTCGTTCATACCTAAGCACATTGAACAACCAGGTAAGCGCCATTCAAATCCGGCGTCGATAAAAATTTTGTCTAATTGCTCAGCTTCAGCTTGTTTTTTCACAGCAACGGAACCTGGTACAACTATGGCAGTGACGCCATCAGCGACCTTGCCTTGTTTGGCGATTGCAGCGGCGGCACGCATGTCTTCGATGCGGCCATTGGTACATGAGCCAATGAAGACGTTATTAACGGTTAAGTCAGACAATTTTTGGCCTGGGGCTAAGTCCATATACTTAAGGGCTTTTACTGCTGAATCCTGATCGATTGGGTCGCTAAAGTCGCTAGGTGCAGGCACAGGCGCATTTACACCAATTACTTGTCCAGGATTGGTTCCCCAGGTAACTTGCGGAGTAATGTCAGAAGCATTTAACTCAATTACTGCATCAAATTTAGCGCCTTCGTCTGTCACTAGGCCTTTCCAGTATTCAATGGCTGCGTTCCAATCATCACCTTTGGGTGCGAATTCACGACCTTCTAAGTAATCGAATGTAGTTTGGTCAGGGGCGATTAAGCCTGCTTTAGCGCCAGCTTCGATACTCATGTTACAGACAGTCATACGCTCTTCCATGCTGAGGGCAGAAATCGCTTCACCGCTGTACTCAATAACGTGTCCTGTTGCGCCGGCATGGCCAATTTCGCCTATGATAGCCAGAATAATATCCTTTGCAGTAATGCCCACTGGTAAGGCGCCATTCACTTTAACCAGCATACTTTTGGCTTTGCTTTGTTTAAGAGTTTGGGTAGCAAATACATGTTCAACTTGCGAGGTGCCAATACCAAAAGCCAAAGCGCCAAACGCGCCATGGGTTGCCGTATGTGAGTCGCCACAGACAACTGTCATTCCGGGTTGAATAAGACCAAGCTCTGGCCCCATGACATGCACAATACCTTGCTTTTGGTGTCCAACTGGGAACAATGAAATACCGTGCTTTTCGCAGTTATCGGCTAAGGTTTGCAATTGTAATTTATTGGTAGGGCCACAGGCATCAATTGCTAGAGAGCGGGTTGAAATACTATGATCCATGGTCGCAAAAGTGCGTTGAGGGCAACGTACTTTGCGGTTTTTGTCGTCTAAACCAGCAAACGCCTGAGGAGAGGTCACTTCATGAATTAGGTGACGGTCAATGTACATTAATCCTTCTGTACCTACTGCAGATGAAGTATTTTTATCTATGACATGATCTTGCCATATTTTATCGTATAAGGTGGTCGCCATTATGCGTACTCTTTAAATTGGGTCGTTGTATTTTGCAGCGAATGCTAAGTCAACGCACTGCTGCACTTAATGGAGCCGAAAATCCAGTTTTACTAAAAATTACGCGATTAAGCTCGCGATGTAATCACCTACTTGGCTAGTGCTTTTAGCTTGGCTTTGGTTTTCTGGGGTAAGCAGCTCACCGGTTAGCACACCATCAGCTAAGGTTTGCATCACAGCTGCATCGATTGCATCTGCCGCTTCGGTCTCGTTCAAGCTAAAGCGCAGTAACATAGACGCTGATAAGATCTGTGCGATTGGATTGGCAATACCTTTACCGGCTATATCGGGTGCTGAGCCACCCGCTGGCTCGTAAAGTCCGAATCCGTCGCCATTAATACTGGCGCTTGGCAATAAGCCCATTGAACCCGTAATCATTGCACATTCGTCAGAAATGATATCGCCAAATAAGTTTGAACATAGCATCACGTCAAATTCGTTTGGATAGCGTAATAGTTGCATAGTCGCATTATCAATATAGATATGCTCTAAGGTGACGTCTGGGTAGTCTTGAGCCACTTCTTCGGTCACTTCTCGCCACAAGCGGCTACACACTAATACGTTAGCTTTATCAACTGATGTGACTTTTTTACCGCGCTTGCGAGCTGCTTCAAAAGCGGTAATCGCAATACGGCGAATTTCTTTGCGGCTGTAGCGCATGGTGTCAAAAGCAAATTCTTCTTCACCTTCGCCTTCTAGTCCCTTTGGTTGGCCAAAGTAAATGCCACTGGTCAGCTCACGTATGACGAGTACATCAAAACCACTCGCGGCAATATCGGCTCTTAGTGGTGAGAGTGATTCTAAGCCTGGGTAAATTTTAGCAGGGCGTAAGTTGCTAAATAAGTCAAAGTGACCTCGTAGAGCAAGCAATGCAGCGCGTTCTGGACGTTGTTCAAGTGGTAAGGTATCCCACTTTGGGCCACCTATCGAGCCAAATAATATCGCACTCGCATCTTCACAGCCTTTTAATGTAGCTGGTGGGAGTGCTTCGCCGTGGTTATCAATGGCAATACCGCCCACGTCAAATTCGTTCAGTTCAAAGTTTATTTGAAACTTTTTGCTTACTGCGGCTAATACTTTTTTGGCTTCGACCATTACTTCTGGACCAATTCCGTCGCCAGCCAAAACGGCCAATTTGTAGTCAGACATTGCTACTTATACCCCTGCAATTTTAATTTTTTGTTGTTTCTGCTGATCGATTTGATCGGCTAAATGCGTGTTGTTTAAAACGTATATTAAGGCTTTAACGCCAGATTCGACTATATCGGTGGCCAAGCCAATGCCATTGAAGCGACGGCCATTATACTCGGCAATAACCGATACTTGTGCAAGGGCGTCAGCGCCTTCGCCTTTAGAGTCGAGTTTAAAGTCAACAATGTCGATATTGTCCAAGCCTGTGACTTTAGTGATGGCATTGTAGGCCGCATCGACTGGTCCATTACCAATCGCTGAGGCGGTTAATTCTACTCCGCCTACCATCATGCAAACTGTGGCACTTGGAATGATTTCTTTACCAGAGTTAGCTTGCAAGTATTTTAACTCGTAGTGCTCTTCGTCTTGTTTTTGTTGGCTGAAAAACAACAAAGCTTCTAAGTCATAATCGAAGACTTGGCCTTTTTTATCTGCCAATTTCACAAAGGCGGCATACACAGTCTCTAGGTCAAAGTCAGATTCACTGTAGCCCAACTCGATTAAACGATGTTTTATGACATGACGGCCTGAGCGTGAAGTCAAATTTAGGTTGTTTTTGTTAATGCCGACACTTTCAGGTGTCATAATCTCGTAGGTATTTTGACCTTTTAACACGCCATCTTGGTGGATACCTGAGGAGTGACTAAAGGCATTTGCACCGACTATGGCTTTGTTAGCTTGTACCGGCATATTACATATGTTGCTAACTAATTTAGACGTGCGAGAAATTTGTTCGCTCTTAATATTGGTTTGCAAACCTAGTTTGGCCTCTCTGGTTTGCAAAATCATCGCGATTTCTTCTAGCGAGCAGTTACCCGCACGTTCACCTAAACCATTAATTGTACATTCTACTTGGCGCGCGCCTTGCTCAACTGCGGCCAACGAATTAGCAACGGCCAAGCCTAAATCGTTGTGGCAATGAACAGATATAGTGGCTTTATCTATATTGGGTACACGATTAAATAAGTTTTGGATGATGCCGCCAAACTCAGTAGGGGTTGTGTAGCCCACTGTATCTGGGATATTCACAGTAGTTGCGCCAGCTTTAATTGCAGCTTCGACCATACGGCAAAGATAATCTATGTGTGTGCGTCCGGCGTCTTCGCAAGAAAATTCCACATCGTCGGTGTAGCCTCGGGCATGTGTGATAGCTTTAACCGCCATTTCGACCACTTCATCCTGAGATTTACGTAACTTGGTATTCACGTGAATATCAGATGTAGCAATAAACGTGTGAATACGGAATTGCTCAGTGACCCTTAAAGCTTCACCGCAAGCATCGATATCTTTTGCTAATGCTCTAGATAGACCACACACAGTGGCGTTTTTAATTTCGCGCGCAATGCTTTGTACCGATTCAAAGTCACCGGGAGAAGAAACAGGAAAACCCGCTTCTATTATGTCTACGCCTAAGCGTTCTAAGGCCAGAGCAATTTTCAGCTTTTCTTTTACGCTTAAACTGGCAGGTAGTGCTTGCTCGCCATCCCGCAAGGTGGTGTCAAAAATCTTTACTTGGTTAGTGCTAACCCCGTTAGACATACCTTCTCCTTAATCTGCTCTGATGTTTGTGTTCTGGAAGTAAAACTAGATACAAAAAACCCGTGCTGTGCACGGGTTTTGTATATGCTAAACGCTCAATTACAAGCTACCCGTGCAGTCTTGCTGCCAGCAGGAGTAAAAGTGTAATTGTAGCAAATTTCATGATTTATATCTCGTTAATACAAACGTAGTTTTTGTAGGAGTATTTGTAACGCGGAAGGGACTCTAGGTCAACTCTAGTTTGCTTTAGAGCATATAACTTAAAAATATAAATTTTAATTTTTGACGTGTTTTTCCTTATTCATTGCTGAAGGCCTAACAGTCAGATTTTTATTCGGTCTACATCGATGCATAGAGATTTTGAATTAGGCTAAATGCTTAATGATTTGCGAGCATTAGTGTGACTTAAGCGTTAACGAAAGGTTTTCCAGTTCACGCTGAGAGAAAGTAACATCTCTCTTAATGTTAAGGTACGAGGTTGACTTTTACCTTTGTGATCCCAGCAGTGTCCGCAAGAGGCTGCGGTTAAAATGGCTTTGTTTGGTTTAAGTAATTGAAGGTTAACCGTCGCTTTAAGAGCTTGATTGGCTATTGGGGAGCTGTCAATTTCTGGTTTTACACTGTCACCTTGATAGGTGAACCAGCCATATTTATTGGCATGTAGCCTACCTTCTTGTTGATCAAAACGGTCGATAGAGTCCAGCTCAATACACTCTTCTCCTAATTCCTGCACGTGTATGGGGACTGTATGGCCAATTAGGGTGTAACTTGCATACCAAGCCAAGCATTTGTCAGGATCATTACGTTTAGCGGGACATTGATTTGCTTGCTTGGCGCGCCAACTACCATTGTGAATATCAATTTCTAGGGGGCTATTTTTTTGCAGCATAGTATCTGCTATGCGTTTTACATGATGTTTCAAGCCGCCTAATTTACGTTGCAGTACGCTAACGTTAGAAATAGCTTGGGTCGATAAGCGGGTGAGTTCTCTTTCGTATAAAGCAGTACACAATTCAGCATAATGCAGTTTGTGGCTGCTATCCGAAAATATGTCGATTTGCTTAGAAGAGAAATTTGGCATAAAAGTCTGTCGTTAAATTAAAAATGGTCAGTAAGCACTGACCATTTTATACGCTAATTCATTCACTTGCAGATTAATATGTTACGCATAATTTGCAAGTTAGCACTGGGACTCAGGTTTGAGTCCCAGTTAGTAGGCTATTGACCTTTAATTTCAGAGCGGCCGTTGTACTTAACTGAATCGCCCAACTCTTGCTCAATACGTAGCAATTGGTTGTACTTGGCAACACGGTCAGAGCGGCATAAAGAACCGGTTTTGATTTGACCAGCAGCTGTACCCACAGCTAGGTCAGCTATGGTTGCGTCTTCTGTTTCACCACTACGGTGTGAGATAACAACGGTGAAACCTGCAGCTTGTGCCATACGAATGGCTTCTAGAGTCTCAGTCAAAGAACCAATTTGGTTAAATTTGATTAAGATAGAGTTACCGATACCGTTGTCGATGCCGCGCTTAAGGATCTTAGTATTGGTTACGAATAAATCGTCACCAACTAGTTGTACACTATCGCCGATTTTCTTAGTTAGGCTTGCCCATCCATCCCAGTCACTTTCGTCTAAGCCGTCTTCGATAGAAACAATTGGGTATTTTTTGCTTAGGTCAGCTAAGAAATCACCGAATCCTTCAGAATCGAATACTTTACCTTCACCTTTAAGGTCGTACTTGCCATCTACATAAAATTCAGATGCAGCACAGTCCATCGCTAGGGTAACGTCTTTATCCATTACGTAACCGGCTTTTTCTACTGCTTCTACGATAACAGACAAGGCTTCTTCATTAGACCCAAGGTCTGGAGCAAAACCACCTTCGTCGCCTACAGCCGTATTAAGGCCTTTGCCATTTAATACTTTCTTCAGGCTATGGAAAATCTCTGCGCCCATACGTAGGGCTTCTTTAAAGTTAGGTGCGCCAACTGGCTGAACCATAAACTCTTGAATGTCTACGTTGTTATCTGCGTGTTCACCGCCATTG
This sequence comes from uncultured Paraglaciecola sp., assembly GCA_947498355.1. Lineage (GTDB taxonomy): Bacteria > Pseudomonadota > Gammaproteobacteria > Enterobacterales > Alteromonadaceae > Paraglaciecola. Next base: position 87,817 of record CANMKA010000010.1, on the reverse strand, counting down.
ATGATGTTCATCATAGGCACAGGCATGCTGTAAACCCCTGGTGTACCGTTTAGGTCAGCAATGTGTTGATACAAAGGGATATTTTTTTGGATTGCAGCTGCTTTGGCTACAGCAAGAGAAACAGCAAGTATAGCGTTTGCGCCAAACTTCTCTTTATTTTCAGTGCCATCCAAATCAATCATGATTTGGTCAATTGTTTTCTGATCTTGCGCGTCTTTGCCTAGTAGTGCAGCTTGGATGTCGTCATTAATTGCAGCAACAGCCTTTAATACGCCTTTTCCTAAATAACGACCTTTGTCGCCATCTCTTAATTCTAGAGCTTCACGAGAGCCTGTTGATGCGCCTGACGGTGCACAAGCTCGACCCATCGCGCCAGACTCTAAATACACGTCTGCTTCTACGGTTGGGTTTCCGCGTGAATCCATTACTTCGCGACCAATAATTTTGCTAATTTTTGACATTCTTGTGACCTTACTTGGTGGTTAAACTAAAGGATCTGAGATCCGCTTTGCGACTAATTATGTTGCTTAAAATATTCTCCTGCGGCCTTGATAAACCCTTCAAAAAGAGGGTGTCCGTCGCGAGGAGTTGAATTAAATTCAGGGTGAAATTGCCCTGCCACAAACCATGGGTGGTTAGGAACTTCAATCACTTCTACTAAACGCTTATCAGTAGACAAACCTGTAACTTTTAACCCTGCATCTTCAATGCTTTGACGCAGGTTGTTGTTAACTTCGTATCTGTGTCTATGACGTTCATAAATCTCGGTCGAGCCATACAATTCATGAACTTTACTGCCTTCGCTTAGGTGGCATAACTGGCTGCCTACGCGCATAGTACCGCCAAGATCTGAGCTTTCACTGCGAGCCTCGGTGCTACCATCTGCATCTAGCCACTCGGTAATAAGCCCAACAACAGGATAAGGAGTATCAGGGTCAAACTCTGTACTATTGGCTCCTTCCATACCTGCTACATTGCGAGCATATTCAATAAGCGCAACTTGCATACCGAGACAGATACCTAAATATGGAATTTGGTTGACTCGAGCGTACTGGGCTGCAGCGATTTTCCCTTCAACTCCACGCTCTCCAAATCCGCCCGGCACCAATATTGCGTCTAGGCCTTGTAAAACTTGCTCACCTTTGCTTTCGATATCTTGCGAATCGACATATTTAATATTAACGGCTAGCCGGTTTTTCAAGCCTGCATGTTTTAAGGCTTCGTTAACTGACTTGTAGGCATCGGGTAATTCGACGTATTTACCGACCATACCTATGGTTACTTCGCTGGTAGGATTGGATTCTGCGTATAATACCTGTTCCCATTCGCTTAAATCGGCTTCAGGGCATTCTAAGCCAAAACGTTCAACTACGAGTTGATCTAGGCCTTGGGCTTTAAGCATGGCTGGAATTTTGTAAATACTGTCAACGTCGCGTAGCGAGACAACAGCTTTGTCGATTACGTTAGTAAATAGAGCGATTTTTGAACGCTCATTTGACGGTAACGGGACTTCTGAACGGCACACGAGTATGTCTGGTTGCACTCCCACAGAGCGCAGTTCTTTGACTGAGTGCTGGGTGGGTTTGGTTTTAACTTCACCTGATGCAGCCAAATAAGGTACCAAGGTCAGGTGCATAAACATGGCTCGGTTACGACCCATTTCTACACCAAGTTGGCGCACAGCCTCGACAAAGGGTTGAGATTCGATATCTCCAACCGTTCCACCGATTTCGACTATGGCTACATCTACGCCTTCTGAACCTTCGATGACGCGACGTTTAATTTCGTTGGTAATATGCGGGATAACCTGAATGGTCGCTCCCAAATAATCGCCACGGCGCTCACGCTTAAGGACTTCTTCGTAAACTCGGCCTGTGGTGAAGTTGTTGCTTTTAGTCATACGGGTACGAATGAATCGTTCGTAGTGGCCTAAATCGAGGTCGGTTTCTGCTCCATCGTCGGTAACAAATACCTCACCATGCTGAATAGGACTCATAGTGCCGGGGTCAACATTAATGTAAGGGTCAAGCTTAAGCATGGTGACCTTTAAGCCACGTGCTTCTAAAATTGCAGCAAGTGATGCTGCGGCAATACCTTTTCCAAGTGATGAAACAACACCACCTGTGACGAAAATATAGTTTGTCATATGGACCCTAGGGCGTTTGAGTTGAACTGACTTGTGCTGAGAGGGTTAAGTCTTTAGATAAATCCGCTGCAAGAGCGCAAGAAATAACCACTTCTAGACGGGGTCGCATTATAAACAAATTCCAATGCACAGACAATTTAAAAGCCAGAATGAGCGCAAATTTATGTCTAAATGTATCATTCCATTTAAATTGAAATAGCTAACTCTATTTCGCGAGATGATTTACCTGTTATGATTTTTTTACAATACATTCACATCTGGTCACATAAATGACATAATTCGGTCATATTGAATCAAAGTTAATCCTATTTAGTCTTACGGAGTCATTAAGATTATGTCTATTACGTCAGCGGTTTTCCGCATAAATCGGTTTTTATTGTTAATTGCTGCGATAGCAATTTTGAATGCCTGTGGCGGCGGCGGGGGTAGTGGCGGCTCAGATCCTTCTCCTTTGCCCCCAACTCCTGCGCCTCCAGCGCCGACCCCTACGCCTCCAACGCCGACGCCAACACCGGTGTCAGACGCTGATAATGATGGCGTGCCTGACAATCAAGACAATTGTGCTAACAGCCCTGATAACGTTAGTGTCGACGCAAATGGTTGTGCTGCGGCGCAACTCGATAGTGATCTTGATAGTGTAAATGATGCTATCGATCAATGTCCTGCGACGCCACAAAATGAAGCGGTAGACAGTATCGGCTGTGGAGTGGTAACTCAAGGCGGAGGAAATGCGGGTGACCTTGATGGCGATATGGTTACAAACCAAATGGATATTTGTCCAGAAACGCCAAACGGAGAGCTAGTAGACACAGTTGGCTGTTCGGATTCACAAAAGGACAGTGACAATGATGGCGTAAGTAACGATTTAGATAGTTGCGATATGACACCCACAGGCGAACCAATAGACGCTAGGGGATGTGGGACAGCAACCGAAACAGGTGTAATTGCATCTGCTTTTGTTGAACAAAACGGAATGTTAGTTGTAGAACTAGAATCGACTAATTACAGTGGTGATTGGCATGTTGAAACCGGAAAGGGCGCTAACGGTAACGCGTATTTATTGTTCAATGGTAGCGATAATTTCAACCAACCCGATGTTGATACTATTACCATTCCAGTGGTAATTAACAATCCTGGTATTTATCGTTTCCAATGGCGAAATATCATAGGTGAAGGTGATAGCCCAACAGAAGCAAATGATTCATGGTTAAAGATTGCGAGTAATAATTTTTTCGGGGAAAAAATTAGTGATGCTCAAGGAGAAACGCCAGTCGGTCATATCGTTTGCCCCAATGGCAGAGACGCATCTAACCGTTGTGATGGAGAGCGTCCAGAAGGAAGCACTCGTGATGGCTGGTTTAAAGCCTACCGTAATGGAGGACCTGTCGATGCATGGGTTTGGCGAGTCTTTACCAGTGATTTTGATCCTCACGCTATATTCGCCGAATTCGATAACGCGGGTGAGTACAATATTTTAGTGTCTGGCCGCTCATTTGGTCACGGTATCGATAGATTAGTGATGTATCGCTCAGGCAATGCTGATAATAATATTGAAGAGTCAGAAGCTACCAGCCTAACTGTGCCTGAGTCGCAAAGGCGCACAAACGATAACGGTTCATAAACCGTATTTGTCGAGCCGGTTTAAAAAGAGCCTGTGTAGCACCCAATAAATAACCTGAATCCAATGTATGGATTCAGGTTATTTTGCATTTAGGTTACCAAATACAAAACGCAGTCTATCTGCGCTTAAGCCGTCAAACTAAGTACTGCACCTGTCATCCCGCCCAGGAGCAGGACAAGGTTTGCCAAAAAGCCCATGACAAAACCAAGGGCTCGAGATTTAGGTTCTTTTACGTAAGTTGCATAGTAAATACCACGTCCCACGATAAATGCAGATCCGATTAGCGCGCCAATTACCGGGCTAATAAAATGACTAAACATCCATAAACTTGGGATAAACACTATGATTTGTTCTAGGGTATTTTGTTGTACTCGATAGAGGCGTTCCCAAATGGGATGCCCAGATACGGCTGGGGCATTCACACCATATTTATTGCGACTAAAGCCAACCTTAAACGTAAAAAACATGTACTCGATTAGTGCCAAGGCAGTGACTATCACAGGCCATTCCATAGTATTCTCCATTAAAAGTTTGTCTACATTGAATTCTGTTTATTAGATGCTGTTGTTCTTTGGTTTATATACACTGCACAACTTGCTGCAAAATTATTCACCAAAAATCTTATCTCAAGTTAATTCGATTCTTACGTTGTTTGCAACAGGGCTTTGAGTTCGTACAAATGATCTAACGCTTGTTTCGGACTAAGATCATCCAGATCAATCTGTTGCAACGAGGTGCGCAGGGGATCTTCAGCTAACCAATCTATTTGCTGTTCGTGATTGATGGTCGCGGCCTTGTCATTGCTGCCGTTCTTATCTTGCGGCCCTAGGCTCTCTAACTCTTTTAGCTTACGCTTGGCATGCTGGATTACGACTTTAGGGACCCCTGCCAATTGGGCAACTTGTAAGCCATAACTTTGATTAGCTGCCCCTTCTTGTACCGAATGCATAAAGCGAATGTTGTCTTGGTGTTCAATTGCATCTAAGTGGACATTTGCTAGTTCGGGCAAGTCTTCGGCGAGTTGAGTTAACTCGAAGTAGTGGGTCGCAAATAAAGTGTAAGATTGCAACTTCTGCGCTAGGTACTGAGCACAAGCCCAAGCGAGAGATAAGCCATCGTAGGTGCTGGTGCCTCGACCAATCTCGTCCATTAACACTAAACTATTGGCGCTGGCATTGTTTAAAATGTTGGCGGTTTCGGTCATTTCAACCATAAAGGTTGAGCGACCTGACGCTAAATCGTCTGATGCGCCAATACGTGTGAAAATGCGATCAATAGGGCCTATTTGGGCCTCTTCTGCTGGAATAAAACTGCCTATATATGCCATCAATACAATTAATGCAGTTTGACGCATATAAGTAGACTTACCGCCCATGTTTGGCCCGGTAATTACTAACATTCGCCTGTTTGGGTTGACGTTAATTGGATTGGCAATGAAAGGGGTTTTCATCACATTTTCAACAACAGGGTGTCGCCCGTTGATAAATTGAATACCTGGACTTTGGGTAAGCTCAGGGCAATGTAAGTTTAAGCTTTCGGCCCGTTCAGCCAAGTTACTTAGTACGTCTAATTCAGCAAGGGCATTGGCACTTTGCATTAGGGCGTTGAGTTCAGGTAAAAGAGCATCAAATAGTTCATCGTACAAGCGCTTTTCTAAAGCCAATGACTTACTTTGACTGGTAAGCACTTTGTCTTCATGTAATTTGAGTTCTTCGATGATGTAGCGTTCGTTATTTTTTAAAGTTTGGCGGCGCACATACTCAGCCGGCACTTGATCCGCATAGCTGCGGCTAATTTCGATGAAATAGCCATGCACTTTGTTATAGCCAACTTTTAGCGACGGAATACCCGTACGTTGCTTCTCTCTTTGTTCTAACTCATCTAAAAAGTCAGTTGCGCCCTTAGACAGCGCGCGAAGTTCGTCAAGCTCTTGGTTGTAGCCAGCTTTGATGACGCCGCCATCGCGAATAATCACCGGGGGGCTTTCTTCAATGGCCTGCGTAAGTAGATCTGCAAACTCAGGAAATGTTGCTATTTGGCTTGCTAGTGACTCTAGTATATTTGTCGAGTTGCTTTGCTGGCAGCTGTCAATAAATCCTTGAATGTCCGGCAATATACACAAAGCCTGCCTGAGTCGAGCGAGATCTCTGGGCCGTGCAGAGCGCAGAGCTAGCCGAGCTAATATACGTTGAACATCCCCCACTTGTTTTAATTGTGTTTGTAGGCTGGGGTAATCACTTTGCAACAAGGTCTGTATTTGCGCTTGTCTTTGTTTCAGCTGCTTATGGTCGGTTAAGGGTCTATGCAGCCAACGCTGAATTAGGCGACTTCCCATGGCTGTGGATGTTTTGTCTAATATGCTCGATAAGGTGTGTTCATAGGTGCCAGATAAATTTTGGGTGAGTTCCAAATTTCGACGAGTAGCGGCATCCATTTGTACTGTGTCTGTATCGGTTTCGAGCAAAATACTGTTAATGTGGGGCAAAGCGCTACGCTGGGTGTCTTTGACGTATTGCATAACACATCCCGCGGCGCACAGTCCGAATTTATGTAAATGAACGCCAAAGCCGTCTAGTTCTTTTGTGGCAAACTGCTGATTGAGCTGCTTGCTTGCTGTGTCTAAATCAAATTCCCATTCAGGACGGCGTCTTAAGCCTTTTCGCTCTTCGATCAAATGAAAAAATTGAAAGTTATCTGGGTATAGTAATTCAGCAGGGTTGGTGCGTTGGATCTCTGCACACAGAGCATCTTGGCCTTGGGGCTCAGACAAGGCGAAACGTCCCGTGCTGACGTCTAAAGTGGCATAGCCAAAAAAGTCTTTATTTTGCTTAGAAAAACCAAATACCGCAGCAAGGATATTGTCTTGTTTATCTTCTAACAAAGCTTCGTCTGAGACAGTACCAGGTGTAACAATACGTTGCACTTTACGTTCTACCGGCCCTTTGCTGGTGGCTGGATCGCCTATTTGTTCGACTATTGCGACTGATTGTCCCATTTTTACTAGGCGCGCTAAGTAATTTTCGGCGGCATGATAAGGCACTCCCGCCATAGGAATGGGATTCCCACCAGCTTTTCCTCTGGCCGTTAAGGAGATATCAAGTAACTCAGAGGCCTTTTTAGCATCATCAAAAAATAGCTCATAGAAATCGCCCATTCGATAAAAAAGCAAAATGTCTGGATGCTCAGCCTTGATCGTAAGGTATTGTTGCATCATAGGCGTGTGTGATTGCAGATCAGGAATGACGGGTTGAGCAGAATGGTGTTGTGTCGATGTCATATAAAGCTATTTTATGATTAATTTTCAAGGCGCTATTTTGGCTGATTTTACCGGTTAATACCAACCCGTCTTCATTAAACTTAGTGTACCCAATGGAGATTTTTGTTCGGGGATTGTAATGAGTGATGATTGTGAGCGTAAATACCGATAGCATTTTGTTGAGTACTTACCCATGCCTATGCCGAAAAAAGAGTTAACAACCCACTTGAGAAAGTACCTTTAGCATTAGTTGGGTGATTTACAGGAATTAGCTGAGCAATTAGTGTATGCCACTGATAGTTTTAATATTGTCGACATTAAAGCGTCGTTGAATCAGTTTGAGTCAGTGTTGACAAAGGAAGGTATATAACTTAAATCCACATACTGGATAAGCAGAGTTTTTGGTGCGCCTAGCCGCGTTGGAGTTTCTACCAATAGCTGCTATTTCATCCAAAAATTTCGTCACCAGATAATATAATATCAGTGTAGATGCGGTTAGCAGCAGTATGATAATTCGTAATTTGTAGGCATAATGCCGATCGTTTTGAATACAGAAAATTGACTAGTACAGCGTATGAACCAGAGTATTTCGCGTTTTGCCCAATTAATCGGTGACAAACTTCAGCAATTAAACTTGACCATCACTTGTGCTGAGTCATGCACAGGAGGCGGACTTGCTTATGCCTTGACTGGGGTCGCAGGTAGCTCTGCTTGGTTTAATCAAAGTGCGGTTACTTACTCTAATCAAGCCAAACAAACTTTACTAGGCGTGTCGTCTAGCACGCTAATAGCTCATGGTGCTGTGTCTGAGCAAACTGTTAGTGAGATGGCTAAAGGCGCAGCGACTTTGGCTCATGCAAATATGGCAATATCTATTAGTGGTATAGCTGGACCAGGGGGAGGTACGCCAGACAAACCAGTTGGCACTGTGTGGTTTGGTTTTGCTTTAGAAGCAGAAGTGCAGACTCGTCATCAAGTGTTTAGTGGAGACCGTGAACAAGTGAGGCTTGAGGCAATTCAGTTTGCTTTGGCAGAAGCGCTAAATTTACTTGCGCTGTATGGTGAGTCTTAGGAGATGCGTACACCCGAATTTTACCTCTAGCGTAATAAATACATCACACTAAATTTGAGAAATTTTCATTTTCATTCTTGTAACTGTATGGTTATACAGTATACTCTGAGCATAATCACTGTACAGCAGAGTTTTCTGGGTACATATATGAACAATCATTAAGGACATTCTAATGGATGACAACAAAAGTAAAGCCCTCAGTGCCGCCCTAGGCCAGATTGAAAAGCAATTCGGTAAAGGCTCAATTATGAAATTGGGGGATAACAAATCAATGGATGTAGAGACTATCTCTACAGGCTCATTGATGCTTGATGTTGCCTTGGGAGCTGGTGGCTTCCCTATGGGGCGAATTGTTGAAATATATGGCCCAGAGTCGAGTGGTAAAACGACCCTAACGTTAGAGGTTATTGCCGAAGCTCAACGTAATGGCAAAGTTTGTGCGTTTGTTGATGCGGAGCACGCACTTGACCCTATTTACGCTGAAAAACTTGGGGTTGATGTAAACGAGTTATTAGTGTCTCAGCCAGATACAGGTGAACAGGCTCTAGAAATTTGCGATATGTTAACTCGCTCTGGTGCGGTGGACGTGATTGTTGTTGACTCGGTTGCTGCGTTAACCCCTAAAGCCGAGATTGAAGGTGATATGGGCGATTCGCACATGGGCCTACAAGCTAGAATGTTGTCGCAAGCCATGCGTAAGCTAACAGGTAACCTGAAACAATCAAATACCATGATGATCTTCATCAACCAGATCCGAATGAAAATTGGTGTAATGTTTGGCTCGCCTGAAACAACAACTGGCGGGAATGCCCTCAAGTTTTATGCGTCGGTACGGGTAGATATTCGTCGTATAGGTGCAGTGAAAGAAGGGGATGAGATCGTTGGTAATGAAACCCGTGTTAAAGTGGTTAAGAACAAGATCGCTCCTCCATTTAAACAAGCTGAATTCCAAATCATGTATGGTCAAGGTATCAACCGAGACGGCGAATTAATCGATTTAGGTGTAAAACATGGTATGGTTAATAAAGCCGGTGCTTGGTACAGCTACGGCGACGACCGTATTGGTCAAGGTAAGTCTAATGCAGTTAAATACTTAAAAGAACACCCTGAAACTCGCGATGAATTAAACAACCGACTAAGGGAATTATTGCTAACACCTAAAGTGGTCGCTAGCGAAGAAACTGAAGACGAATAATACCGCTTTAAAATTCGTTCTAAGTAACCCAGTAGCACTCGATGAGCGCTAAATTGGTATTTCATTTTTGAATAAATGACCGAGTAAAAACACAAAAAATCCCAGCTACTTTGCTGGGATTTTTTTGGGACCGTCATAGCCTTTACTTCTCACAATTACTCTTGCCGTAACTGTCGTGGTTATTGTTCGAGGTGAAAGACTACATGATCAAAATTAAGCTACAAGATCAAAATTAAATGAGAGCCTCGTTTTGACGTCAGGATTGAGGCTCTTGGTGTTTGAGGTTTTCGGCAATTCTTATGTGCCTCTCTCGGCTCATTCCTAGGTGGGCCATTACCGCTTTACGTGCGGCTTTAGGATCTCTAGCTGCTATGGCATCGGCTATTGCTTTGTGTTCTTTTTGAATCATTTCAAAGAAGGTATTGGGCTGTTGTTGTTTGTCGTGTTTAATGATTATTTCACGTGCAGGAATGACACCTGAACCTATGAACTTTATAAAACGGGTGAAGTAAGGATTAGCTGAGGCATTGGCGATAGCAAGGTGAAAGTCGAAATCTTCTTTCTGTCCGTTTAGTCCTGCCGACAGTTTGACATTTACCGCATCTAAGCAGGCATTAATGTGTGTAAGTTGTTCTTGGGTATGATGAATGGCCGCCATTCCAGCCATTTCTATTTCAACAGCCATGCGTAATTCAAGAATTTTGATCGCGTCATCGATTGAGTTAAACTCTGCCTCGTCTATCGAAAATTGCTTGTTGTTTTTACGTTCAGTTACAAAAACGCCCACCCCTTGTCGGCTGATGAGCAATCCTTCAGCTTTAAGAATAGCCACAGACTCTCTAACAACGGTACGACTCACGCCTGCTGCTTGCTCGATCTCTTTCGATGCAGGTAGTTTCTCTCCGGCCTTCAAATTACCTTCGAGCACTTGCTTTCTTAATGAATCGGCTAATTCTTTGGTAAGACTGCGGGATTTTTGCAGAGGAGAAATATTGAGTTGTGCGTCGTTCAATGGATTATTCCTGTTAACATTATGTTACTAATATTGTCACAGTCTATTGCGCAACTCAATAAAATTGCGGCATTGAACTGGATCAATGCCGCAAAAGGTTCGGATTAATGCCCGACTAGGTCATCTAACAGATGCATAACTTGAGTACTGGACGACTCCATTTTTTCCAGTGCGGCTAAACATTTGTCTGTATCGCCATTTTTGAAAGCATTCAGAGCTTCAATGCCTTTTTGATAAACCGCAGCATGAGGCTTATCAATTGACTTGAAAGTTGAAGACTTAGAGTATTTATTTGAACCTTCACCGTAATACCAAACGCCTAAGCGGCAGTTTCTGTGGTCTGCAAACTCGCTAGCCGATTTATTTAAATTACCGAGTATAGATTCGTAGATTTCACCCTTGAATACAACGGAATCCAGTTTAACGGTTTGAATAAAGGTTCTGTCTACCGCTGATACAATAGAGTCTTTCATTGTGCCAATATTAGCGTTAATGCCACCATAGCTTTCGTTGAGGCCAGAGATAGTGTTAGACAACTCGACGTTAGATTCCTCTAGAGCGTTGGCAAATTTAACACCAGACTCGGTATCTTGTTTGATCCTTGCAATCAGGCCACCTACTTCTTCAGCAGATTTACTGGTATTGCTAGCAAGGCTACGAACTTCGTCAGCCACTACCGAAAATCCGCGACCGGCGTCACCAGCTCGAGCGGCCTCAATGGCGGCGTTAAGTGCTAACAAGTTAGTTTGGTCTGAAATTTTCGAAATTGTCTCGACGAATGAATTAATGCTGTCAGCAATGGCTTCGAGGTTAGCCATGCTTTGCGACATATTTTGCATTTTCTCAGTGATTTGCTCCATGCCACCTGCAATATTGCTAATAGAATTTTGCCCTGAGTCTAAGGTTTCATTCAGGCCCGCGATAGACTCTGAATCGTTGTTGATTTGTTCGTAGGACTCGGCTACCGACTCTCGAATACTTGTTATTTGTTGTATACAGGCTAAAAGGCTAGGCCAAATCTTGCTGTTTATATCTTTAGGCGTTTCGACTTGTTGTGTTTGCTGTAGAGCTGATAACTCTTGGGCGTACCGCTTGTTTTCTAATTCTAAGCTCTGATTTTGTTGCGTGACATCAGCTAATTTTTTTTCTAATTCATTGTATTTTGTTTTACTGACAAACATTATTAACGGCTCCACAATATGTGTTATTCAAATTGCTACAAGCCTCTGCGAAAAATGTGCTTACAGAGGAGTCATTCCCCGAAAAAAACGGCTTGGTTCCGGGACCGATTAGTGACAATTATGCGAGTTATCTTTTAACCGAGTTTTAGTATAGTCTCATATGCTTCTATAAACAGGTTACAAGATAATTATTTTGTACTCCTAGTCCTGCTGCTCTTTGTTGTATGTTCTAACTAAACACTTTTTTCATCGAAGTGCTAACTTATAAGCCTATTGGACTAGGTTAAACATCAGCGACAAAACGTAAAATGTGTGTAGGGTGAAACCTTTTGGCAGCGATTAACTGCGCCATATTCGCGCTTTATTGTGCAAATGTCACACAACTCGCTGCAAAACATACAATAAAGGCCAACAGGCCTAAACTTCTCTTAATGGTTGTCGGCCAAAACATAAATAACTGAAATAAAACCAGATAACTACCTTTAAATTTTTTGCTTAGCTCTCAACTAATTTATTAAATTCATATATTTATATGATTTTTTCCCAGAGTAGGTTCAGTAATTCACTCATACTTTTTTTGATACCTTGCCATGAGATGCTGCCCAACTATCGGGGATTTTGTCTTGCAAGACATAAGAGAACGCTATGAGTTCAGCAATGATGTAATACAGTTGTTCTGGTATCTCTTGACCTAAATCTAGAGTCGCAAGAAAATCACTCAAATAAGGATCCTGATGAACCAATACACCGTTTTGTTGGGCCAATTGAATGATATCGTTAGCGAGTTCACCAAATCCTTTAGCGATAACCTTAGGGGCTTCTTGTTTGTCACCCTGCTTGTATTTTAGGGCAACTGCGCTGCTGGGTTTAGCTGGGGGAGTCGTCATTGATTACACCTTAGCTTGGAATGCATGATAGGACTGTTCATTTAATGAGGCTGGGATCTTACCTAGTTGGCATTGGGTATGGCTTACCTCGACTCCTAAAGAACTGAGTCTACGGGTAAGAAGCGGTAAGTAATTCATTACTTGATGTTTTGTTTCATTATTCGAGGCATAAAAGTTTAACTCTGCATAATCCGCTCTCAGTTTTACTTTACTCAGGAGTTGGCCAATATCACCAATGGTCAGCTTCAGGGTTAAATGCCAGTATGCGCTACCAAACTCCTTATCGTTTTTCTGCTGCTGTGAATGGGGTTCACGTTTTATTAATAATTCAGCTTGTTTAAATACACCATTGAACAGAGTCGGCAACTGGTAATAAAAGCTTTCTTGCCCTTGGTGTAACTGGTCTGCATTACCAATTTTATTGGCTTGGTGGCTAGACAATACACGGCCCAATTCTTTTAGAATTTGATGTTTTTGCTCGACTTGAGAGAAGTCGTTTAGCCCTTTGGCAGATATTTTAGGTTTAGTGTCTGTGGAGCGTGCAAATATAGCGCTAAGTGACTGACTAAGGTGTTCGGTTAACTGGGGGCGTTGCTTACTTAACCTAGCCCCGAGAGAGAGTTGTAAAAGTGTTACTAAACCATTCACCAACCCACTACTTGCCCCTTGGCCTACCAATTGAGGAGCTGAGACCAAAAAGCTGGGAGCATTGAGTAATTGGCGAATTCGCGACGCATCTTGTTGTGTGCCGGGCTCAAATGTTTGAGAGATCTTTTGTAATCCCTCGGCAATAGCCTGTTTTATAGGCAACTCCTGTCCGTTTTTGTCTAGCTCGCTCGGGGATAGGTGTGCCTGTAATTGACTAAGAGGAGAAGCTGGCGTCTCGGCATTTGCTTGGGCAACACGTAGCAGTTGCTTGATCACATCACTTTGCTGGCTAGAACTATTTAATAAAGCCTGATTTATTATACTGTCCCCTCGCGGGTGAGCTTGTACCTGCGCAGTTAATGCAGCCAAACGTTGTGATAAAGATAATATGTTTACACTATCTGGTGTTTGCTGCTGGGTAATAGGAATTGGGCCCTTTGGTTTCGTTTCTTTTCCAGAGGTTAGTTCAGAAGCACTCTGAGAAACCACTGCATCCCCAGATTTTTGCTTATTGCTAAGTGTTTTTTCCGTGTTGACCAAGTTAACCAATTTTTCGACGATTAATTGTCGAGTACTTTCTCCAAGCTGGCTTAAAACTTGGGTTAAGCCAGTGGATATAAGGGGCAGCGAAGCGTGAGGTTGAATGGGCGGGTTTAACGAGTTTGGGCTATTCGCGCGTGCACTGCCCAATTGATTTGCATCGATCGCTGAGCTTGGAGGAACTGCGTATTTATTCTGATTTAAAATTAGCCCAGCTGCTTTTTCGATAACCAAAAGCTTAGCTTTGTCGCTAAGTTGACTAATCAGTTCGATTATACTGTTTTGCTTAGTCTCTGTTGGTAAAGCTTGATTACCTTGAGTGTGCGCCGCTGTTTGATTCCCTGTGTGAGAGGTGTGGTGCTCGGCACGTTTATCAATGACTTTTTCAGTAGATTTTTCATGTATCTGAGATTGATTTGGTAACGACTGAATTAGATGCTCAAGTGCTGCTTGCTTTGGAAGGTTAAAAGCTTGGATAGCTTGAGCAAGTGCTTGGGTAACTGCAATTCTCGCCGCCAAGGGGCGTTGCTCTGTGGTGAGACTAGCCCCATGGGGAGAGTTTAATGTTAACCACAGCTTATCGATAGAGCCACTTTCTAATGTGGTTATTAGGTTGCCTTGGGTTGTGTCTTGTAAGCGATTAACTATGGGGTGAATAGGCCCATTTAACGCAAATGGGCCTTGCTTGGTCTGAGTGTGTAAAACTGCTTTTAGCCACTCTTTGCTTTGAGCTGGCGTTAATACTTGCTGAATTTTTACCTCTTCAGCATTATTTGTTTGCGACTGAATATTTTTAAATCCTGCATTAACTTGGTTGTCGACTTGGATCGTTAGTTGCCAATTGTTTCCTCGCGGCGTGAGGCTAATCTGTAGTTTGTCGTGAAGATTCAATTTATCTAATTTAGGATGCTGTAAAACAAGATCAAGCTGAGGTGAAATGTTAGTGATCCTAAATTGACGTGTCTCTGCTAATTTATGTGTGTTGCTATCATTAGGCAACAAAGCTTCGGTTAATCTTACATTACTACTTTGAGCTGAAAGTTGAACAACTTGCGCCTGTAATTGGGGTAAAGGTAAATTATGACTTTGCGCCAATACTGAATTGGCAGTAGGGGCTAAGGTAGAGGCAAAATATTTAGGAGGAAGCTGCAATAACCGGGCTAATTGTTGTTCGGTTAATGGGTGCTGAGAGAGCTGAGGTTTACTTGCTACACTGAGAAGCTCAATGTTCACACCATCAGTCAGTGATAAATGAATTTGATATTGGGTCTGGTTTTGAATTGCACCCTGAACCTGCTGGGTTTGCAGCACTAGGTTGGGGCTTTTGGTTGTGCCAACTTGCGTCAGTTTTATCTGATTTTCTGAAAGGTATTGGGCTATGACCTCAATTTTTTTAGTGGCTAGCTCGGTGGTGGGCGCTAACTTACTTAGTTCGCTAATAATTTGCGGTATAGCGGTTTCGGTAATAGTGGGTATTGAGTGCATTTTTTTATATCGGAAAGTTGCCCTAATCCTTCAAGAGTGTAACGCACTTATTTGTGTGAATTGATATAAGTACTTAAAAATTACCATAAAGCTTAAGCAATAAATTGGCTGCCTGTTGTCACAGGGCCAGATCCCTATGGTATTATTCTGCATCGATATTTTTAGCAAAAAGAGCAGCTCGATTGTCATTGATGTGGGTAAACCAACTGTCTATCACGAAACGGGATAGAGTGTTATTCGACAACCTAACCTTCTCTGTTGATGCAGGCCAATTGCTTTACATAAAAGGCCCAAATGGCGCAGGCAAAACTAGTTTACTTAGGGTACTAGCCGGATTAAGCGCAGCTAATTCTGGTGACGTTATTATGAATAGCACTAACATGTCTAGCTCTGAGGCAAGCCCAAGTCATACGCCCTCAGTATCAAACACAGTATATTTTGGTCATAAACTGGGTATTAATAGTATGCTCAGTCCAGTCGAAAACTTACAGTTTTGGTGTCAATGCAGTGAAATAACTGTGACTAAAAATCAAATTTATGATGTGTTAGCTAAGCTGAGTTTAGTGGGTTTGGAAGACGTGCCTGTTAGTAATTTATCTGCAGGGCAGCAGCGTCGCACTGCGTTAGCTCGGTTTTGGTTACAGCCCAATGCGAGCCTTTGGATAATGGACGAACCCTTTACTGCGCTAGATGTAGAGGGTGTGAGTGTACTGAGTGAACATATCCATCAATTTTTATGCAAGGGAGGGGCAGTCATCATGACCTCTCACCAAAGTTTAGACATCGCCTATCCAACCACAGAGTTGCAGTTGGAGTATCGCCACTGATGTCTGGGTTAATCGCTTTATTCAAACGAGATCTCTCGGTTGCTTTTCAGCAGCGCTCAGAACTGATGCAACCTATTTTATTCTTTGTACTCGTTGTTAGTTTGTTTCCGTTGGGGGTTGGCCCAGAGTCTGCAATATTGCAAAAAATGGGTCCTGGCGTTATTTGGGTCGCGGCTATTTTGTCGTCCCTTTTGGGGATGGAAAGGTTATTCAAAGATGATTTCCAAGATGGCTCACTTGAACAAATTATCTTGTCTGGGATGTCTTTGCCAGCGGTCGCTCTGATTAAAGTGTTGGTACATTGGTTAACGAGTATCTTCCCGCTCATTTTGTTGTCGCCCCTTTGGGCGTTGTTTTTGTATTTGTCCGAACCCATGTATTGGGCACTTGTGTGGACTTTGCTATTGGGTACGCCCATTTTGAGTTTGATAGGAGCGATAGCGGTAGGTTTGACTGTAGGTTTAAATAAAGGCGGTGTGCTGCTGGCTTTACTCTTACTTCCTATGTTTATACCTGTGTTGATTTTTGCAACGGCTGCGGTTGAATCGGCTTCTTTGGATCTTGCGTACAATGGTCAACTAGCGATCATCGGCGCTATGTTTTTGTTTTCTTTGGCGTTGGCACCATTTGCCATTGCTTATGCACTAAGAGTGAGTCAAACCTAATGTGGAAATGGTTACATCCCTATGCAAAAACCGAACGAGCTTATCAGTTGTGTCAGAGACTTTTGCCTTGGTTTACTCTGTCGGGATTAGTATTAATTGTGGTGGGAGCAATATGGGCATTGGCTTTTTCTCCCGCCGATTATCAGCAAGGTGATTCTTACCGTATTTTTCATATTCATGTGCCTAGCGCTATTCTGTCTAAAAGCTTGTACATGGGCATGGCATCCGCAGCCTTTGTTGGGTTAGTTTGGCAAATTAAAACGTCTTTTATGTCTATGGTAGCCTTTGCTCCAGTTGGTGCGGCTATTACGTTTATCTCTTTAATTACCGGCGCAGCTTGGGGTAAACCTATGTGGGGAACCTGGTGGGAGTGGGATGCCCGTATGACGTCACAGCTTGTCTTACTTTTCTTATTTTTGGGCGTAATGGCGCTGTATAAGGCGTTTGACGATAAGGAACAAGGAAGTAAAGCCGCAGCCGTAATGGCGATAGTGGGTATTATTAACTTGCCAATCATCCACTATTCAGTGGAATGGTGGAATACCTTACATCAAGGTGCGACCTTGTTAAAACTAGAAAAGCCCTCCATGCCTGTTGAAATGCTATTGCCATTTTTAGTGTCGTTGTTTGGATGGTCGTTTTGTTGTGTGAGCATAGTATTGTTGCGTATCCAAAATGAAATTATTAGCCGCGAATTAAAGCGCCCTTGGGTGATCGCGCTAGCTAACCAGCAAGTAAAAAATTCTTCATAATCTCGATAATGTAGTAGGTAGAGTATGTATTTCGACAGTATAGATGCATTTTTATCCATGGGAGGCTACGGATTTTACGTATGGCTCTCCTTTGGCGTAGGGTTTTTCTGTTTAGCCGTATTATGGATAAGCTCATTTTCTATTAAACGAAACTTGTTTAAGCAGGTTATGTCTGAACAAGCTAGACAAGCCCGAATCCAAGCTGCAAGAGTAGCGACTCCTTCCCCAGAAGTGACAGAGAAATAACATGAATCCAAGACGTAAAAAAAGGCTTCTGGCTGTTTCAGCCGTTTTAGTTGTGCTGACCGGTGCAGTGTCTCTTATGTTGTATGCCTTAAGTCAAAACATTGATTTGTTTTACACACCCAGCGAAATAATCGAAGGCAAAGAGGGCGTCATTCCCGAAGTGGGACAACGCCTCAGAGTGGGCGGCATGGTAGTAGAAGGCTCAGTAAAGCGTAACCAAGACACCTTAGATGTGAGTTTTGACTTAACAGACACTGGGCCCATAGTGACGGTTAGTTATCATGGCTTGCTACCTGATTTATTCCGAGAAGGCCAAGGGATTGTCGCCACAGGCGTGTTAACGTCAGAGAATCATATTCAAGCTCACGAAGTATTGGCCAAGCATGATGAAGAGTATATGCCGCCTGAATTAGCCGAGAAACTTAAGGGAATTAAGCACGTTAACCCTAATCAAACTTCCCCGAACGAGTATTAATTATGTTAGCTGAGTTAGGCAATTTCGCGTTAGTCATCGCCCTTATGTTAGCCGTGTTGCTATCAATTTATCCAATGTGGGGGGCGTACCGCGACCATGACAAAATGATGGCTATGGCTAAGCCCCTTGCTATAGGCATGTTTTTGTTTACTGCGTTCTCATATTTTTGCTTAACCTACGCCTTTGTTACCGACGATTTTAGTTTGGCCTATGTAGCAAATACGTCGAGCATGTCTTTGCCTATTTACTACAAGTACACGGGTGTTTGGGGTGGTCATGAAGGTTCGTTTTTACTATGGGTGTTGATTTTTTCGCTATGGACGGTTGCAGTCGCTATTTTCAGTAAAGGTATCCCCACTAAAATGGTGGCCAGAGTGCTCGCAATATTAGGGGCCGTTGGCATAGGCTTTTACTTATTTATGCTAGTTACCTCTAACCCTTTCGACAGGCTGCTACCTTTTTACCCCATAGACGGGAAGGATCTAAATCCTTTACTTCAAGATTTCGGCATGATTATTCATCCCCCTATGCTGTATATGGGCTATGTTGGCTTTTCTGTTGCCTTCGCCTTTGCGATAGCGGCGCTAATCTCAGGCAAACTTGATTCTACTTGGGCGCGTTGGTCGCGACCTTGGACGATTGCAGCTTGGGCATTTTTAACCTTAGGCTTAGCCCTTGGAAGTTGGTGGGCGTATTACGAATTAGGTTGGGGCGGCTGGTGGTTCTGGGATCCTTCCGAGAATGCTGCGTTTATGCCTTGGCTAGCGGGTACGGCTTTAATGCACAGCCTAGCAGTGACAGAAAAACGCAAAGTCTTTAAATCTTGGACAGTGTTTTTAGCGATTGCTGCCTTTTCGTTAAGCTTATTAGGCACTTTCTTGATCCGTTCTGGGGTGTTGGTGTCGGTGCATGCATTTGCCAGCGACCCCGGTCGTGGATTATTTATACTGGGTTTGTTGGTCGTCATCATAGGCGGCTCATTGGCTTTATATGCACTAAGGGCATCTGAAGTGAAAAGCGATGGTCGCTATCAGTTGATTTCCCGAGAAGTCTTTTTAATGGGTAACAATGTCTTTTTGACGGCAGCAACCATAGTGGTGGTGTTAGGCACCTTGTTTCCTCTGGTGCATAAAGAACTCGGTATGGGAGCGATTTCGATTGGCGCGCCGTTTTTCAACCAGATGTTTACCTATCTTATTGTACCTTTTGTCTTTTTTATGGGATTGGGGCCATTGTCACGTTGGAAAAACCAGTCTCCTCAGGCGTTGTACAAACAATTGCTCATTGCTTTTGGTTTGAGCTTGGCTGCGGCCTTACTAATTAACATGAACTACAGCGAACCGAGTTATATGGCGGCCCTTGGGCTGGTACTCAGTTTTTGGGTGATAGTGACGACCATAATGGAAATTCATCAGCGTATTACCCCAGCCCTAAGTCAAGGGATGGGAGTAGTTGCTAGTTTACAGCAATTAACTCGCAGCCACTGGGGTATGGTCACTGGGCATTTGGGTTTTGCCGTGATGTTAATCGGGATTTGTTTAGTCAGCGCCTATAGTGTCGAGCGTAACGTGAGAATGGCTGAGGGCGATTCAGTTAACATCAATAACTACGAGTTTGTGTTCAAGGGTGTATTCGCCCACCAAGGCCCGAACTATAGCTCAGATATGGGTAAGGTCGAGGTGTTCGAAGACGATGAATTCGTCACTACCTTAACCGCCGAAAAACGCTTTTATCCTGTGCAAAGAACCACCATGACAGAAGCCGGCATTGATTCTGGTTTTACTCGAGATTTATTTATGGCTTTGGGTGAGCAGCTTAAAAACGGTGATTGGTCGATACGTATTTACGTTAAACCCTTCATTGATTGGATTTGGGCAGGGGCGTTTATTATGGCCTTAGGGGGTGTGTTCTCTATTTCTGATAGGCGTTATCGTATGGCTAAGCTCAATAAAAACAAAGGTAAAAAACACAGCCAAGGAGAGCAGCCAACGTGAAAAAATCCACTTTATTCTTAATTCCCCTGTTCATTTTTATGGGGATAGCTGGTTTTTTATATCAGGGTTTATTTTCTGATCCTCGCGACCGAGAATCGACCTTAATATCTCAACCTATGCCTGAGTTTTTATTACCTGATTTAATGAATACGGATGTGCAATACACACAAGAGGTCTTTTTAGGCAAAGTCACTCTACTGAATGTTTGGGGAGTTTGGTGTGTTACTTGCGCCATCGAAATTCCATATTTGATGCAATTGCAACGAGAAGGCAAGCACATAGTCGGCTTATATTATGATCAGGACATAGATCCTGATTTTGGTGTTAAAACAGTGCAACGTGTGCAACAAGAAGTAAGGGATAAACTCGCACAATTAGGTAATCCGTATGCCTATAACATTTTTGACGTTAAGCGCGACTTATCGTTAGATTTAGGGGTTTCTGGGGCGCCAGAGACTTACTTAATTGACCAAAACGGCACCATTCTTTTACACCATATTGGTGATTTAAACCCAAGAGTTTGGGAAAAGAAATTTGCTGCGCTTTACCAAGAGTTGGTGAAAGGCTCATGATGAAATTAACTGTAATTTGGCTGGCAATATGCTTGTCAGCCTTAGCTTATGGGATCACTGAAGATAAGTTTCAGTTTGAAGATCCGGAGCAAACTAAGTTGTTTTTAGAGTTAACCAAAGAGCTGCGCTGCCCTAAATGTCAAAATCAAAATATTGCTGATTCAGACGCCATGATTGCAGTAGATTTAAAGCGCAAAGTGCATCAGTTGGTTCAACAGGGGAATGACAAAGAGCAAGTCGTCGATTTTATGAAACAGCGCTACGGCGACTTTGTTTATTATCAACCACCAGTAAATTCTATGACCATCTGGCTTTGGCTGATCCCTCTATTGTTTATCTTGGGTACCCTTACTTGGATTGTGCGAAGCCGAAAAGTACCGCCTCAGCAAGAAGACAGTGACAGGCTGAAGCAGGCTGAAGATATTTTGGAGCGTGACGAGTGAATGATTTTTATGTGTGGGCAAGCATACTCGTCATAGTTGCTGGGGGATTTGCTCTGGCCCCTTGGCTGCGAAAGACTGGTAAGTCGTTGCAAAATAGTTTAACCAATAAAAATTTAATTAAGCAACGCTTAGCTGAATTAGAAACTGAGCAACAACAAGCTTTATTGACTGAAGAAGACAAACTTCAAGCGCAAAAAGAATTGAAATTGGCCCTGTTAGACGAAGTACAAAGCCAAGACCCTCAGCAGTCTAGTGGCAGATTACCTTTACTTTTGGGAATCTTGATTTGTGTTGGGGTAGGGGGCGCAACTTACTTTCACGCGAGTGAGTTAGATAAAGTTCAGCACTGGCAAGAAGTCAGGCAAAACACAAGTACCTTGGGTCAGCGTATTATTGCAGCAGACGCCAGTTTGACCTTTGACGATATGCGAGATTTTGCATTAGGCCTGCGTACGCGTTTAATTGACGAGCCAAATGATCCTATTGGATGGATGTTGCTTGGCCGAGTGTCGGGGGCGTTAAATCGCGCTGACAGTGCTATCGAGGCTTTTGAACGTTCAATCGAATTAGACCCAAACAATGTAGGTACCCTTACTAGTTATGCCCAAGCCTTGCTTATGGTGGGGCAAGAAGCCCAGTTACAAACGGCCGAACGAGCCTTATCTCGGGTTTTGTCTATTGAACCCGATAATGTGAGTGCGCTGGGTATGTTGGCTGTAGTGACTTCAGAGTTGGGCAAGTTCAATGCGTCTTTAACGCACTGGACCCGTTTACAAGGGTTTATTGGTGAATCTGATCCTAATTATGCAGCGGTGACTGACAAAATTGCCCAGATGCGCGCTGCATTAAACCAACAAGAGCCTGCAACTGAAGCTGAGCCAGCTGGTAAAACTGCTAACAAGGTTGAAGTGACGGTCTCTTTGAGTGAGTCACTCAAAGATAAGCTGCCTAGTTCTGGGGTGATTTTTGTGTTTGCTCAAGGGTTGTCGGGCAGTAAAATGCCTGCTGCTGTGGTTAAGTTACCACTCGCTGATTTTCCTATCACTGTGTCTTTGTCTGATGATAATGCCATGGTCCAAGGCTACAATTTGTCGCAGCTTACTCAGGCTCGAATCGTGGCAAGGATCTCCGCTGACGAAAATGTTGCTCTGGCTACGGGAGAATTACAAGGTGAGCAGCTGGTAGACTTTACCTCACAAATAAACCCAGAAGTTGCCATAACAATTAACAAGGAAGAACCATGAAAAACGTATTAATGCTGTCTCTGCTGGGGCTTACACTACTAACAGGTTGTGCATCTCGTCATGGGGCAGAGCAGCAAGCCAGTAAGTATCAAGATCCTAAAGATCCTTTAGAGTCGGTCAACCGTGTGATGTGGGATATTAACTACGATATTTTGGATGAATACCTTTTACGTCCAGTCACAGTGGCATATGTAGATTACATGCCTCAGTTTGCCAGAACCGGTTTACTCAATGCTGCTGAAAATCTTGAAGAGCCGTCGTATACACTGAATAACTTATTACAAGGTAAGTTAGATGGGGCGTTTGTCAGCTTAGGAAGGTTTGTTGTTAACTCTACCGTGGGCTTAGTTGGCACAATAGATGTTGCGAGCAAAATTGGATTAGATTCTAAACCAGAAGAGTTTGGTGAGGTGTTAGGCAAGTGGGGGATAAAAACTGGCCCTTATTTGATGCTTCCTGCCCTAGGACCGAGTGACGTGAGAAGTGCCACAGGCGATGTGGTCGATACGGCATACGCTCCTTTAGATAGTCTAAATGTATACTTTAACGTATTAAGAGTGGGTGTTAAGGCGATAGAGGGCAGGGCTTTGGTTATTCAGCAAGAGCAACAACTGGCTAATTCATCAGATCCTTATACTTTTGTCAAAAGTGCTTATTTTCAAAACTTAGAATTTAAAGTCAAAGACGGCGAGGTAGAGAAAAGCAAAGAGGAAAAAGCCCTTGATAACGAACTCGATGCCTTTTTAGATGATTTATAAGGTCAGCTGTTAAGCTTGGCCTTTACCGCTTCAATTTGAATGTAGAACCAAAATATGGATATAAAAAAGCCCAAATATTTGTACGATATTTGGGCTTTTTTGTTATGACTGTAAACCGTTAGATAATACCAATAGGTAATACTAGCGTGATGCTTAGTAA
Organism: uncultured Paraglaciecola sp.; assembly: GCA_947498355.1. Lineage (GTDB taxonomy): Bacteria > Pseudomonadota > Gammaproteobacteria > Enterobacterales > Alteromonadaceae > Paraglaciecola. The sequence goes on along the minus strand of CANMKA010000010.1, from coordinate 64,638 downwards.
CCCTCGGGGTTAGACTTTTGCCAATTCCAAGAATCGCGACACATTTCATCTAGTCCACGGGTAGCAACCCAGTCGAGTTCGTCTCGTGCGGTTTGCGGATCAGCATAACAAGATGCAACGTCGCCGCTTCTGCGTCCTACAAACTGATAAGCTATGGTTTTGCCGCTTTGTTGTTCAAACGCCTTTACCATGTCCAATACGCTGTAACCTTGGCCTGTTCCTAAGTTGTAAGTAACAATACCCGTACCTGTCTTTAACTTGTCTATGGCTTTTAGGTGGCCTGCTGCTAAGTCTTCTACATGAATATAATCTCGCACGCCTGTACCATCTGGTGTGTCGTAGTCGTTGCCATAAATGGATAGCTGTTCGCGTTTTCCTGTGGCGACTTGAGTGATATAGGGCATAAGATTATTGGGTATACCATTTGGATCCTCGCCTATGCGTCCTGATGGGTGAGCACCCGCAGGATTGAAGTATCTGAGTAGCGCAATATTCCAAGAACTGTCGGACTTATATAGGTCTTTTAAAACTAACTCGACCATAAGCTTAGACATACCATAAGGATTAGTCGGTTGACCCGTTGGCATATCCTCTTTTAGCGGTAAAGTGACGGGGTCGCCATATACAGTTGCCGATGAGCTAAATACTAAATTCTTTACCCCAAATTTTTTCATGGCTTCGCACAAGGTAAGGGTCCCGTAAACGTTATTGTTGTAATAATTTAGGGGTTTCTCTACTGACTCTCCCACTGCTTTTAGCCCAGCGAAATGTACCACTGCATCTATGGTGTGCTTTGAAAAAAGTAACTCTAAAATAGTATGGTCGCGGATATCACCTTGAACAAAAATCGTTTTCTTTCCTGTGAGCTCTTCAACACGCTTTAGGGACTCGGCTGAAGAGTTACACAAGTTATCTAGCACTATGACTTGGTTGCCGGCTTCGAGTAATTGCAGCACTGTATGGCTGCCTATATAACCAGCACCGCCTGTAACTAGGATTGTTTGCATATTATTCACTTCCTTTGTTTTTTGCTTTAGGAATGTACTTGGCGACTAGTCCGTAATGAATCGGTTTTACTAGTAGTGGGTACAGTAAGGTTACGAGTAAGGCCCAGATAATGGCTAACCAGTTTTGCGCTACCTGAATGATCAAAACGAAAATTGGCACTACGATACACAATTTTAAAAGGTTGAGTAACAGTTTTTCTGGGCCAGTCAGCCGTCTTTCGGCTTTTTGTATGGCTTCGAGCCTAGCCGTTAAGCTAAGCTCTTTAAGTTGAGGAATACTCTTAGTGGAAAAATACAATTTCATTTTGTAAAAGCCTAGTGATAAGTCAAGCAAAGGCCGCAACGAGGTGCGGCCTTAGTAATAGGTATTGTGCGTTAATCTGCGGCCTTTTCCCACTTTTTAGTTTTAAACGTAGCTAAGTAAACCACCACCCCAACACCTATGGTAAATAGGCTGATATGTAAATAAAGGTCTGGCATCTGTTGCAAATTACTCGGGTCAAAATTACCCGCTAACCTGCCAGCAAGTACGTTGCCAATAGCATAGGTCAGCACAAAAATCCCCATCAATTGGCCTGAGAAACGTTTTGGCGATAATTTACTGACGGCACTCAGGGCTACCGGGCTTAAGCATAATTCTCCAACAGAATGAAGAAAATAGGTAGCCACTAACCAATACGGCGCAACTTTTAGCCCGCTAGCGGCAATTTGGGCAGCAAAGAACATCACTAAAAAGCCACAAGCCATAATCACTAAGCCGAGGGCGCACTTTAGTCCGAAAGAGGGAGTAATCAACTTTTTCGCAAGATTGATCCACAAAGCTGCGATGAAGGGGGATAATATGATAATGAAAACAGAATTTATGCTTTGAAACCATTCTGCTGGTATTTCGAAACTGCCGACTAAGCGTTGAGTGTAGTCTTGAGCGAATAGATTTAATGAAGAACCTGATTGCTCAAATCCCATCCAAAAGAACACAGACGCGATACAAACGAGTAGTAATGCCCCTAAATTTTTCTTCTCGGCTGGCGTAGTGCTTCCAAAAAAGAAGATTCCAAAAAAGCATACAAAAAATAGTATAGTTGCGATTATTGCGAATGAATCTGCCACCAGTGGAGCGTTAAATGAGAGATTACCATTCATTAGTAATGTGCTAATGAAGACAAGTGTAACTAAGAAGGCAACAATAATTGACCAGCTTATTTTCTTCGCTCTGTCTGATAATTGATGTGTGGGTTTAGCCCCAACTTCTTTAAGCTGGTGTGACGTAAAGTGAAATTGAATTAAGCCTAATCCCATACCGATGGCAGCCGCACCAAACGCCCAATGCCAACCAATGTTAAGGCGTAAATAACCACATACTATCCCACCTATTACTGCTCCAATATTAATCCCCATGTAATACAGTGTGTATCCACTGTCACGGCGAGCATCTTCATTACTGTATAGTTGACCGACCAAAGCCCCAATATTGGGTTTAAGCAAGCCTGTACCTAGCACGACTAATACTAAGCCAATAAAGAAAGTTTGTTCATTTGGAATAGCCAGTACCATATGCCCAAGCATTATAATGATTCCGCCATACCAAATGGCTTTTCGACCACCGATGAGGCGATCTGCAATCCATCCGCCGGGTAACCCCATTAAATAAACAAAGCCAGTGTATAACCCATATATTGAAGTTGCGGAGGCTAACGTTATACCTAAACCGCCGTCTTGAATCGCTGCAATCATAAAGAATATAAGCATAGCGCGCATGCCGTAATAACTCATACGCTCCCACATTTCTGTGAGTAACAAGGTTTTGAGACCAAGAGGGTGTCCAAAAAAGCGGGTATCTTGGTTAAGAGAGGTCGATTCTGGTGTCATGGAGAAGAAGGCCTTTAGGGAACGTGCATAATCAAACAATAAAAACATGGTGCTTGAAAATGAGTTTAGGTGCAAGACCATCAAATATTTATGTCATCGAGTAACCCCCAACTACACGAGCACTACACTTTTTTAATATGCTGTTGTTGTACAATTTCAATCATTTGCTATTTATATTCGGCTGGCTTTCGGCTATTATCCTGCGCCTGTGAATTTTTGGTTATTGATTGAATAGTCGGTGAATTATCCGGACAATCGAACATCAAACCACCTTCAGATTAATTATGGATAGCAAGATGTTGAAAAAGTATAAAATCGCAATGATTAGCTTAGTTGCTTTTTTAATTAGTGGAAGTGCCCTCTCCCAGTCTTTTGTACCCAGCCAAGAGCAAATTAATCAATTTAAAAACATGCCTAGAGCCCAGCAAGAGGCCCTTGCTCGTCAGTTGGGAATTGATATCGCTAGCTTTCAAAACTCAGGGAATTCCGATAACAGCGGCGCCAATACCACTCAAGTAACCGAAAATGTCATTCGAGAGGTAGACGAGCAACAGATTTCAGATGAACTGGCAAAGCAAAGTGCAACACAAACGCTAACAGCTGAGTTGAAACCATTTGGTTACAGCTTATTCGACAGTGTTGGGTTAGGAGAGCAGGGGATTAGTTTTGCACCAGCATCAAATACCCCAGTGCCCGATAGCTACGTGTTAGGTCCGGGAGATAGCGTCAATGTGCAACTATTCGGAAAACAAAACGCGCAGTTTGAGCTCGCAATTAATAGTGAAGGTACGGTTCAAATTCCTGAGTTAGGGCCAATGTCTGCGGTAGGGTTAACGTATCAGCAGTTAAAAGCACAATTACTCGAAAAATATCAAGAACAGGTGATAGGCGTTACCCCTTACATTACTATGGGGCAGCTGCGAACGATTCAAATTTATATTGTGGGCGAAGCACATAGGCCAGGAGCCTTTACCCTCAGCGCCTTATCAACTATCACTCATGCCTTATTCGCAAGTGGTGGTGTAAACGAAATAGGCTCTCTGAGAAACATTCAGCTAAAACGAAACGGCCAAACGGTTACTGAGTTCGATTTATATGATCTATTAATTTTTGGCGATACCAGCAAAGATAAACGCTTACAGCAAGGTGACGTGATTTTTATTCCCACCGTGCAAAAAGTAGTAAGTGTTGCAGGTAATGTTAGGCGCCCGGCCATATATGAGGCGAAGCAAACCGAAAGCTTGCAAGATATTATTGCGATTGCAGGAGGCTTATTGCCATCTGGTGCAGCCGAAACCACTCAAATTGCAAGAAAAACCGCTGGCAAAGGGTTAGAAGTCAAAACGGTTAACTTGCTCAATGCAAAATCATCCTCTGTTGGAGTGCAACAAGGGGATTACATATTTATTCCTGATGGAAGTAACGAGTTTAAAAATGCTGTGTCTATTGTTGGAGCCTATGCAACCCCAGGTTTAGTGCAATGGCATAATTCGTTAAATCTATCTTCTCTGATAGATGAAAGAAGCTTACTCAACTCTACCGATTTGCACTACGCATTGGTGGTTAGAAAAGCGCAATTTGAAAATCAGAGTCAAGTTTTTCAATTTTCGCCGTTAGATGTAATCCAAGGTAAATACGATTTAACGTTACAAGCTTACGACAGAATAACTATGTTTAATCGGTTTGAATCCGAGAATCTTGAGAGTGAAGAAAAAGCAATCAGTGAGAGCCGAATTGACGGAGGTTCGCTTGAAGAGCGAACGGAACAAAGTGACTACTTGCAGCAATTGGCTGCTGCCAGCTTTAGTGAGCAACAGTTAATCTTAGATGAGACTAAGCAATATTCAAGAAAGCAACTTATTGCGCCAATAATTGCACAGCTAAAAGATGAAGCCTCTTTTAACAAACCCGTTAAGCTTGCAGAAATCACTGGGCAAGTTAAATTCCCTGGTGTGTACCCCATATCTGAAAATGGTAGAGTTAAAGATTTGGTCATAGCCGCAGGCGGGTTGATAGAGTCTTCTTACGTAAACCATTCCGAGCTCTCTCGTACATCCACAGATGCCGATAATTCATATCAGGTTCAGCATATTCAAGTGAACTTGCAGGATGCTTTGCTTGGTAATCAGCAAGATAATCTTTTGCTACATAGCAAAGATACATTAGCAATACAGCAAACCCCAGATTGGTATGAGAACCGGCAGGTGACGTTACAGGGTGAGGTGGTCTTCCCTGGTACCTATCAAATTAAAAAGAACGAAACCTTATCTCAAATTATCCAACGTGCTGGCGGCTTTACTAAAGAAGCGAGCATAGGTGCCGCCATTTTTACTCGAGAAGAGCTAAAACTGCGCGAAAAAGAGAATCTAGATAAAACCGTTGAGGAGCTGCGCCAGCAAATTATTGCAAGTAATATATCTGGTAGCCAAAACGTAAAATCAATTGATTACGAAACCGCAAAAGCCATCTTGAACGAATTAGTAGCGGTTGAGCCAGTCGGCAGACTAGTGGTTGACTTGCCTACTGTATTGAATGGTAAGCCGAGCGAAGATGTAGTACTTAAGCACAGAGACATGCTATTTGTTCCAAGCATATCCAACACCGTATCCATTATTGGCGAGGTGTTTGTTCCTAGTACTCACACACTTAACCTCACCTCTGGTATAGACGCATACATAGAAAAGTCCGGAGGATTGACTGGCCGCGCCGATGCATCGAAAATTTACATTGTTAAAGCAAACGGATCGGTAAAAATACCACAAAATTCTTTTTGGTTTAGTGACCAACGAATTGCTCTAGAGCCAGGAGATACCATAGTCGTGCCAAGAGACGTGGTTAACTACGAGAGACTGGGTTTATGGCAAACAATTACCCAAATAGTGTATCAATCATCGATTGCACTCGTCGCTATCGGGAATTTATAAGATGAGCCTTAACTTTGCAGTACTCAAACCATGAATAACACACAAGATCCTATGGCGAACAAAAATAATCAACAAAACGTGCAATATGTTGCGATATCCCCAGATATGCTTCAAGCCTCTAATCAGGATGATGAAATAGACTTAAAAGAGTTATTTGGGGCTATTTGGCAAGGAAAGTGGTTAATTATACTAATCACGTCTTTGTTTGCTGTTGCATCTATTTTTTATGCATTGAGCTTGCCCAATATTTATAAGTCAGAAGTACTTTTAGCACCAGCTGATAGTAGCCAACAAGGTGGGCTAGGGAGTTTAGGCCAACTAGGCGGGTTAGCATCGTTAGCAGGGGTAAGCTTGGGGGGGGGGCAAACAGATAAAACCTCATTGGCGCTTGAAATTCTTAAATCCAGAGAGTTTTTTGCAAATTTTGTCACTAAGTATCAGATTTTACCCGACCTGATGGCGATTGAACGTTTTGAGCCGAGCACTACGAAAGTCGTTTATAACAAAGAACTTTATCTTGAATCAGAAAACAAGTGGATAAGAGATGTTGAACCGCCCAAAAAGCCTGAGCCATCATTACAAGAAGCAAAAAAAGAATTTCAATCGATATTGTCAATCGCCACAGACAAAGACACAGGCATGGTAACTTTGAGCATAGAGCACCAGTCGCCGTATGTTGCCAGAGATTGGGTTGAGTGGCTGGCTAATGAGATTAACTTGGTTATGAAAAACAGGGACAAACAAGAGGCCGAAACTAGTATTTCTTATTTACAATCTCAAATTGCTCAAACTAACGTAGTTGAGCAGAAAACCTTGTTATTTCAGTTGATCGAAGAACAAGCTAAAACATTAATGTTCGCTGAAGTTAGAGATGAATACATTTTTAAAACCATTGATCCTGCTTTGGTGCCTGAAGTTAAAGCCAAACCTAAACGAGCGTTACTTGTTGTACTAGGAATAATGTTGGGAGGGTTAATTTCAATTTTTGCTGTTCTTGTCAAATTTTTTTTAAAATATGAATAAAAGCAATGATAAGGAATGTTTCGCTCACAAAAAAAATGTTTTGCGCCCTATTAAAGTAAATTAGCTCTTTATAAAAGTCGGTCACGGGATCAGAAATAATAAAAATGTCGTTTAAAAAAGTATTAGTAATTTTTGGAACTAGGCCAGAGGCCATAAAAATGGCACCTTTAATTCATGCTCTAGCGTCAGATAAGCGTTTTGAGGCTAGAGTGTGTGTTACGGCTCAGCATCGTGAAATGCTTGATCAAGTATTAGAACTTTTTGAGATAATACCTGATTATGATTTGAACATAATGAAGCCAGGTCAAGACTTAACGGATGTAACTTGCGGTATTTTACAAGGCTTAAAGCCTGTTTTAGCCGAATTCAAACCAGATTATGTATTGGTACATGGAGATACTGCAACAACGTTCTCAACATCAGTTGCAGCATACTATGAACAAGTCAAGGTGGGGCATGTAGAAGCAGGGTTACGAACCGGAAATATTTATTCCCCTTGGCCAGAAGAGGGTAACCGTAAATTAACCGGGGCTATTGCTAATTTACACTTCGCGCCTACCGAACTCTCGAAGCAAAACCTCATCAATGAAAACGTACCTGAGAGTAATATAGTAGTAACAGGTAATACAGTAATAGATGCACTTTTAGAAGTGATTGAAAAACTAGAAACAAACTCAACGTTAAGCAATGAATTAGCTCAGCAATTTAACTTCTTAAATAATGATATGCGTATGGTGCTAATCACAGGTCATCGCCGTGAAAGTTTTGGTGGTGGTTTTGAACGCATTTGTGAAGCGATAGCGCAATTAGCTAAAAAGTATCCTGACGTTGAGTTTGTTTACCCCATGCACTTAAATCCTAATGTGCGAGAGCCTGTAAATCGCTTACTTAAAAATTTGAATAATGTATTTTTAATTGAACCGTTAGACTACTTACCTTTTGTGTATTTAATGAATAAAGCTTATCTATTACTTACTGACTCAGGAGGTATACAAGAAGAAGCACCAAGTTTAGGTAAACCAGTGTTAGTTATGCGTGATACTACGGAAAGGCCGGAAGCCGTTGAAGCGGGTACAGTAAAACTAGTAGGCACTCAAGTAGAAGTCATAGTTACAGAATTAAGTACTTTACTCTCAAACGAAAGTGCCTATAAGGAAATGAGCTTTGCCCATAACCCTTATGGCGATGGTAAAGCGTGTTTATGCATCTGTGACACGCTAGCTAATAGTAACCAATTTTAAATTTACACTAGTGATCATGTGAAAATATCAATGTTCGCAGTAAATAAGCTGCATTAAAGTGAATAGCAATGTTAAGGATTAGTGATTAAATGTCGTTCGAAACAATCTCTGTTATAGGTCTTGGTTATATAGGTTTGCCTACTGCTGCAATGTTCGCTTCTCGTAAGATAAAGGTGATTGGTGTTGATGTAAACCCACATGCGGTAGACACTATCAATAAAGGTGAAATTCATATTGTTGAACCTGATTTAGATATGATTGTTCATGCTGCAGTTACCGAAGGTTATTTAAGCGCTACAACTTCGCCACAACCTGCGGATGCCTTTCTAATTGCAGTACCTACCCCTTTTTTACCAACTGAAAAAGAAGGTGATATTCCTCAGCCTGACTTGAAATATATTGAAGCCGCATCAAAAGCTATTGCGCCGGTGCTTAAAAAGGGAGACTTAGTGATTCTAGAGTCTACTTCTCCAGTAGGAGCTACAGAGCAAATGGCGCAATGGCTAGCTGAAGCTAGAACTGACCTGAGCTTTCCTCAAAATGCAGGTGAAGCCTCGGATGTTCGCATTGCTCATTGTCCAGAACGCGTATTACCAGGCCATGTCGTTCGTGAATTAGTTGAAAATGATCGTGTAATTGGTGGCATGACAGCACTTTGTTCAAGTAAGGCAATTGAACTTTATAAAACCTTCGTTCAAGGTGAGTGTGTTGTAACAAATGCGCGCACCGCAGAAATGGCAAAGTTAACAGAAAATTCATGTCGTGATGTACAGATAGCATTTGCTAATGAACTTTCAATTATTTGTGACAAATTGGATATTGATGTTTGGGAACTAATTTCATTGGCTAACAGACATCCTCGAATTAATATTTTGCAACCAGGTCCAGGAGTTGGAGGGCACTGTATAGCGGTAGACCCATGGTTTATTGTGAGCAAAACACCGGATGAAGCACAGCTTATTCATACTGCTCGTAAAGTGAATGATGCAAAACCAGAGTGGGTGATTAATAAAGTCAAATTAGCTATAAGTGACTTTTTACAAGCTAATCCTGATAAAACGGTTAAAGACGTTACAGTTGCGTGTTACGGATTAGCATTTAAAGCCAATATTGATGACTTACGTGAAAGCCCTGCTCTGTCCATTTGTATAGAACTAGCTAAATTACATTCTGGCAACATAATTGCTGTGGAACCCAATGTTGAAAAGTTTGATAGTGAAACTATTCGTTTAGTCGAATTCAAAGACGCTTTAAATATGGCTAATATCCATTTGATTTTGGTTGACCATAAAGAGTTTCAATTTCCTGATATGTCTAGTGTTATGTATATTGACACCAAAGGGCTCGTTAAAAAGTAGATTGATTAACTACTACGCTGTGTAATTATAAGCACAGGAAACATAAGTTTTAGAGATCTTACATTTTTGTCGGATTTAGCATAATATTTATTACTCTGAGAGGAACATTGTGAAAGTATTGGATTGTACGCTACGGGACGGTGGTTATTATAATAATTGGGATTTTGAACCGCTTTTAGTTGATAGTTATTTAGCTGCAATGGCTGATTCTGGCATTGAGTATATAGAATTAGGACTTAGAAACTTCAGTAAGAAAGGATTCTGCGGTGCTTTTGCATACACTTCCGATTCATATTTAGATCGCTTAAACCTTCCTTCAGGACCTACTTATGGTGTGATGGTTGATGCGGGAACTATTCTTAAATCTAATTTGTCTATTGAAGATGCTGTTGCGCATCTATTCCGCGACGCTTCTGATAGTAAAGTTTCTCTTGTGCGCGTAGCTGCTCATTTTCACGAGGTTGAGCAATCAGGTTTGATTGTGCAAGAACTTAAGCGCAAGGGATACTTGGTTGGTTTCAATTTGATGCAAGCAGGAGGCAAACATTCAGACGTTATTACCGAAAAAGCCAAATTAGCGAAAAGCTGGAAGGCGTTAGACGTCTTATATTTTGCTGATTCTTTGGGGAATATGGATGATTCTGAAGTAGTTAGAATCATTGATGCGATCCGAGAAGTTTGGGATGGTGAAATGGGGATCCACACGCACAATAATATGGGTAAAGCTTTAGACAATAGTATGGTAGCTTTATCTAAAGGCGTTAGTTGGATCGACTCAACCGTGACGGGGATGGGACGAGGCGCAGGTAATGCGCAAACAGAGAGCCTGTTAGCGACACTTTGTTTCAATGATAGTAAATATCGCACTTCAAAGCTGTATGAGTTGGTCATCAGGGAGTTTGAACCAATGCAAAAGCACTATGGCTGGGGAAGTAATTTACTGTATTTTCTAGGCGCTCAGCACAATGTTCACCCCACATATATTCAAAGTCTACTTTCAGATACTCACTATGGGACCGACGAAATCGTCGGTGCAATTGAATATTTAAAAGGTCTTGCAGATAGTAGTTCTTATAGTGATGATAAATATGTAGAAGCTCTATCTTTTGGCAACACCGAACAGCCTGTATCAGGGACTGACACTTTGGTTAACGTTGCAAGTGAGCGAGAGGTGTTAATAATCGCTAGTGGCCCAAGTTTAAAGAAGTATGAACAAGATATAAAATCGTATATAAAAACGCGAAAACCAGTTGTTCTTGCTATTAATGCTCTTCCAAATTTTGAGAGCTATGTGAGTTTTTATTGTTTATCACATAATAATAAAATCCTGTCAGAGGGGGATGTATACTCTCAGCTAAAGCAGCAAGTCATTTTACCTAAACATAGATTTTCTGATGATGAGCTTGCGAGATTATTTCCTCAGAACGAGTGCTTAGATTATGGTTTGGTTATAAAGAAGTCTATTTTCGAAATTAGCAGCAGTAATTGTACCCTACCGTATGACTTAACTGCTGGTTATGCTTTCTCAATTGCTGAGGTTATGGGGGCTAGTTCGATTTCCGTTGCTGGGTTTGATGGCTATGAATCAACAGATCCTCGACAATCGGAAATGTTGGAACTTGTATCTTCTTTTAGAAAGCAATCTAAAATAGATAATATTTTGGCCTTGACTCCTACTTCATATTCGATTCAACAGGGGTCGTTGTATGAGTTTATTTAATCAATATGATGTGGTTATATTTGATTGTGATGGAGTGCTTCTTGATTCCAACAATCTAAAAATCGAAGCTATGAAATCAGCATTGGCTGGAGCTGGACATTGTTCTGCTGAGGAAGTTACAAGATGCGGAGATTATTTTAAACGAAACTTTGGCCTCTCTAGGTTCCATCATGTTGACTACTTCTTTTCGGAGTTAATAGATGTTACAAACATGGAAAATATAGATGCAGTCAAAAACGACACCTTAGAGTTATTCTCAAGTCAATGCAAGTCACTATATTTAAGTGCAGCAGAGACGGAACATATTAGAACCCTGTTGACTAGATGCGATGCAGCAAAGTTTGTTGCGAGTGGCTCTGAGCAAACAGAGCTTAGATATGTTCTTGAACAGCGGGGCTTTTCGCAATATTTCATTGAAATATTTGGCTCTCCTACAAAAAAAGTAGACTTGGTTGAAAATATAGTGACGAAGCGCACAGGTAAAGCAGTTATGATTGGCGATGCGAGGTCTGATTTTATTGCAGCAAATGAAAACGGGATTGATTTTATTTTTTTCCGTTCTCATTCTAATGTAGTTAAAGAAATGAATGATCTAAGTGAAAAAAATGGGTTTCGTATTATAGATTCGTTTAATGAGCTGATATCAGAAATATGAAAAAGAAAGATAATTTTGCTGTAGTGATTCCAGCCCGGTACCAATCATCTCGATTCCCTGGAAAACCGCTTATCAACTTGAATGGTAAAACAATGATACAGCATGTATGGGAGCGGTGTTGTGAGGCCGTCGACCGGCAGTTGGTTTATATCGCAACAGATAGTGAATTGATAGGAAACGAAGCGAAGTCTTTTGGTGCGCAGGTCATCATGACATCGGAAAGTTGCTTAACCGGTACAGATAGGTTAGCAGAGGCAAATCTAAAATTAGGCTGTGATTTTTTAGTAAATGTACAAGGCGACGAACCTCTTATCAATCCAATTGATATCCAGAAGGTAATTAGCGAATATCATAGTAACCCTGAGTGTGTCATTAATGCCATGTGTAAAATCTCTACGGAAGATGAATTTTACTCGAATACTATCCCTAAAGTAGTAGCAACGCTTTCCGGAAAATTGCTTTATATGAGTCGTGCAGGTATTCCTACTACAAAGAACCATACGTTTGAATTTGCATACAAGCAAGTCTGTATCTATGCCTTTTCAAAGCAACATTTAAACTTTTTTTTAAAGCAAAGAAAAAAGGCTCCTATCGAACATGTGGAAGATATTGAAATTTTACGTTTTGTTGAAAATGATATACCTATCAAAATGGTTGAAGTGAGTAGTTCTTCGATTGCGATAGATGTTCCTTCGGATGTAGAAAAAGTATTAAATGAACTCCAGAATATCTGATTGAAGTAATGAATGAATGTAAATAGAAATATTAAGTTAACGTCCGTTTTTGCCTCTTTATCTTTAACTGTTGTTTTGACGTTGATGTTTATTGAGATTCAAAGACTAAATTTCTTTGTGATTTTCTCGTTTATACTTATCATATTTTTTTCTCTTAACAGACTGGTTTTTAGCGAATACAAATTCTCTATAGAAAAGTGTGTTTGGGGCTTTGTTGCATTTTTTTTAGGTATAGCTCCACTATATCAGTTTATTAACAATATTGTACCGTGGGGAGGGCGATTTCCTGATTCTGATTATGTGATTGCAAATGTTGTTATTTTGATTTTCATCCTTATCTTTTCATTGGCTAGCAGGCTCTCGCAGGCAAAGAAAGTTCAATTGAATATAATAAAGCCTACTTCCGTAGATTATGAAATATCGAAATTGGCATGCTTCATCAGTGTTTTGTTATCGTTATTTGCACTTTACATCGTTTTCCAAGAAAAAGGTATTGTAGGGTTGTTGTTTAGAAATCCGTTGGAGGACGTTGTTGATTCAGCAAAGTCATCACGCTTGTTGATTGATCAAGTTGTTAGGCCTGTTTCAGCCGTTTTCTTATTCGTTTTTATTCTTAAATTGAGAACGGGTATTTACAATCGGACGCAGCAAATTACAGCTTGTTGCCTCTTTGTTCTAACACTTATAACCTTGTTTCCTACCTCTATTGCTAGGTATTATTTGGCGAGCATTTATTTACCTCTGATGCTCATTGCATTCGAAAAACGAATAGATAGAACCTTTTTTCCTATTTTCATATTTTTTGCTTTATTTATATTGTTCCCTATTCTAAGCGCGTTAAGAAATATTTCTGATGAAAGTATTATGTCAAAAATTACAAATCAAATCGTTAATGGTTCCTCTTTTTATGGCGGTGATTTTGACTCGTATAGTATGCTAATTAGAAGTATTAACTTTTATGAAGAAGCTTCGATTCCTTTCTTTAAACAATTATTAGGCCCTTTGTTTTTTTACGTACCAAGATCTGTTTGGCCTGACAAGCCTGTAGGAACAGGGATGTATGTTGCCGAGAACTCAGGTATGATATTCACCAATGTATCGTCTCCATTAATTGCTGAGGGGTATATTAATGGGGGGATGTTTGGTGTTGTACTTTTTGCCTTTGTATTAGGGGCTGCTGTCACAAGATATGACCGATATTTTTGGCGATCTAATAATGTAAGCCTTGGGCGAGCATTTTATTTGTCTGCATTCCCGTTATTTTTCTTTATGATGAGGGGGGACTTGCTTTCATCATTCACTTTTATTACTGCAAGATTTTTTGTTTTTTGCCTTTGCATAGCCACAATCATGTCTTTTAGATTCAAGAGTAATAAATAATAGTCAATTTAGGAGAGGGAACTTGACTTGTTGCGAGGTTTATTTGGTATCTAAGCCAATACAATATGTAAACTGTTTAGGGGTAATGAAAACAAAAAGCTCTAATGTACGTAACGTACTTTTTATATTGCAGAATTTTAACGATTCAGAAGAGAGTACTCGTAAGATAAATAATAGCAACATTGGTTGGGATAGTGTGATTAGTGTTGTTAATCGCAGTGAATTTATTTCCCAAATTAAGAAGCTTAACCCGACAAGGGTCTATGTAGATAATGATTTGCACAAATTTGGTCGGTTGCTAACAACAGTGAACGCTAAGATAACGGTTTATGAAGAAGGTTGGGGGACTTATAGGGAGTCCCTGAATGATGTTACTAGCTCTACATTGAAAAATACATTTATTAGGATGCTGAGCTTCATGGGTTATTTTAATGATTTTCATGGAGGTAATGTTAATACTTCTGAAATTCTTGTCTATGACAAAGCTAAATATGCTAGTGTCCATCCTGAAATTAAAGTACTCCCATTTTCAGAGACATTGTCAGAAGTGATTACTACGTATTTTGAACACTTTAAGTCAGTATTTATGTTCGAAGAAGAAATATTTGAAGGTTCATTTTACTTTTTAATGACGCCAAACATCATTAATAATCAAGTTCTTGCAACCCTAGAAAAACTCTCTTCTTTAAATAAAACTTATGTTAAATTGCACCCAAATTTAAAAAAACTGCCTATTAAGAATGAAAACTTGGTTTGTTTAAAAGGTACTTACCCCTCAGAGATCTTGATAGCAAAATTATTGGGAAATAAAAAGCTCATTAAAATTTATCACCATAACTCCTCTTCGGTTATGTACTTTAAAGCACAATCAGAATTATTCGAAAACTACAGTAGAGACCCAAATCAATTTAATGGCCTATTAAATTTGTAAGACTGTGATAAATAAAATCTTAATTAAAGTTTTTTCAACGGGAGTATTAACATCTTTTCTAGGGATGTTTTCAGGAGTAATGATCGCTAGAATGTTATCTGTCGACTCTCGAGGAGAGTTGACTCACTTACTACTTTACCTGAATTTGGTTTCCACTGTATTTAGCTTTAGCTTCGGAGAAACTTTAATCACGCAGAGGAGGTTTGATGTCCCTACTGCATATAATACATGGGTAGTTTGGTTAGTTTTTTTTACTCCAATTTTTATTGTTGTATCGTTAGTCTTCGAATTAAGTTTGTTATATTTTCTATATGTTATTTTTTGTTCTACTTCGGGCCTATTAGGGTACATCTTCTTAAGAGAGGGGAAGTTTGACAGTTATAATATTTGTAAAGTAACGGTACCCTTACTCAACGTATTAATGCTAGGGTATTTCTATCAAACAGAGGGAGCAACTGTTGATAATATCGTTGTTATTTATATTATTCCATTTTTTTTATTTAGTTTAGTTTTTACGTATACACTCATAAAGAAAAGAGTTCCTTTTTCGATTGATAAGTCAAACTTCCTATCAATGGTTAAATCTGCCTCGGTTATTTTTCCTGCATCGCTTTTGTTAGTCTTTTACTCACAAATAGATCGGTATATCTTAACTTATGTATATGATGATTATTTAGTAGGGGTATATATAGTAGCAATTACAATACCGTACGCTATTTCGAGCATAATGCCGTCGGTTATGAGCGCTGTGTTTTCATCGCTTTCGGTGAATATGGAGTGTAAAGTAGAGGCAAAAAAGCTTATTTTTAGAGGGCTCGTACAAATTTTATTATTAAGTGTTGTTGCTATGTTTTTCTGTGCATTTTTTGCTAGATTCTATATCCCTTTTTTCTTCGGGGAAAAGTATGCCGAGTCTATCCAACTTGCTACCTTCCTTTCATTTTCTCTGATGCTGAATGCACCATTAAACTATATTTTAAAGCTATACAGAGTGTTAGAGCTTTCCATAATTAGTTTATATCTATGCGGTTTTACAATCATTTTTATGATTCTGTTATGCTTTGTTTTGTTTACATTTGCTAGTGACTCGCTCTTAGTTTTGCCTTTTTCTGTTTTTACTAGTTCAGCGGTCTCATTAGCAATAGCTGTCATGTATTTAACGGGGAGGTGTAATGAAAAGTGACCTGACCATTTGGATGAATATGAAGAGCCACCATCAAGTGGGCTTTTTGGACGAATTATCGCAATGCTATGAAATAAATGTAGTTTATTATAGCGGTATTGATGATAGGCGAGTCAATCAAGGGTGGCTTGAAATTGAATTGGAAAAATATGAAGTAGAAGTTATTTCATATTGGGGTACTATAAAGCATTTGCTTAAGCATAAAAATTCTATTCATGTTATCCCGAGCTATGGGAGTGTTAAAACGTTAGTGCTGAGTATTTTATCTTCTGCTTTGAGAATTAAATGGTGTCACTGGAGTGAAGCAGAAAGGCATTCAAGTAAGAACTTTTTGAAACGTATAGTGAAATGGGGGTATGTCTGGTTGATTAACCGTTTTTCTCTTTGTGCCTACGGGGTCGGTAAGAAAGCTTGTGACAACTTTGTGGACTGGGGAGTCGACGAAAAAAAGGTTTATTGTCTTACCTATAGTAAAGTTGTTCCTTCAACTTTTGACTCTGAACTTGCCCCCGCAGCATATATAAAAACAAATTTTCTTAAGGTTATTTTTGTTGGTGAGTTATGTCTTAGAAAAGGTATAGACATTTTGTGTGAGGCAGCCAGAGAGTTAGAAGAAGATGATGTTGAGTTTATCTTTATAGGTAATGATAGTACTTCTGGGGAGGTTCCGTCTAAAATTCGTTCGCTAACAAATAGTAAATATTTAGGGGTTAGAACACCAAAGGTTGTCGAAAGCTACATGCTTCAAGCTGACGTTTTAGTTATGCCTTCTAGGTTTGACGGCTGGGGGATGGTATCCCATGAAGCTGTCGCTCTCGGTGTCCCTGTAATTTGTTCAGATCAAAGTGGTGTTGCAGGTGAGATTGTCAGGCATGAGGTTAACGGCATCATACTTAATGAAAATACAACGGGCGAGCTAGTTTCGGCACTCCGCCGATTTAAGTGTCAAACTTTCAGAAATAAGATGAAGAGTGAGTGTGTAGAAGTAGCAGGTATGTATACTCCCAAAAAAAATGTAGAAAGGCTTTGTAAGCCTCTTAAAATATAATGACAAAAATATTAATTGATGCTTCTAATATATATAGCGGTGGAGCCGTACAAGTGGGCTTGACTTTTATCAGGGAGTCTTTCAACTATAAAGCTTATACCTTCTTTTTTATCGTTAACATTAAGCTAAAAAATGAGCTGGTTAGGGCGGGGGTTAGAATAGATAACAATTTCTTGTTTGTAGACAAATCACCTTCTGTATCAATAACAACCAGAAATAAAATGCTAACTGTAGAAAAATCGCTTGAGCCGGATTTGGTTTTCACCATTTTTGGTCCAACATTCGTTAATTTTAAAGCGACTCACGTAACTGGCTTTGCAAATGGTTGGGTCAGCCATTCGAGCATGAGAGATTTTATTTCTGTTTTTAAAAAGCCTACTGTTATTTTTTCTAAGCTTTTAAAATACCTTACAATAGCTTACCAGATTAGAAAAGCAGACTTTTTTATTTTAGAGACAGAGTATGCAGCATCAAAATTTAAACGAAGGTTAATGCTTGAGGATGAAAGGGTCTTTGTCGTTGACAATTCTTTCCCTAGCTCTTTCTTAGATTACACCTTTAAAGAAGCTCAACCGAAAAAGGACTTATTTGGGATTTTATGCTTGTCTGCATATTACCCCCATAAAAATTTAGAAAGCATACCTTATGTAGCCTTAGAGTTACATCGTTTAAAAATGGGAAAGTTTAAATTTATTTTAACGTTAGATGAAATCTCGTTTAAAAAAATTTCGTCAATTTCTAAAGCTCTAGGAG
The DNA here is from genome assembly GCA_947498355.1 of uncultured Paraglaciecola sp. Classification (GTDB taxonomy): domain Bacteria; phylum Pseudomonadota; class Gammaproteobacteria; order Enterobacterales; family Alteromonadaceae; genus Paraglaciecola. The sequence continues at coordinate 46,812 of CANMKA010000010.1, read as the reverse complement.
TAAGTGAATTCATCGAAAATAGGGGTTATCAGTGTGTAGATGATCTGCCTTATCTTTATGAAGAAATGTCTATGGTATATTCTCCCTCCAAGCTTGAAACATTTAGTGCTGTATATCTTGAATCATTGCATGCTAATAAGGTTTTAATGCTTAACGACAAAAAATTTGCTAGGGATATTTGTGGGGAGGCTGCTATTTATGTAAATAGTCAAAACTTTAAAGAGGTCGCAGTGAAAATCTCTGAGATTATGAGAAATGAAATTTCTTTTGATTCCTTATCAGATAGCGCAAAGCAAGTATTGTCGCTGTACTCTTCTCCAAGAAAAAAAATAAATAAATATTTTGAAATATTTTCACAGGTGCTTAACCATGAGACAAATTCTCCAAAACATCGCTAACGGAGAAACACAGTTAGTTGATGTTCCATGTCCTCAAAATAAAAGAGGGCAGGTTCTAATTACCACTCAAAAATCTCTAGTTTCTGTTGGCACAGAGAGGATGTTAATTGATTTTGGTAAGTCTAATTTTATCGAAAAAGCACGTTCTCAGCCTGATAAAGTGAAAATGGTTTTAGATAAAGTTAAAACTGATGGATTAATGCCCACTATTGATGCTGTGCGTTCTAAGTTAGATCAGCCGTTGCCACTGGGTTATTGTAATGTTGGCATAGTACAAGAAAATGGCGGAACAAGTTTTCAAGTAGGGACCCGTGTTGTTTCTAATGGTAACCACGCAGAGGTTGTGCGGGTACCTAAAAATTTATGTGCGGAAATACCTGACAATGTTGATGACGAAAGTGCCACTTTTACCGTACTTGCGGCAATAGCCATGCAAGGTGTTCGTATAGCTAACCCTACTATTGGCGAAACTGTAGTTGTTACTGGCCTTGGTTTGATCGGTTTAATAACAGTTCAGCTGCTCAAAGCTAACGGTTGCCGTGTGCTAGGTATTGATTTTGACACTTCAAAATGTGCGATGGCACGAGAATTTGGTGCAGAAACGGTAGATTTGTCTATCGGTGAAGATCCTATTGCTAAGGCTAATGCTTTTTCACGTGGTAATGGTGTAGATGCGGTAATAATTACGGCATCAACCAAAAGTAACGATCCTGTAAGTAATGGCGCCAAAATGTGTCGTAAGCGTGGTCGTATTGTTTTGGTTGGTGTTGTTGGATTAGAGTTATCACGTGCTGACTTTTATGAAAAAGAAATATCTTTTCAGGTTTCTTGTTCATATGGCCCTGGACGTTATGATTCTGAATATGAAGACAAAGGTAATGATTACCCTATAGGTTTTGTTCGCTGGACTGAACAGCGTAACTTTGAGGCGGTTTTAGACTTAATGTCTAGTGGCGTTATTGATATGAAACCATTAATTAGCCATCGTTTTGAAATTGAAAACGCTATTGAAGCTTATAAATGTTTAGATGATAAATCTTCGTTAGGTATTTTGTTAAATTATTCATCTAATGCAGAACAATTACTTGAAACTAAAGTGGTTAGTATTAGAAATGCAGATAACTATGCAGCAAAAGATGCCGTATGTGGGTTTGTTGGTGGCGGTAATTATGCTTCTCGAGTTTTAATTCCTGCTTTTAAAGATGCTGGCGCCAAGCTTGATACTTTATTAACCAGTGGTGGTGTAAGTGCTGTTCATCATGGTAAGAAAAACAATTTTGCCAATGCTTCCACTGATTTAGAACAATTATTAAATAATAAATCAATTAATACTGTTGTAATTGCTACTCAGCATAATTTACATGCAGAGCAAGTAATACAAGCTGTTAATAAAGGTAAAAATGTTTTTGTTGAAAAACCTTTAGCGCTTACTCATACAGAATTAGATGCTATTGAAGCGGCTTATGATGCACAAAGCGGTAAGTGCCGAGTAATGGTAGGTTATAACCGTAGGTTTGCTCCACACGTTGTGAAAATGAAAGCGCTATTAGCCAATGTAGCTGAGCCTAAGTCATTTATAATGACTATGAATGCCGGAGCTATCCCTGCTGATCATTGGACACAAGATCCGAGTGCTGGTGGTGGCCGTATTATTGGTGAAGCTTGTCATTATATTGATTTAATGCGCTTTTTAGTGGGTAGTGAAATTACTGGATTTACCGCTACTTGTATGGGGAAAGCTGATGGTGTTGATATTACCGAAGACAAAGCGTCAATTACACTAACATTTAAAGACGGTTCCTTTGGAACTATTCATTATTTGGCTAATGGTGGTAAAGCTTTTGCTAAAGAACGTATTGAAGTGTTTGCTAACAATGGTGTTTTACAATTAGATAACTTTAGAAAACTTACCGGTTTTGACTGGAAAGGCTTTAAAAAAGATAAGCTTATGTCGCAAGATAAAGGACAAGAAAATTGTTCTAAAGTTTTCATTGAGTCTATTGAAAAAGGGCAAAGTTCACCAATTTCTTTTGAAGAGATAATGGAAGTTGCTCGTTGCTCTGTTGATATTGCCGAGTCATTAAGAAAGTAAACTTTTCTTAATGTGTTTTAGAGGCTTTCAGCTGCTTTATTTAAGTATGGTGAAAGTCTCTTTTGCTTTTACTGCTCCATTTGATCATTATATTATTTATTCATGTCAAAACTTTCATTGTATTTTCACACATTAAAATATCTTAAATTCACTCAGCTTTATCATCGAGTTTTGAAAAAATTTAAGCATCCTAAAATTAGTACATTTACCGCAGTTACGGCTCAATTATCAGGTGAATGGGTCACTCAATATCTTCATGAACAGAAGTTTATTAGTGATACTGATGTGTGTTTTTTAAACCATGTTGGTAAAGTTTGTAATAAAGCTCACTGGAACAATGAAAATGAAGAAAAGCTTTGGCTTTATAATTTACATTATTTTGATGATCTCACGGCTTTTAACTCTAATAAAAGAATTACTTTACAAGTTCAATGGATAAATAAATGGATTGAAGATAATCCCGCTACAGATGGTGGTAATGGCTGGGAGCCTTATACCATATCTTTGCGTATTGTTAATTGGACTAAATCATTTTTGTCTGGTTTAAATTATGATCAAAATATGCTGAATAGTTTAGCCCAGCAAGCTGATTTTTTGTCTCAAGATTTAGAAAAACACCTGTTGGGTAATCACTATTTCGTAAATTTAAAAGCACTCTTGTTTGCCGGTTGTTTTTTAGAGGGGAAAAATGCTGATCTTTGGCTGAAAATTGCACTTAAAGACTTTGAAAAGGAGCTTAATGAGCAAGTGTTAAATGATGGCGGTAGCTTTGAGTTGACACCAATGTATCATGCCATAATGCTGACTGATCTTTTAGATCTAGCCAATTTATTCAAGTGCTTTCCTAAACGTGTCCCTAACAATATTGTTAGTATTGTTAATAAAACCATAGTAAGAATGTTCAATTGGCTTGATATTATGAGTTTAGGTGACGATAAAATAAGCTTCTTTAATGATTCTGCATTTGGTATTGCACCCCAAAATAATGTGCTTAGAACCTACGCTAATATATTGGGTTTTACAGTAAGTAAATTATCGGCACCTAAAGATAAGTTAGCGATTTATAACTTAAAAGAGAGTGGTTATGTTTCTGTAAAAGGAAATAACCTACAGTTAATTGCTGATCTTGCTGAAGTTGGCCCTAGTTATATACCTGGTCATGCTCATGCTGATTCTTTAACTTTTGAATTATCTATTGCAGAACAACGAGTATTTGTGAATTCAGGCACATCATTATATGGCATGAATGAAGAGCGAATTCGGCAAAGAAGTACTTCGGCTCATAACACGGTTGTTATTGATAATACCAATTCGTCAGAAGTTTGGAGTGGCTTTCGGGTTGCTCGCCGCGCTAATATTATTAAGCGTCAAGTTAGTGATGTTACTGAACAACAAACAGTACAGTTTTCAGCATCACACAATGGTTATAATAAACAGGGCATTTCTTGTCAGCATAATCGTTCATGGCAAGTATCATTAAATGATCTTGAAATTAAAGATACGCTTGAGGGTGAATATCAATCTGCGGTTGCCATATTGCATTTACACCCTAACGTAGATGTAGTTTCGTGCTCAGTGAATGATTGTTTATTACAGTTAAATAATTATCAGATTAATATCAAAGTAGCAGGTGCTAGTTTGTTAGTAGAAGATGCTACTTGGCACCCAGAATTTGGCGTTGTTAAAGCAAGTAAAAAGCTAAAACTTAATTATTTAATGCCATCTGTCACATATCAAATTACATGGACAAAGTTATAAATATGCATATCTTATTTTTAACGGATAATTTCCCTCCTGAAGGTAATGCTCCTGCTACACGTACTTATGAACATGCTAGAGAATGGATTAAGGAAGGCCATAAGGTAACTATTATTACCGGGGCACCTAATTTTCCTGAGGGGAAGGTTTTTGAAGGTTACAAAAATATTTGGTATAAAAAAGAGTATTTAGAGGGTATAGAAGTTCGCCGTGTGAAAACTTATATTACGGCGAATGAAGGCTTTGCAAAACGTATTTTAGATTTTATGTCTTTTATGGTAACTAGTTTTTTTGCCGGTTTATTTGTGAAAAAACCGGATGTTATCATTGGTACCTCGCCGCAGTTTTTTACCGCCGTTAGCGCATGGGCCTTAGCTGCAGTTCGTTTTAAACCTTTTATATTCGAGCTTAGGGATATATGGCCGGCATCTATTACTGCGGTTGGTGCTATGGGGCGTACACTACCCATTAGAATTTTAGAAAAAATTGAAATGTTTTTATATCGCCGTGCAAATAAAATTATTTCTGTGACTCATAGTTTTAAAACAGAGTTAATAGATCGCGGTATAGATGGGAATAAAATTGATGTTGTGCTTAATGGTGTTGATTTAACTGCATATTCACCAACTAAGGTTAAAGCGCCTGAATTTATTGATGAATATAATTTAAAAGAGAAATTTGTTGTTGGCTACATTGGTACGCACGGGATGGCGCATGCGTTAGATAAAATTGTAGAAACTGCTGAGTTGTTGGTAGATTATAAAAATATTGTGATCCTTTTTGCTGGTGGTGGTGCTGCTAAGCCTGAAGTAGAAAAGCTTGTAGCTAGTAAAAAATTATCCAATGTAGTGTTTATACCAAGACAGCCGAAGGAACTGATGCCAAAGTTATGGAGCTTGTGTGACATTTCATTAATTAGCTTAAAGGATACTGAATTATTTAAAACGGTTATTCCATCAAAGATTTTCGAATCGATGGGAATGGGACTCCCCATGATCATGACGGCTCCAATTGGCGAGGCGACCAAAATAGTTTCAGACGCCGATGCAGGGTTAGTTATCCTACCAGAATCGCCAGAATTACTTCGAGATGACATCCTGAAACTTTATCTAACCCCAAAATTATTAACTACACTAGCAGATAATAGCGCTGAGGCTGCGCATAAATACTCCAGAGAAAAACTGGCTAAACTGATGCTTGATAAGATCTTAGCTACACGCAGTTGTTTGAAGGCCAGTTAAAGTAAAACTTCATTGCTAATAGTTGTTTTTACCAATCCTGTGTAGATTATACGTTCTGCTCAACCATGAGATAATTAAATGAAAGCTCTTTTTTTTAGAGAAAGAAGCACTAAAACGGTTTTTTAAGTCAATAGACAACCCATTCGAAGCTATTACGATTAAAATGAATTTGATGGATGCTTTGAATGAATTGAATTTGCCCTCTGAGAAACTTTTAAGTATTTGGGAGCAAGAAGGCTTTGACCCCAGTTTAATTTCTCCTAAGTGTACGAGTAAAGTTTCAAAACCACAAAAGCCCAGGAAGCCTAGGAAAATTAATATTGAGAGCCGCACATTTCTTGTTATTGATGATGAGCCCATAAAAATTTTGATAGGGCGTGCAGTCAAGTCAGAACAAGAAAGGGGAAGTTTGGTACTAAAATATCAGGAATTAACCGACCAGCAGCAGCATGCAGCCAAAAAGTTACTCTAAACTTATTTGCTCCAGCAATGTCTTTTTCGCATATACTTTGCTTAATTTAGAAAGGCGAGTTTTACCAATTGCGTTATTGATATTGGGCCTAAACTGGCGTATATTCGAACTAATAACATATATCACTATACATGGAGTTTTCATGAACAAGTTAATTTTAGGTACCCTTTTTTCTGTAGCGCTTATAGGTACGTCAGCTAATGCTCAGCAACAAGCATCTGGCACTGCTGCAACTACTACTACTATTGGTGGTGTTGCAACTAGTACAGTTGCATTAACAGCCGTTGGGCTTGGTTTAGCCGGTGCGATTGCTTCTAATTCAAGTGGCACTCCGCTTGCAGCTGAACCCATTAGTTGTGGTGCTGGTGAGGTAGAAATTGATGGACAATGTGCACCTTCAACTACTGTAACTACTACTATAACCCCCCCAGTGACTACCACAGTAACCACTACTGTGGCTCCTCCAGTAACAGTGACAGTAACCACTACTTTGTAAATAGACGTATTATTTAAAAACCGCCCGTTGTGGCGGTTTTTTTTATGGTTTTTTGTTATTGGGTTTTTATTAGTCACTACAAGGCTGTTTTTTTATGAAGTATTTGTCTGTTTTGGCGATTGCTGTTTTATTATTAGGGTGCAGCGGGACTTATCAAAGATATCAAGAGACCTTGGAGTTAGCTTTAGCTAAACCTAAAGATGCGTTTGTCTCTTTACAGCATGTTAAAGCGTCAAATACCGACTTAATGTCGGTTAAAAATGGGGATAATCCCAAAGCGATAGTTGGCCTAGCGTTTCTCGAGAATGAGCAAACTAAATGGATATCTAGTGATCAAGTTTTGTTCACCTTTCAATCTGGTCGGTTAATACGCACCCTTGGTTTGCCCACTAATCTCATGCATTTGTCAAATATTGCCAACGACCCTTTACAAAAGGGGGCATTTATTGAGCCTGGTATACGTTGGACAACTAAGTTCGATCTTGACTCTGGCTTATATGGTCACCCTAAACAAACTCGGTTCGGAAACGTCTATTCCAGTAACTTAACACTATGGGATCAGGATTTAGCGGTTCAATGTGTCGAAGAGTCAGTAACCTTATCTGGTGGAGAAAAGTCTTCTGAATTTAAGGACGCATACCAAAATACTTATTGCTTTGAAGTGCAGTCAGGCATTCTAGTTAAGAGTATTCAGTCTATTCCCTATGTGAATAAACCCTTGGAATTCACTTATTTGAGTCGTATTGCAAGGTTACTACAATGACTAGATTTACTTTTATTACGTTTTTGCCGCGCATGTTAGGGCTGAGTTTAATGACTATCGGTTACCTAGCTTCTGCAGAGGTAGTGGTTAGCTCAGAGCAAGGTACTCAGTCATTTTCTGATCGCGTTAGCCTTTCTCATGTTTTGTCACAGTCGAACAAGTTGGATAAGGTCTATTGGCCGTCGACTGGTTTATATAAGGTCTCGCCAGAGCTAGAACACCTAAGGGCTGAACTGTTAAAGACCATAGAATCTTTGTATCAGGATGTTAATAATGCGCCTTTGGCTTCTGCTTTGACCCATTTGAAAAAAGATGTCATGGCGTGGCAATTAGCGAAGCGTTCATCAATCGTAGTCGACTATGACCTTAGCCGACTTTATCCCAAATTTAATCCTAACTTGCCTAGTGGCGAATATTTATTGAGCCTTCCGACCCGTGGGACGCACGTGAAGCTATTTGGTGCAGTAACTAAGCCAGCCTTATTGACGCATACCCCCCAAGCTAGTGTTAATTCATATCTAGGTAAAGCTGTTTTAGGAGGTTACGGGGAGTTAGATTGGGTTTATGTTAATAACTTTAATGACGAGTTGATTAAAGCTCCCGTAGCGTATTGGAATCATAAACATGTGGAAGTTATGCCAGGCGGAGAGTTATTTGTCCCTTTTCGCCAAAGCATTTTTGACTCGCGTTATCAAAAAATTAATGAGCTAGTCGCTCAGTTAGCCATAAATAAGGTTGTATTCTCGTTATGAGTCAGTTTTTTGTTGGCACTTACCGCAAGTGTTTGTCTCTGTCTTTCGTTTTTTTGGCTTTGTTCACCCTTACAGATGTGACTGCTGATGAATTAAATTTAAATAATTCGTCAAGCTTAATGGTTCACGGGGGGACGGGCTTAATCCAAACGCCTACATCCAGAATGTTAGCCGATGGGGATTTACGTGTTAAATATACCGATGTTGACCAATATCGCTTTTGGTCAGCGACGGTGCAGCTTTACCCCTGGATGCAAGCTACCGTTAGATATACTGACGTTAGAACTCGGTTATTTAGCTCTTCACCGGGTTTTAGTGGTGACCAAACCCTAAAAGATAAAGGGATAGATGCAAAATTCAGACTTAAAAAAGAGAGTTATTATTGGCCAGAGTTGTCTGTAGGCTTTCGTGATTTTGGCGGAACAGGTTTTTTCGAGAGTGAATTCGTTGGGTTGAGTAAAAAAGCTGGAGATTTTGATTTTCACTTAAATTTAGGGTGGGGATATCTAGGTCGAGCAGGTAACGTGACTAACCCGTTTTGCTCTGTAAAAGACAGCTTTTGTGAGCGTCCAAGTGGCTTTAGTGGGCTGGGTGGTAAAATTGATCATCAAAGGTTTTTCAGAGGACCCGCCTCGTTGTTTGGAGGGGTCGAGTACCACACACCCTGGGCACCTCTTTCAGTAAAGCTAGAATATGAGGGTAATGATTATTCTCAAGAAAGAGCCGGCACCTTGCAACAAGATAGCCGCTGGAATATAGGCGCGGTATATCGCTGGAACAATACCCGTTTTACTGTCGATTACCAAAGAGGCAACACCATAGGGTTCGGAGTGACCTACAACTTTAACTTGCACAGCTTTAAGCAAGTCAAATTTGATAAACCTAAACGTGAAGTTACGCCTGCTAACCGGCCATCGAGCAATACTGAGCCTAACTTGTACCGAATGACATCGGACATGCTTTACGACGCCGGATTTTCTACCGCTGATTATGCGTTAGGCGATGACACGCTCACCTTGTATGGTCAGCAACTTAATTACCGCGACCCCAATGAAGGGATTGAGCGTATTTCCCGTATCGCTGCCACCGAAATGCCAGACAGCATCAAGTACTATAAGTTTGTCGAAACCAATGGCACTGTCCCTATGGTAGAAACAATGGTTGATGCTGATGTATTTATAGAGGAAGCGACTCACCAAACGGTTTTCCCGAATATAGAGCGTGCTTTCTCAAGAGGTGATATAAGCCCTGAGTCATTAGAAAGTTACGATCCTGAAAATACCGCTGGTTTTTTCACAGGTGTCGAGACCTTTTGGATACAAACCTTTGGGAATCCAGAAGCATTTTACTTATATCAAGGCGGGCTGCTTTTTAGTGCCGGCTATAGCTTTGACGGTAAAACAAGTGTCGCAGGGACGATAAAAACTACCTTACTCGAAAATTTTGATAAGTTTAGGTTTACTCGAGATGCGTTTAATACTCCCTTGCATCGTGTGCGTACTGATGTCAGGTCATATGTTACAAATAGGCGTACGACCCTAGAGAATTTATATTTGCACTGGCATGACCGTATAGCTCCTAATACATATGCCCAGCTTTATGGTGGCTACCTAGAAACTATGTACGGCGGTGTGGGGGGCGAAATTTTATATCGCCCTGTAGACAGTAATTTAGCTTTTGGCTTAGATGTAAACTATGTTCAACAGCGCTCATACGAAGATGACTTCTCGTTTTTTGATTACCGAGTATTAACCGGCCATGCAAATATTTATTACAAGCCGCCTTTTCTCAAAGATACTCAAGTTACTCTTAACATTGGCCGATTTTTAGCCAAGGACAAAGGCGTAACTGTGGATTTTGCTAAACGCTTTGACAGTGGCATTGTAGTTGGCGCGTTTGCCGCATTTACCAATGTGAGTGCAGAAGAATACGGAGAGGGCAGTTTTACTAAAGGATTCTACTTATCAATTCCTATCGATTTGTTTTTGTTAAAGTCGTCAAAGGGACGGGGCAGGATCCCTTGGATCCCCATCGCACGAGATGGTGGTCAACCTCTTATTAGGCCAATTAATTTGTACAATGTAACAGAAGCAAGGTCTCCTTTTGCCAGATAGTGCTTGATGGTAAGACTAGAATAAATATTCAATATGGATGTTAATAAGATGTTGATTTTTAACGAGTAACTAACGTAGTGTAAATTTAGGTAAAATATAACATCGGGTATTTTCTTTTGTGATATTGCTGTTATACTTTCGAATAATTCTACAAGAGGATATTTAATGGACTTAGTATCTGCCAACATCAATTCTGTATTCGTTTGGGCATTTGGTGTGGCTTTTTTTGCCATTCTCAGTTTAAGGCCATTAGCAGCCAATATTGGTTTAGTTGATAGGCCAAATGCACGTAAGAGGCATTTAGGTGAGATCCCGCTTATTGGCGGCATAGCTATTTATTTTACATTATTAATTTTATCGCAAGCACTTATTCCTGATTCCCAGTTAATGAAATTATTCATGATTTCATGCTCTTTTATGGTTTTTATTGGTGCGTTAGATGACTACTACGATATAAGTGCCAGAGTGAGACTGGTTGCTCAATTGTTGATTGCTTCTATCTTGGTGGTAGGGGCAGGGTTTTCTTTGGGCAGCGTTGGTGATTTGTGTGGCTTGGGTGATATTCAATTGCACTTTTTAGCTATTCCCATCACTTTGCTTTCGGTAGTTACTGCTATCAATGCGTTTAATATGACAGACGGTATTGATGGTTTAGTTGGGACCTTAGGACTTATTACCTTTAGTAGCTTATGTGTTTTGTTTCATTGGTCAGGCAACGCTGATTTATTCTTAATCTCGGCTATTTTTGTCGCAGCCCTTGCAGCCTTCTTGCTATTTAATTTGGGCGGATTGCGAAGAATTTTTGGTAAGATTTTTATGGGTGATGCGGGCAGCATGATGATTGGACTCAGCGTTGTGTGGTTGTTAGTACTGGGTACTCAGCACCAAGCATCGAGTTTTAGACCGGTCACCGCGTTATGGATTATTGCTGTTCCTTTAATTGATATGTTCGCTGTGATGTATCGTCGTATTAAAAAAGGTAAGTCGCCACTCACAGCTGACCGAACACACTTGCACCACATATTTATGCGGTTAGGCTTATCATCTAAGCAAGCCCTTTGCGTAATCAGCGCGTTTGCTAGTGTGATGGCTTTAATCGGGTTAGCGGGTGAGTATTATCAAGTTCAAGAATATATTATGATGGGATTATTCTTGTTAGTGTTTGTAACTTACAACTATGCTTTCTTGCATATTTGGAAAGTGTCAAAATTATTTCGCTAAGTGTCTTAGCTCATACGTTTGTTTAATAAAAAAGCCTTACAAAACAATGTAAGGCTTTTTTATTTCTGTTATGTTTACTCTTGGATTTTAGTTCAGTAATAATCATCAATATCGATAGTTAATTTTTAAAGGGACAGGTAATCGAATGAAAGTAACAGTGTTTGGTATTGGCTACGTTGGCCTTGTTCAGGCAGCTGTCATGGCTGAGGTAGGTCATGATGTGGTTTGTATCGACATAGATCAGAGTAAGGTTGATAAGTTAAAAGAGGGGCATATCCCTATTTATGAGCCGGGTTTAACACCTCTTGTTAAATCGAATTACGAAGCGGGTCGGGTCGACTTTACTACCGATGCCGCCTACGGCATTGAACACGGCGAAGTGATATTTATCGCTGTTGGAACGCCCCCAGACGAAGATGGCTCAGCTGATCTTAAATATGTGCTAGCTGTTGCTGAGACTATTGCAACCCATATGCAATCTCATAAAATTGTCATTAATAAATCTACTGTGCCAGTGGGCACCGCAGATAAAGTTCGAAATAAAATCTCTGATACGTTAGCCAAAGCAAATAAGTCTGTGACTTACGATGTGGTATCTAACCCTGAGTTTTTAAAAGAAGGGGCTGCCGTTAACGATTGTATGCGTCCTGATCGAATTATTTTGGGTACGGATAGCGAAAGTGCAGAGAAAAAACTTCGTGAGCTTTATTCTCCATTTAATCGTAACCACGACAAAATCATTGTTATGGATATTCGTAGCGCCGAGCTGACTAAATACGCGGCTAATTGCATGTTGGCAACCAAAATCAGCTTTATGAATGAAATGTCTAACTTGGCAGAAGTATTTGGCGCTGACATAGAAAACGTTAGGCGCGGAATTGGTTCAGACCCACGTATCGGGTATCAATTCATTTACCCAGGTTGTGGTTACGGCGGTTCATGTTTCCCTAAAGACGTTCAAGCGTTAGCCCGCAGTGCGAGCGAGGCGGGTTATACGGCCCAAATTTTAGAGTCTGTTGAGTCGGTTAACTACAAACAAAAAGAGAAGTTGTTCTCTTATATTTCTCGACATTTTGAGGGTGACCTAAAAGGTAAAACAGTGGCCCTTTGGGGACTGTCATTTAAACCGAATACAGACGACATGCGCGAAGCTTCTAGTCGAGTATTGATGGAGTCACTATGGGCAGCAGGCGCATCGGTTAAGGCCTATGACCCTGAAGCAATGGAAGAAACCCAACGTATCTATGGTAGCCGTGATGATTTGGCTCTGATGGGCACCAAAGAAGCGGCCCTAGAAGGTGCTGATTTCTTGGTTATTTGTACAGAGTGGCAAGCATTCAGAGCCCCGGATTTTGATTTGATTAAACAAAAATTAACGAGTCCTATCTTGTTTGATGGGCGTAATTTATTTGAACCGAAACTAATGACGGAGTACGGCTTACAGTACTACGCAATTGGTAGAGGTTTATCAGTTAAGGAGCAGTAAAAATGGGACAAGTTAAAAAGGCCGTTATTCCAGTTGCAGGCTTGGGTACGCGAATGTTACCTGCAACCAAGGCTATTCCAAAAGAGATGTTGCCAGTTGTTGACAAGCCACTAATTCAATATGTAGTGAGTGAGTGTGTCAAAGCTGGGGTTAAAGAAATTATCTTGGTTACTCACGCCAGTAAGAATAGTATCGAAAACCATTTTGATACTAGCTTTGAGTTAGAGGCTACCCTAGAAAAGCGTGTTAAGCGTCAATTACTAGAAGCTGTTCAGGCGATTATCCCTAAAGACGTCACCATTATGCACGTAAGACAAGGTGTGGCTAAAGGGTTAGGACATGCTGTGTTGTGTGCTCGTCCTATGGTTGGTGATGAGCCTTTCGCTGTTGTGTTGCCCGATGTGATTGTTGACGAGTACACAAGTAACCCAAGCAAAGACAATTTAGCTGATATGGTTGCTACCTTTAACACTAATCGCGTTAGTCAGATCATGGTTGAGCGAGTCCCTCACGAAGATGTGAGCAAATACGGTGTGGTCGATTTAGAAGGTCTTGACATTCAGCCTGGTGAATCAGGCAAAATTTACGGTATGGTTGAAAAGCCAGAATTAGAAGATGCCCCTTCTGATCTCGCTGTAGTCGGTCGCTATGTACTGTCTGGAAAAATTTGGGATATCTTGGAGTCAACTCCTCCAGGTGCCGGTGATGAAGTTCAGCTTACCGATGCAATAGCTTCGCTAATGGATTTAGAGCAGGTCGACGCCTATTACATGAAAGGCAAAAGCCACGACTGTGGTAGCAAACTAGGTTACATGACCGCTAACGTTGAATACGCTATGCGTCATCCTGAATTAGGTGACGAGTTTAAGGCCTTTATTAAAGACATTAAGCTGTAAAATGACCAGGTTCTAATCTGTTAAATCAGCCCTAAATTAGTCTGATACTAACAAGCAAAATATTGAAGAGGCAGCACCAGATATGGCACTGCCTTTTTTATTTCAAATTGTCACTTGAGTTTTAAATTTACCTAGCATTTTTTCTCCTATTCCCTTCACTTTAGTTAAATCGTTTAGGGTAGTAAATCCCCCGTTCTTTTTTCTGTAATCTACTATTGCTTGGGCTTTCTTTTCACCCACCCCAGGTAAAGCAGTTAGCTCACTCACTGTGGCAGTATTGATGTTTATTTTGGCCTTTATGGCTTGGGATGTAGGCGTAGGGCTACTTTGTGCAAAGACTGAAGCTGAGGCAAAAGTAAACATTAATAATGAAGCGAATAGTGAGTAGTTGAGTTTTTTCATGATGTAAGTCCTTCTGTTTATTCCATGTGGATGCGGCTGCATCAAAAGAAATCTAGTCTACCCCTATCATATAGTAAAGGTATAAAAAATGACCTCCTTGTTTGTTGGAAGGGTAAATTCAGATACTTGAAAACGCACCATAGCTTGCAGAATGTCGAATATGGTCGACTGATTTCTGACTAATGCCTAAACTAGAAATTGCTGATTTAACATAGTTTTGGGTGCGTTCACAGGGGGCTAAATTACAAAAGAAAACACGTTTGGTTATGACTAAACTAAGGCCCATAACAAGCTCGGTGTCATATTGTCTGTTTGTCTTAGTAATCGGTTCTTTAGAACCAATTCGTTTAATAATTTTTATAGTTTGAGGGTTTTGTTGCCAATGCGTCGCTAACACTAAGGCACCTTGGGTCAATGTGCTTTTAGGGAGCGCAGGCAGAAGCGAGTCTAAACTAAAGTGCGAATGTTGAGCGGGTACCCATTTTGTTAGTATTCTTACTTTGGGGTGGGTAAATAGTCGAGAGAGAACGAAATAGGCTAGGGTGCTGGCTTGGTCAACTATTTTGCTATCTGCTAGCTGAGCAATTTGTTGTGTCACGTTAGCAAATAATGCACTAAAGCTCACTAATTGCTGTTGTAACGGAAAAACTTCCTGATTTAATCGCGTGACTAAGGCATATTCCAATAAAGTTTGGTTTGTTTTATCAAAACCGAGTACTCCCAATCCATGTTTAATATTGGTTACGGCTTGGCTTTGTCGGTTACTTTGGGTTGCTGTATGTAGAACATGTTCGACAAACGTGGGCTCTTTTTCAATTGCATGGGTGACAATGGACATGCTAGAAGACAAGTTTTTCAGTTGGTCTTGAATAATGAGCAAGCTAGAGGGTGGCGTTTGTAATGGAAGTGGGCGTTCAATAGGATTGATTAAATTGGGGATATCAGCTGTATTGGTTGTTGGTGTGCCCAGCCAAGGGTTGATTATTCCATCAAGCTTAATTTTTTGTGTTGCGTAGGTACTAAATGGCCCTGTGATAGTTTTGGGCGGGTCTTGGTTGTCAATTTCTTTTGCGACTAGGCCTTGCTCACAAATCCCTACAACTACCGATATTTGGCCATCGGCTTGCTTGATTAAGGTGCCTACTGGTGTGAGAGAAGGGTAGGCTAACAAGGTACGTACTACCTGTTGACAATGTCCGTCATTATTTATGCACAGATGCTTAAGGGCGCTGGCATATTTAATGTGGCGCTTAGACGATTTATAAGTACATAAAATAGATAACTGGCAGCCTATCCAAACAATACTTTCAAATAGGCTCATGTGTTTTGTATTGGCTTGTTGGGGGCTAAATACACGTTCCAATACTAAAAAATTTGCATGCCAAATGGGCAGGTGCAAGCGACTCAATTGGGCTAAAAATTGCTTGTATGCGTTTTCATTTTCAATGGCTTTAGGTTGCTTGAGCGTCTTTCGTTTTACTAAAAACAAGCTTAAGGTCGCGCTGACTAATTGTACACATACGCCTGTGTCGATTTTACTTCTGTAGGCAATAAGGCAGGTATGAATACAGGCGTTAAACGTTAATTGGCTAAAGTATTGAGTATCGCTTTTATATAACTGAGGTTGGGCAAATAATTGATGGCTATTGGTTTTTGCGTATTTAACTAAATTTTGAGACCAGGTATAAATTGCCTTTAGGTGTGAACTATAAGAGGAGGTCTTGGCTTTGCTGTTTAGGAGTAACTCAAGTTCATTAAATAAAAATTGGATGTTGACAGCAGGCATAGGTGTAATTCAGTTGATGTCCTAACGAGACATGAAGGGCGGGCTAAAGCTTAATTATCCTGGCTTTAGCCCTCGTAATGTTACTTATTCACTTCGTAACAAGGCGTGTATTTACTTCCCGGTAGCTTCATGCGCTGCTGATGTACAAATGACTCAAGCAATTCGTCCATCAATTTCATTAACTTAGGTTCACCACTCAATTGAAATGGCCCTTTTTCTTTGATTAATTTGACACCTTCGGCTTTAACATTGCCAGCTACTATGCCAGAGAATGCGCGCCTTAGGGCGGCTGCGAGTTGCGTTTTAGGTTGCTCAAAATGTAAGTTCAGTGCCGCCATGTTTTCGTGGGTCGGGTCAAATGGAGCTTGAAATTCTGGCGCGATTTTTAACGACCAGTTAAAGTCGTAGGAGTCGCCTATGGCCTTTCTGTACTCTCGTATTGCACTTTGTTTTTGTTTGATTCTTCGAGCGACTTCAGCTGCATCACCTACTACGATTTCGTAAAGGTTTTGTGCAACCTGGCCTAATGTTTCGCCAATAAATTTATCTAGGGCTTCAAAGTAGGCTTTGCTCTCTTTGGGGCCGGTCAAGATGATAGGTAAGGCTTGTTCAGCGTTTTGCTCATCTAGCATGATCCCAATTAAATAGAGTAGCTCCTCGGCTGTGCCTGCTCCGCCAGGGAATATGACAATAGCGTGAGACAAACGAATGAAAGCTTCTAGGCGTTTTTCGATGTCAGGCATGATGACTAGCTCATTAACAATCGCGTTAGGTGGCTCAGCGGCAATAATACTCGGTTCGGTTAAACCTAGGTAACGGCCATTTTTGTACCTTTGTTTAGCATGCCCTATAGTTGCACCTTTCATTGGCCCTTTCATCGCACCAGGACCGCAGCCCGTGCATATATTCAGCTCTCGTAAGCCTAGCTGGTATCCTACCTCTTTGGTGTATTGATATTCGATTGAGCCAATAGAGTGCCCGCCCCAACACACCACCATATTGAGCTCAGCGGTATTTTTTATGGTGTTAGCGTGACGCAGCATATCAAACACGCCATGTGTGGTGTATGTGGAGCTTTCTTCGAACGATAATAACTCGGCCGAATATTTCGAGCCTGTATGCAGTATGTCTCTGAGTACTGAAAATAAATGTTCGTGTACGCCCTTAATTAGCACGCCATCGACAAAAGCTAGCTCTGGCGGGTTGACCAGTTCGATCTTAACCCCTCGCTCTCTGATAATAAGATTAATATTGAAGTCTTTGTGAGGGTTGAAAATATTTTCACTATTGTCGATTTCAGCGCCGCTATACAAAACGGCTAAGCAGCAGTTCCTGAAAAGAGTATAAAGCTCTGTGTTAGCCGATTTATTGAGTAAGTCTACCTCAAGTTGAGAAAGCTGATTCATCGCGCCAAGAGGATTAAGTTGAATACTTTGCATAGTTTTTTATAGCCTTATTAAAGTCATCATGAATATGCTGAGTGACGGCATATCATTGTATACGTACCAGAAGTATAGACGTCCTGAGGTAACTTATTGTCTTGCAAGCCTAATTTCTGGATAAATATCTTCAAAGTTACTCCTGAACGGGTTTATATCTAGACCGCCTCTTCTGGTATATCTTGCATAAACTGTTAATTTTTGAGGTTTGCAGTACTGCATTAGGTCACAAAATATCCGTTCTACACACTGCTCATGAAACTCATTATGCTGCCTAAACGACACTAAATACTTAAGTAAACTCTGACGGCATATTGGCCGCCCTTGGTATTTAATTATGACACTGCCCCAGTCCGGTTGATTAGTGATTAAGCAGTTAGATTTTAAGAGATCACTACATAAAGATTCGGTTACATCTGACCCCTCAACAGTCGTTAAAACGCTTGGGTTCAAATCATAGTTAGATATTTCAATATCTAATTCGTCGATACTCTCAGCTTGCAGCGTGCCTAGTGTGAGTTGACTAAATTCTGAGGGAGTAAACAGCTTTACTTTTACTGCTTGGCCCGCACAACGTGATAAGTCTTGGCTAATATGGGCTTCGACTAAGTCAATTCTCTTAAATACGCTCTGATTAAAGCTATTTAGATACAGTTTAAAGGATTTGGATTCGATCAAATTAGGTGAAGTGACGGGCACTTCGCACCGTAAAATAGCAATACGGGGTTTGCCTTTTGGGGTAAGCCAAGATAGCTCATAGCCATTCCAGCGGTCGCATCCTGTGAAAGGTAAGTCATGGTTAATGGGGAGCTCTTGCCTGTTAATCGAGCGAGGAACCGCTTGAAGCAATTTCGGATCGTACTGTTCTTTATATTCAGTTGCTTGGCCAAGTTGTAAATTTAATTCTTGGGTATTACGGGTAATTGATGACTTCACTTTGGGTACTCGAGCTGCTTTTATCTTGCCATTTTACATAAAGCTAAGGCTAGGTGTGATGGCTTGTCCAATTTTATTGTTTAAAATGATATATTTACCATATTCTTTGCTGCCCTTGGCTCATCTATGTCTAATTACCCAGAACAACAGGATAGTATTCTTGCTCTAGAACAATTAATGGCTCGCTATGTGGCAGCTCACTCCCAGACTATGTTGATTGAATATGATTCAGCTTGGCCTACGCCTTGTTATCAAGAAAAAGTAGAGGATGGAGCTCATGTACCTTGGAAACCCATAAAGCGATCGCCTTCGGGTGATCTAACCGCTATAGAGCATGGGCTAGGTTTGACTATTCATCCTGACATTCATGCTTTTTATGGGGGGTACTGGAGTGATAACTTAACGCTAACAATACAAGGCGAAAATGTTGAGTTGTTACAAGTGCTGAACGACGACGATTTTCAGCGACTTCAGCAAAATCTTGTAGGCCATGTGTTGATGAAGAAAAAGCTAAAGCAACCCGTTACCTTATTTATTGGGCTAACAGATTTTGAAGATCAAATTATTACCTTAGATAACACCAGTGGTAAGGTCATGCTAGAAAGAGTTGGGCTTGAATCAACGCATAGTCTTGCTAATTCACTTAGCGAATTTCTCAACGAATTATCTATTTCTTGAGTGTTAGTAACCTAAATCCTAGATAAGACCTATCGCTTGAACTTAACTTATGCCTACATTTCAAACAGGTTTTATATCAAGCAAGGTAGTGAATTAATATTAAGGTTACCAAGGAGTCAGCTTAGGTATCAACAACTGCTAAAACGTGAGTTAGGTATAGGGTGTTGCCATTAAAGCTTAGCGGCTATTCAACACTTTGTTTAATGTCTCGATGACTTGTTTTAACTGTTGTTCTAAGTGTTCCACTCTTGCTTCAATAGATTGTCCTTCAGGGCTGATCTCGGTTTCGATAGCATCAACCGATACTTTTTGATTGGGGTTAGCTTTATAGTGTTGTAAAGACTTTATGACCTCAGGAATAGCTAAGCTGCGTGTCGCGTAATTTCGAATCAATGCGACAGAAGGGGTTTTACCGTCTGCGCTAATTTGTTGACACAGTGAGATGATGTAGTTTTGGTTTTTCATTTTTAGCTTTTTATTCAGTGTTTCATGACTTTATTGTACCGAGTCTTGTACTTGCCTGTATATCTATATGGTCTGAGGATGAGGCTTAAATCTTCCAGAATTGGCCAGTAGGACTTGAAGTCAGTAACAATAAGGGTCACATTAGTATCAGGTAATAAAACTGAATAATTAAGAGACTGGATATGCTAACTAACGATCAAATTAATGTGGTAGATCCTGAGCAGGTTAAAGCCGTTTATTTGGCTGCAGAAGATATAAAAATAGCCGCCTCTATTTTGTATTTAGCCTACCACGATGATCCGCTTTTCTTAGATATTTTCGAGCATGAAAAAGAAGGATACGAGTCAAGGTTACGCTCGGCTATACGAGAAGAATTAAACGCTTTTTGGACAGATAAACAACCCATGATTGGCTTATTCGATGATGAGCGTCTAATTGCCGTTGCTTGTGTGATTAATCCTAGCTCGGCTATTGGTGGAAATCGGTTTTGGCATTGGCGATTAAAAATGCTGCTAACGGCTGGGTATTTCGGCACCAAACAAATGCTACATAAAGAATCTATTGTTCGAGAGCATGTTCCGGCCGAACGTTTTCATATGCTTTCTTTGATTGCTGTCCACCCAGATCATCAAGCACACGGCTTAGGGCATATTTTAATGCGAGCCATCGACAGTGTTGTGTTAGAAGATGAGTCGAGTGAAGGTATTGGCATGTATGTCACTTTGCCTAAATTTAGAGCATTTTTTGAAGAGAATAACTTTACATTTATCAATAATATTGAGGTTGGACACATTCAAGGACAACTCATGTTCAAAAGGCGCTAACGCCACGCAAAAAGCTGTGTAGGTTAATGTTACATTCTGTGTAAGACATTTCGTACAAAACTGTAGGCGATCACCTCAATTTACTGCAATTTAGGGCTTACAAAAAACCTAAGTTAATGATCTCAAGAGTTTTTTTCTTCTCGTAGTAATGTGCGCCCTTTTTTTTCTAAATTTTTTTGTTTTTTGTTTGTCGCTTTATTTCCGAAAACCTCTATCTTTATATCCGTCACAAGGAAACACGACGAGTCAGGATGACATAAGGACAACATAGGATTGCTCAAGGACAGAGTGAAATTTACATTGGGTAAATACTAAAGGAATGGGAAAGCAAGGATGTGCATTAGCAAGATGCTAATGAAGGGATGAGGATTTAAGGACTAAGCTTTACAGGATATAAAGCATAAGGAATGGAAACACAGGATTGTGTTGCTTAACAAGGAAGATTAAGCGAGAGGACTTACATATTCGCTAGGAGGCGAAAGACAGGGAATAGGGCATGGAGACACAAGGTTGTGATGCTCACTAGGGATTGACGAGCGAAAGGATGATTTTTCTAAAGGGATAGGAAAATAAAGGATTACAAAAAAATTCAGGATGAATTGGCTTATACGGACATAACTGCAAGGATGAAGAGCAGCAAGGTAGCTGAACTACAAGGAGTAGGTAAACCAAGGCAGGCAATAAGGATACATTCAGGAAGAATGCCTCATTAGGATAATGAGATAGAATGGAGTAGCGTAGTGTGAAGCTGCGAACAATGGATAAGTAAGGGACTACTGAGACGGATCTTCAAAATTCCTAGAAAGGCATACTCACTTGTGACTATGCCTTTTTGTTTGTCTGAAATCCAAAGGCTCAAAGCAGTAGAAAGTGGATAGTAGCAATAGAAAGTGGTTAGTAGCTGGTAAATAGTAACTAGGAAAAGCAAAACAGCAGCCATTAAACCACGTCAGCCATTAATCGCAGAGAGCACGGAGCACACAGAGGAAAAGCAGTTATGGGCAGTAAATAGTAGCTAGGAAATAGAGACTAGAAAGAGCAGTAAAAACCAAGAGCCCATTACTCCCGTCATTCCAACAGTAAAAGACCAACAACCCTACAACTCGTCATTCCAGCAATGAAAAACTACCTACCTCCACCTTCGTCATTCCAGAAGTCTTTTGATCTGGAATCCAAAGGCTCAAAGCGGTAGAAAGTGGTTAGTAGCTGGTAAATAGTAGCTAGCAAAAGCAAAAGCAAAAGCAAAAGCAAAAGCAAAAGCAAAAGCCATTAACCACAGAGAGCACGGAGCACACAGAGGAAAAGCAGTTATGGGCAGTAAATAGTAGCTAGGAAATAGAGACTAGAATGAGCAGTAAAAACCAAGAGAGCCTATTACTCCCGTCATTCCAGCAGTGAAAGACCAACAACCCTACAACTCGTCATTCCAGCAATGAAAAACTACCTACCTCCACCTTCGTCATTCCAGAAGTCTTTTGATCTGGAATCCAATCTTTTAGCAGTGGATAGTAAATAGCGGCTAGAAAGGGCAAAAGCACTTGACCACTACAGAGGTCTTTTATCTGGAATCTAAAGGCTCAAAGCAGCAGAAAGTGGTTAGTAGCTGGTAAATAGTAGCTAGCAAAAGCAAAAGCAAAAGCAAAACAGCAGCCATTAAACCACGTCAGCCATTAATCGCAGAGAGCACGGAGCACACAGAGGAAAAGCAGTTATGGGCAGTAAATAGTAGCTAGGAAATAGAGACTAGAAAGAGCAGTAAAAACCAAGAGCCCATTACTCCCGTCATTCCAGCAGTGAAAGACCAACAACCCTACAACTCGTCATTCCAGCAATGAAAAACTACCTACCTCCACCTTCGTCATTCCAGAAGTCTTTTGATCTGGAATCCAAAGGCTCAAAGTAGCTGAAAGTGGTTAGTAGCTGGTAAATAGTAGCTAGCAAAAGCAAAAGCAAGAAGAGTAGTAAAAAAACAGCCAGGCTCCGCCATTCGATGTAAAAGCCCTCTGGAATGGCAAGAGTGAGGGCTAGATAACGAGTTCGCTTTTAATGAACTCGATACGCAGGTAGCTCTATGTTAGCCATCTTTAGGCCCTTCATTTTTAATGTACCCTGATTACTGTCTTCGCCATTGCCGGAAAACTCAAACATAAAATCACAGTGTAAATCCAGTTTTCCGCGTTCAGAGCCAACTCTGGTTTTTGTTCTGGCAATACTAATCATTTGAATGTTTTTTTGCTCGCAATAAGCCTCTACATGGCTCTTTGCCGCTTCGGAGACCCCTCGAAAGCGCCAAAATAGGCCAAGCCCCAAACACAGCAAAATAAGAAGTATAAGGTCGTATAAATTCATTGTTCTTGTCCAAATAAATGGCCAATCGCTTTAGTCAAGGCTTGGCTTTTTTCTGGCCATCTTAGCACGTTCAGCATAGTGTTTCTTATTGCTGGAATTTGCACTAAATCAGGGAATAAACCTGCAAATAATTGGCTGTCTTGCTCTGCTAGTGCCTGTACATATAAGGCTAAAACATCCGCATCATTGAGATATAACCAGTGTCTAGCAGAAATAAGGATCAGCACATTTGGCTCTTTGCTCAAATCGCTTTGTAGCAGGTTTATCAGGTATGCCTTAATGTTTGAACTTTGTGGGCTTTGGCTCGTCCCACGTAAAGTTAATTCGGCCCGTACTAAACAGGTTGGCGCTTTAGTTTGCCATGCTAAAAGTGTATCAATTAACGCCTTTGGTGGTGTGTTATTTTCTAAAGAGGTACAAAGGGCTTTTTGCAATTCAGGGGCAAGTGTTTCAAAGTGCTCAACAAGTAATTGACTATGAGCTGGACGTTGAATTTGAGCACAAAAATCGGCTATTTCTTGTACGGTTAAGGTTTGCCAATTTTGGCTGTGAGGCGCGTTAATATGTTGCTTGATATGGGTAAATTGATGGCTAGGCTCGATATTTAGAAGACAGCGGCTTTTGGCATTAAAATCAGCAAGTTGATTTTGATTGGGTACAAATGTGAAGGGATTCTCGGGTAATTGGTTGTTAGGATTGTCTGTTTTATCCAATTGTGCGCCCAAGGCTTCGGTGACAATTTGTAGAAACTGTTTTCGTCCTGCGCTAATGATCTTGCCTTGTTCATCAAGGGGAAGTTTCACAAACCAAATATAGTGTTCTGTGCTCAATTGTTTGTTAAAAAATAAAATACCAAACCAAGCATGCTGTTGACGCGGGTAAGGAGCGGCAATCTCGCCATTTTCGATTTCTAAAAATGTTTGTGAATCGACCACTCGAATGCCTCTTGCCATATCGAATACCCGATAATCGGTACCTGCGTGGACTAAAAATTCACTGATAGTATTGATGTTACTCATGATAGTATTTGTCGCCTAAATCTAATAATTAGTACCGTTTGTAGGTACTTAGCTAAACGAGATCATGCCACGTCATTATCGAGAAGTCGAAGCTCTACTCAAAGAATTAGAGCTAGCCCTTAAAAAATCAAATTTATGGTCACCTAATTTACCGAGTGAACAAGCATTGAATAGCAAACTGCCATTCGCTTGCGATTACTTGCACGCCGAACAGTGGTTGCAGTTTTTATTTATTCCAAAAATGCAGGCAATTATTGATTCGCAACAAGAGCTGCCTGTTGAGCTTAAGCTACTCCCAGCTCTACAAGAGCGTTTCTACCCTATGGAGCATGGCAAAGTGGTCTTGCGTTGTATAGAAGATATTGATGAGTGGTTTAATGACTGAGCTTGCGGTGTTGTATCAAGATGAGTTTTTAGTGGCGATAGATAAGCCTTCTGGATTACTGGTACACAAGAGTATGTTGGATAAACATGAGACCGAATTTGCTCTACAAAAAGTAAGAGATCAAATTGGCCAGCACGTTTTTCCGGTACATAGATTGGACCGCCCCACGTCTGGAGTGTTGATATTTGCTTTATCGCCAGAGGTTGCACGTTTACTTGGGGAGCAGTTTTATGCTCAATCTGTGAGTAAACAATATCTCGCTTTGGTGCGCGGACACATGCCCGACAAAGGCGAAATTACCCATCCTTTAAAAGAAAAACTCGATAAAATCGCCGACAAACTGGCCAATAAAAATAAACCAGCCCAGGCGGCGCATACTCTCTACGAACGTCTGGCCACTTTTGAGTTACCCTTTGCTGTGAGCCGATATCCTTCTGCCCGATACTCCCTTGCTAAGTTGACACCTAAGACTGGCCGCAAGCATCAATTGCGTAGACATATGGGGCATATTAATCATCCTATTTTGGGAGATACCACTCATGGTGATGGCAAGCATAATGCGTTTGTTAGAGATCAATTTTCATTAAATCGCTTAGCTTTATATTGTCAATCTATGGCATTTTTGCATCCAATCACGGGACAAGGCCTTGAGATAAGGTGCACCCTAGACAAGCAACTATTGGACTTGCTTGGGCTGTGGGGCATTAATGATGTGCAGCTCAAAGCATTAGAAAACATTTAATTACACGAGGAATTCTTATTAATATGAATACATTATCTATTTTTGTTGGAACCGTATATGGCAATGCTCAACATGTGGCTGAAGATGTATCGAGTGCACTGCAAACAAAAAATATAAGTAGTGAGATATTTACCGACCCTAAAATGAGTGATTTTACAAAAGCCTCAAATATCTTGTTTATTACCTCAACTACTGGGCAAGGAGACATACCACCTAATCTTGAATTTTTTATTGAAGATTTGCGCAAGGCAGCTCCGTCATTAGACAATAAACCTTTCGCGGTAGCCGCCTTGGGCGACAGTAGTTACGGCGAGAGTTTTTGTGGTGCTGGTGTTCAAATATTTGAGTTGTTGATTGAATTAAAAGGTAAAGCGGTGACCGATTTGCTAGAAGTTGACGCCTGTGAAACTTTAGAGCCTGAAGTAGAGGTGGTTGCTTGGGTAGAGAAACATGTTGCACGTTTGTGTGAGTAAGATGTTCTAGCAAGTAGTTGAGTGTAAGGGAATGTTTTCCAGCGAGTAGCCAGCGGATTTAATAACAGATATAAAAAAAGCGCCGATAGGCGCTTTTTTTCATACACAGCTTAAATTAAAGTGCTTTAATCTGTGCAGACAAACGGCTCTTATGACGAGCAGCTTTATTTTTATGGATCAAACCTTTAGTTGCCATGCGGTCAATTAGAGGTGTTGCTGCAGAGTATGCAGCTTGTGCAGCTTCTTTATCGCCAGAAGCGATTGCCGCAAGTACTTTTTTCAAAGATGTACGTGTCATTGAACGACGGCTAGCGTTATGTTGGCGACGCTTCTCCGCTTGTATGGCACGTTTCTTAGCAGACTTGATGTTAGCCAAGTTGTAACTCCCAAAAAATTCTAGTCAAAATTCAGGGTCGGGATTATCCAGATCATCAGGTGGCATGTCAATCTATTTTGAGGGTTTTATAGACAAAACCTTACGCTCATTCATTTAAATCGCAAAAATGACGTAAACGCCTGAATATCGGCTATTTGATTGCGATAATTTGAGGTAGTCGCTCACTCGACGTTAGCGAATTTACCTGAATTCCGGTTATGTATAGGTTGCCACTAATCGTTTGGCATTACCTATGCCATCAAGCATAATGCATTTTTATTTTTTTGGATGGTTTAGGTGTCTAGGAAGTTATTTAAATCAGGCATGATTGTAAGCGTGATGACCTTTATTTCGCGCATATTGGGATTAGTCCGAGATGCGGTTATTGCTAATTTTATGGGGGCTGGGGCAAGCGCTGATGTATTTTTATTTGCTAACAAAATCCCCAATTTTTTACGAAGACTGTTTGCTGAAGGTGCCTTTGCTCAGGCGTTTATTCCTGTATTAACTGAAGTGAAAGAGCAAGGCGACGAGCAGAGATTAAAAGAGTTTATCGCCAAGGCATCAGGTTCGTTAGGCGTAATAGTAACCTTAGTTACCTTAATCGGTGTTATTGCCACCCCAGTGATTGTCGCTTTATTTGGTATGGGCTGGTTTGTTGATTACATCAATGATGATGACCCAGAAGGCAAGTATCAGCTGGCGTCATTAATGCTAAAAATTACCTTTCCTTATTTATTGTTTGTCACTCTCACTGGCTTGGCAGGGGCAATTTTAAATTCTATCAATCAATTTGCTATGACGGCCTTTACGCCTGTCGTGTTGAATGTCGCGATTATTAGTTGCGCTATTTTTATGGCTGATTACTTTGACGAGCCAGCATATACCCTAGCTTGGGGAGTGTTTATTGGCGGTTTATGTCAGTTGCTTTTTCTGATCCCGTTTTTAATGCGTGCAGGTCTGTTGGTTAAACCAAAATGGGGATGGTCAGATCCAGATATAGTCAAAGTTAGAACCTTGATGATCCCAGCTCTATTTGGCGTGTCTGTTGGCCAATTAAATTTGCTCCTCGACACTATTATCGCGACGGCTTTAGGCACAGGTGCTATCTCTTGGTTATATTACTCTGACCGCTTGTTGGAATTTCCCCTTGGTTTATTTGGCATTGCAATTGCGACTGTTATTTTACCCACCTTGTCTCGGAATCATGTAGCAAAAGATGACAAGGCTTTTAGTGACAATATGGATTGGGCGGTGAAAATGGTCTGCGTATTGGGTATCCCTGCTGCAACTGGCTTGTTTATGCTCGCTGAACCTATGTTGATGACTATTTTTCAACGAGGTGCATTCACGCCTCAAGATGCAGCGTATGCGTCCTATAGCTTACAAGCATATTCATTTGGGTTGTTGAGTTTTATGTTGATTAAGGTTTTGGCGCCTGGGTTCTTTTCCCGCCAAGATACCAAAACACCAGTAAAATTTGGTATCTGGTGTATGGCTGCCAACATGCTGTTTAATTTACTTTTAGTTTGGCCATTTGATTATGTAGGACTGGCTATGGCGACCTCTCTGTCTGCAACATTAAATGCAGGGTTATTATATTGGGCTCTACGAAAAAAAGGCGTGTTCGTTATGTCATCCGTCACCCTTTGGCTAATCGCAAAAATAATACTGGCATCAGCTTTTATGGCAGGGGTGATTATGTACTTTAACCCTTCGACTTCGGTATGGATTGATTTGTTGTTAATAGAACGCATAGTGGTTTTGGCAAAATTAATCGCAGCGGGTGCTGGGTGCTTCTTGTTGAGTTTATTACTGTTAGGCGTTAGAAAACATACCTTTGAAAGTAGCTTGAGTTAGGCGAGGGTTATACTGGAGCCTTTACGTGAGTCAAATAAAGAACCTCAGGCACTAGCATATATATCTTTACTACTGTCAATCACATGGTAGTTAGTTATAATCCGCGCCTTTACACTAATTTTGTGGGTGTTTTTCGCTGATAGGTTATTGGCCTGTAGTAGAAACCCGCATGACACAACTAATAACAGAGAGCGTTAGTGGAACTGATTCGCGGCTTATGCAATTTAAAACCTCAACATTTGGGTTGTGTATTAACGATTGGTAAGTTTGACGGGGTGCACTTAGGCCACCAAGCGGTTTTATCTAAGTTAATTGCTAAGGCTAAGGCCTTGGGAGTGCCTTCTACTGTGATGGTATTTGAGCCTCAGCCAGAGGAACTTTTTACGCCCCAGCATGCACCTGCTAGGTTGAGCTTATTGAGAGATAAGTACATTGAACTCAAAAAACTGGGTGTTGAACGTTTACTGTGTATTAAGTTCGATGAAAAATTCGCATCTTACAGTGCAGACGAGTTTGTGCAATCGTTATTGGTTGATAAGTTAGGCACGCAATTTTTGGTTGTGGGTGACGATTTTAGATTTGGCAAAAAGCGGGCGGGCGATTTTGCGCTACTGCAAAAGTGTGGTCAGCAACAAGGATTCGAAGTTGTTAGCACCCAAAGTTTTACCCTAGAAAAAGCCCGAATTAGTTCAACGGCAATTCGCCAAGCTCTTGCTAATAATCAATTTTCGGTTGCCGAAAAAATGTTAGGGCGGCCATTTAGTATTGCCGGCAAAGTGCTGCATGGAGATAAAAAAGGACGCACCATTGGGTTCCCTACGGCCAATGTTTTACTTAAACGCTGTAAAACCCCAGTGCATGGGGTGTTTGCCGTTACCGTATACCTGCAAGACCAAGAATATAAAGGCGTGGCTAACATAGGCAACCGCCCCACAGTGAACGGCGAACGTTCTCAATTAGAAGTGCATGTATTTAATTTTAATAAAAATATATATGGGCACTTTATATCTGTGGTTTTACAGCAGAAAATTAGAGATGAAATGAAGTTTGACTCGTTTGAACTTTTACACCAACAAATACAAAAAGATGCCGCCCTTGCTAAGCAATGGCTTGGGGTATCTTAGTCGATAATACAACACTAGATTAACTTGGATTTGACCACATATGAGTGACTATAAACATACCCTGAATTTGCCAGAAACAGATTTTCCAATGCGTGGGAATTTGGCTCAGCGTGAGCCTAAAATGCTTAAGCAATGGACAGACGAAAAACTGTATCAACAAATTCGTGAAGCGAAAAAGGGCATGACTCCCTTTGTTTTACACGATGGTCCTCCCTATGCAAATGGCAATATCCATATTGGTCATGCAGTTAACAAAATCTTAAAAGATATTATCGTTAAGTCTAAAACCTTGTCTAACTTCGACGCGCCCTACGTGCCCGGTTGGGATTGCCACGGTTTGCCTATTGAGCTAATGGTCGAAAAGAAAGTGGGTAAGCCAGGCAAAAAGGTTGATGCAGCGCAATTTAGGCAAAAGTGTCGTGAATATGCTGAGAAACAAATTGCAGGTCAAAAACAAGATTTTATTCGATTAGGTGTGTTGGCAGAGTGGGACAAACCCTACAAAACCATGGATTTCAGCTCTGAGGCAAACATTATCAGAGAGTTGGGACATATTGTTAAGTCAGGCCATCTTGAAAAAGGTTTTAAGCCGGTGCACTGGTGTACCGAGTGTGGATCAGCCTTAGCAGAAGCAGAAGTCGAATACCAAGATAAAAACTCTCCCTCTATTGACGTTAAGTTTAATGCGGTTGACCCTCAAGCTCTTGCTAGTAAGTTTTCAAGTGATCTAGATCTGACGCATGCATCATTTGTTATTTGGACTACCACGCCTTGGACACTTCCCGCTAACCGAGCTGTGTGTATTCATCCTGAGTTAGAATATAGCTTAGTGGTTGCCAACGATGAGTGCTTAATTTTAGCCTCAGCTTTAGTTGAAGAATGTATGCAAAGGTTTGGTTTTGAGTCATACCAAGTTGCAGGAACCTGTGTGGGTGCAGATTTAGAAAATCAATTACTAAACCATGCTTTTTATGATTTTACTGTACCGGTTATTTTAGGTGATCATGTTACTACAGAGTCTGGAACTGGCTGCGTACATACTGCACCTGGGCATGGTGTTGACGATTTCAATGTGGGGAAAAACTACAATCTAGAAATTGCGAATCCGGTAGGCGCTAATGGTGTGTATCTAGACGATACGCCTTTGTTTGCTGGGCAACACGTATTCAAAGCTAACGACAGCGTGGTGGAAGTGCTTAAAACCCATAATGCGCTGCTTAATCACAAAGTATTTAATCACAGTTATCCTCATTGCTGGCGTCATAAAACCCCTATTATATTTAGAGCTACCCCCCAGTGGTTTATCAGTATGGACAAAAATGGTTTGCGTGACGCATCCATTAAAGAAATCCATGATACTCAGTGGATCCCAGAATGGGGTGAAAACCGTATCGAGACTATGGTGAGTGGCCGCCCCGATTGGTGTATTTCTAGACAACGTACGTGGGGCGTGCCAATTGCTCTGTTCGTTCATAAAGATACGGGAGATTTACACCCTAATACTGAGAGCCTGATTGAACAAGTGGCGACCTTAGTTGAACAAAAAGGCATACAAGCTTGGTGGGATGTCGATCCTACGAGTTTGATTGGCGATGATGCACAAACCTATGTCAAAGTACCAGATACCTTAGATGTATGGTTTGATTCTGGCGTGACCCATTATTTTGTGGTTGACCAAAGAGACGATATTCCAGCGTCTGCCGACTTATACCTTGAGGGTTCGGATCAGCATAGAGGGTGGTTCATGAGCTCTCTAATGACCTCAGTTGCAACCACAGGCAAAGCACCTTATAAGCAAGTACTTACTCACGGCTTTACAGTTGATGGGGAAGGCAAGAAGATGTCTAAGTCTTTAGGTAATACTATTGCTCCTCAACAAGTTACAGGCAAGTTAGGCGCAGACATTCTTAGGCTTTGGGTTGCTTCAACAGACTATCGTAGCGAGATTGCGGTATCTGATGAAATCCTAAATCGTTCTGCTGATGCATACAGACGTATACGTAATACCTCTCGCTTCTTATTAGCCAATTTGAATGGTTTTAACCCAGAAACAAATCTAGTGCCTATTGATAAAATGGTCGAGTTAGATAAATGGGTTGTGGGACGCGCCTATGCGATTCAACAAGAAATTATGACCGCTTATGAGCAATATGACCTTTTGGTTGTAACGCAAAAGCTAATGCAGTTCTGTTCAATTGAGTTAGGCAGTTTTTACCTAGATATTATTAAAGATCGCCAATACACAGCGAAAAGTGATAGTCACGCTCGCCGCTCATGCCAAACTGCACTGTTTCATATTATCGAGGCATTAGTGCGTTGGATGGCCCCCATTACTAGCTTTACCGCGCAAGAAATTTGGCAACAAATGCCATGGCAGAAAGATGCCTTTGTGTTTACCGGTGAATGGTATCAAGGGTTAAGTGCAGTGAGTTTGAATTCAGATTTTGATAACGATTTTTGGGAACAAATACTAGGGGTTAAAAATGCAGTAAACCGCTGTATTGAAGCTTCACGTAAACAAGGTGAAATTAAGGGTTCTTTGCAAGCTGAAGTGGCGTTATATGTTTCTCCAGAGCTTTCAGCAAGGCTACAAACACTCGAAGATGAATTGCGCTTTGTTTTGATTACATCGGCAGCGCAAGTATTGCCAATGGCTGATAAAACCGCCCAAGCTGTAGAGACTGAAGTTGAGGGGCTATACGTAGAAGTTAATGTGTCCGAAGCGCCTAAATGTAGCCGTTGTTGGCATCATCGTGCCGATGTTGGCACCCATGCAGAGCACGAAGAACTCTGTGTGCGCTGTGTAGATAACGTAGAAGGAGAGGGCGAAAAGCGCCTTTATGCCTAATACCTTTAACCAGACGGGGTGGCGATATTTGTGGCTAACCCCAGTTGTTTGGATACTCGATCGCTATACTAAATGGGCGGTAGTTGAACATTTAGATGTGTACCAAGTGGTACAAATTAATTCATTTTTAAATATTACCCATGTGCTAAATCGTGGTGCAGCCTTCGGTTTTTTGCACAGCGCCGAGGGTTGGCAATCTTACTTATTTGTTATTATAGCCTTGGCAGTTTGTGCTCTGCTGCTTTGGTGGCTAAAGCATACTCCGGCAAATCAAGTGCGTTTGTCTGTCGCGTTTTGCTTGATTGTCGGTGGTGCATTGGGTAATGCATACGATAGGGTGATGTTTGGTCACGTTATCGATTTTATTGTTTTACATCATCAGCACTACGAGCATTGGCCAGCATTTAATCTAGCTGACAGTGCCATTGCCCTAGGGGCAATATTGCTCATTATAGATATGATTAAATTTAAAGAGGATCCCCATGCCTGAATCTGCAGTAATTGAACAGGGTAGTGAAGTGGTTTTACATTTTGACTTAAAGTTAGCGGATGGCTCTGCTGCTGATAGTACCCGAGTGAATGATAAGCCCGCTAAGCTTACAATTGGCGATGGTAACTTAACACCTAGCTTCGAAGCATGTTTACTGACACTTAAGGAAGGCGATAAAAAATCGTTTACTTTACAACCAGAAGACGCATTTGGTGCGCCTAATCCAGATAACATTCATCATCTTGAAAAAAGTAAATTTAGTGCGGAAACTCCTGCAGAAGAAGGCATGATCATTGCGTTTACTCAGCCCGATGGCTCTGAATTGCCTGGCATTATTCGCAGTGTCACTGGTGATTCTGTTACAGTGGATTTTAATCACCCGCTGGCTGGGCAAGTGATTACCTTTGATGTCGAAATACTGTCTGTTAACTAATTGATAAGGGGTTATCCATGCAAATTCATTTAGCCAATCCTCGTGGTTTTTGTGCCGGTGTTGACCGAGCTATCACTATAGTTGAACGAGCGTTAGAGTTATTTCCCGCGCCTATTTATGTGCGCCACGAAGTGGTACACAACAAGTTTGTGGTAGACGGCTTAAAAGCGCGAGGGGCAGTGTTTGTTGATGAGCTAACTGAAGTCCCTGATGACAGTATTGTTATTTTCTCGGCTCATGGTGTATCTCAAGCAGTAAGAAGCGAAGCCTCTAGTCGAGGCTTGAAAGTATTCGATGCAACTTGCCCTTTAGTGACCAAAGTACATATGGAGGTTATGCGGGCCAGTAAAAAAGGTACGGAGTGTATTCTTATTGGGCACAATGGTCACCCTGAAGTTGAAGGGACTATGGGCCAATACGATAACCCAGAAGGTGGCATTTATTTAGTTGAGTCTGTGAGTGATGTAACGTCACTCGAAGTCAAAGATCCTTCACAGCTATACTACTGCAGCCAAACGACTCTCTCTGTGGACGATACGGCAGAAGTGATTGATGCCCTTCGAAGCAAGTTTCCTGCAATAGAAGGGCCTCGCAAAGACGATATCTGCTACGCCACCCAAAATCGCCAAGACTCTGTCAGAGAATTAGCTGATGACTGTGATTTGCTGCTGGTAGTGGGGGCGCAAAATAGTTCAAATTCGAACCGTTTACGTGAATTAGCTGAAAAGATTGGGGCGCGGGCGTACCTGATAGCCAGTGCCGATTGTATTCAACCCGAATGGTTAACAGATGCTGTTAAAATTGGCGTAACTGCTGGGGCATCTGCACCAGAGGTTTTAGTGCAAGGCGTAGTTGACCGCCTCAAAGAATGTGGGGCTGAATTCGCAATTGAAGTGCCTGGCCGCGAAGAAAATATCGAATTTGCTGTGCCCAAAGAGCTAAGAGTCAAACAGGTTTCTTAAATCTTAACTAAGCTGAATTCTGGACTACGATTTACGTTTTAGTGACTTTTTTTGTGTATTACTGACTCGCGCACAACTAAGAAACTAGGTTTCACATCAATTTTTAGCTGATGTCTTGTCCAGAATTTAGGTTAATCAAAACAGCTTGCAGGCGTTTTGCGCATAGATTGATCTATGCTCATTTTTTTGCAGGCACTGTCTTTTTTTTGCTCGCCCAACGCCTCGGCTACTAGCACGTACTCTGTTGCCGAGGACTTACTCACGAAATAGCGAAAGTGCTTATTACTAGGCAAAGATAAGTCGTCAGTTTTAGCGTAAGTCAGATGGGTTAAACGAAAAGCCTGTTGTTGTAGAGTTAATTGCAACAGATGTGTTGCCCCTTCGCTGCGCCTTGCTTCTCGTATTTGATTCATCATTGATGGTACGGCGACAGTCGCCAATATGCTAACAATCGCTATTACTATTATTAGCTCAACTAAGGTCATGCCTTGCCATCTTAGCCCCAGTAAGTCCATTTTTTCTGCTTTATTCATCCTTGTTTCCTTCTTTGTATTTTTACCTTTTTTCCACTATACCTAGTGTAAAGGACTTTAAGCGTAGCGGTAAATTCGCTTCACGTCAGGTAAGGATACTAAACATGCATCAATACTCTGGTTTAACCCTTCTCGAGCTACTTGTCACCTTGACTATTATGCTGCTTTTGGCGTCTCTGTCGTCGCCTGCTTTGGTTCATATTCAAAATACCCTTCAATTAAAATCTGCGGCTGAGGCTCACTATTTTGCGATGCAACATGCTCGGCAACTGGCTATATCTATGGGGCAAAACGTTTATCTGTCTTTTCAAGAGGGAGATACGTGGTGCACGGGGGTGAGCGACATAGGTAAATGCGATTGTCTGACCTCTGGGCACTGCACAGTTAATGGGATCGAACAGGTGATGCTATTTAGCGATTATCCGTTAATTGCATTGCAAAATGTAAAATTCGGTAAAGATAGCCTAACTATGTTTGATGGCCTCAGAGGGTTACCGATTGGACACGCCGGCTCATTAATATTCGTCAATGACACAGAAGGCCTAAAATTGGTGCTCAGTAACTTAGGCCGAGTGAGAATTTGCGGGGTTGAGCGTCAAGTTGGGACTTACCTAAAATGTTAGTTGGCAATGGGCGTTTATCGGGTAGCAGTTTAATCGAACTGTTGATTGCCATGGGAATTGGGTTTGCCTCTTTAACCGCTATGTCTTCTCTAATAGCGCATGGCATAGGCTTAAATAGCACGCTCTTGATGAAGTCGAGATTGGAAGAAGAAATCAATGCTGTGCTGTCTGTCATTGAGCAAGATGTGAAGCGAGCTGGCTATACTGCTATGGCCGATGACATTGTTCATGGAATTGCCCTAGATAGCTTGCCATTTAGGCGCACGGTAAACGTCGCGCAACATCCTAGTGAAGCGGCAAATTCATGCATGACCTTTGCCTACGATAAAAATCAAAATGGCAGTTTAGATGAGGCCCTCGAAAACGAGGAATTTGGTTATCGATTACGTAACCATGCTATAGAAATGCGTGTCGATGGGCGAAGCTGTGCGGAAGGGTTTTGGCAAGATATTACCGACCCTAATAAAGTTAAAATTACTAAAGCACAGTTTGAGCCCAGCTACTTAGCATATGGGCCTGTGCGGTTAACCCAGATACGGTTCAGTATTGAAGCAGAAATAAAGCATCGTCCTGAGCTTTCTCAGCATAGTCAAGTGACCTTTATGGTAGAAAATTATGACTGAGAGAGCTAAGCCTAGTGAGCAGAGAATATGCAATCAACAAGGCGGGGTAATCATAGTAACCGTCACATTATTGTTGGTTATTGCCTCCCTTATGACTGTCTATACCGCTCGTATTCAATCTTTTGAGCACCAAATTTTACTCAATCAAATCAATCGTAAATTAGCGTTACTCTCAGCTGAAGCTGGCATGCAACAGGCTGCCGCGGCCTTAATGCAAGGCAGGGACATTAGCGCACTTGATGGGTTAACGAACAGTGCGCACTATACTGTGGTCGCTACTCAGGAATCGGTTGCACTGGATATAGGTCAAGGCAAGCTAATTACCTTAACCTCACAGAGTGATTCTCCAGATAAGCTCGCTAATGCCCAAATTACACAGCAATGGCTGATCACGTCTTTACTTATTAACCTCCCACCTGCACCACTTATGGTAAGTGGTGGCATTAAAGATAAATTGTCGTTACACCTTGTAACAAACCCAGAGGGGAAAGGAATTGGTCAGCCTTTATCTGTATGGAGTAATGAAGACCTTGATTGGGAGCCGAGTAATAGCATGTCTTGCTACCCAGATGATTACCGGCTGGGTCTTTGTCTCGATCGTGCGTTATCAGCAGGGCCCGATCTAGCCTCGGATATAGAACAGGGTGCTGCATCATACCCGAACAACCTTTTTGGCTATTTGTTTAATCTAGAGTCGGCGGATGTTCTCACTAGGTTTACTGGCGGCAAAGTAGCGGGTTGTGAAGACTTAGCGCCAGCCACTACACAAGTTATATGGGTGGTGGGAGAATGTCGTTTGAATGCGCTTCAGCAGCTAGGCTCAGTGAGTCAGCCCATTTTGCTGATTGTCGAAGATGGTGATGTGTTTTTGTCTGATGCTGCGCGGTTTTATGGTTTGTTATTGTCTTATCAAAGCGAAGGCGCGGCTTTGCCTACCGTTGATATGCATTCAACGGCCTTAATAGAAGGCGCATTACTGAGTAATCATAGTCTTGGTGAGCAAAGCGCCTACATTCATTTGTTATATAATTTGGCAGTATTGACCAATCTTGCACAGCATAATGGTTTGCAGCTGGTGGCAAGTGTCCCCGGTAGTTGGCGAGATTTTTAGTTGTTTATGAAGAAGGTCACCGGTTTTTCTCTAGTTGAAGTGTTGGTGTCGACATTGATTATTATGCTGGGCATGACGGGCTTTGTTTCTATGCAAACAGAATACGTTGTGGCCAGTAAAAACCTCAGTCTTAGGTATCAAGGCGCCGTGTTGCTTGAAGAAAAACTTAATGAGTTGCGTTTTTTTATCAAAAAAGAAGGCGATGGCTCTGAACATACTTATCAAGATATTAAGACCAATCTTGGCGGGCTGCTGGTATCGGGTGAGCATGCTAGGCGCTTGTCTGCTGTGGTAACCGACATGCATACTTACACGCTATCTTGGGTCGTTAATAATTTGTATGCAGTTGATGATGATTTTGATGGTATCCCCAATCTTTGGGTGACTTCCAGTCATCCCTTATTCGTTAGTGAGCCACTTGCTCACCTGAAGCGAATTAGGCTAAAGGTTGAGTGGGCAGATACCCGAGGCGAACCGCAGCAGCTTGTTGTGACCACATATCTGGCTCCGACTTCATTGCAAGATAGCCACAGGGTCATTACCCGCCACCCAAGCAGCAATGCTAGGCTTGAGTAGTCGCTCAGTAAATGGCTTTTAACCAACCTTTGTTTTGGGTAGATAAATTAAGTTTAAACGACTTTTCTTATCCAGAGTTCAGGCGAAGCAATAAATGCTCTGCGTAAGTTAATTTATTACCCAATGTTCATTTCTAGGTAATAAATCACTCCATACTTACAGGCGAATCATACCTTTACTTAACCTCTGATAACCAATGACTAGGCTTTTTGTCCTAATATGCAAGGAGGAAAGTGTATACAAAATTTTTTAGGGCCTAGTTTGGCCTTTAAGGATGTGACGGATTATTAATTTAGAGTAGTGTTGAACATATGAATACGACCAGTAAAAAACAACAAAGTGGCTTGGGTATGATAGAGGTGTTAGTCACACTTTTTATCTTGTCTGTTGGGTTACTAGGTGTTGCTTATTTGCAGCTGGTGGGGTCTTTTAGTAACGCCGAAGCGTTAAGTCGTTCACAATCTGTTTTGGTCGCGCAACAACTCACTGAACGACTCCGTGCCAATGCTGTTTTTTCGTCAATTGGCGATGGACTCGTGGTCGATAATCGTTATTTTGATCCAGATTTGTATAATTTTTCAGGCCTAAGCTGTGCTGGAAGTGAACAGCCCTACCAATGTTATTGCTTGAGTCGTCCAGCCGCTATCCCTAATTGCTCAAGTGGTCAGTGTTCGCCCGCACAAATGGCTGCCTTTGATGCTTACCAAGTCTCTTGCTCTGCAGTGCAAACTAACCCTGAAGTTGAAGTGAACTTACGTTGCGACGACCTAGATTTAACCGATGTTCACCTTTGTAGTGTCGGTTCTAAACTCGCGGTAACCTTAACTTGGCCAGTGCAAAAATGGCAAAATTTAGAGCGCACAGTAAACCCTATCTGCAATGTTGACAAAACTAGCCCCCATGACTGTATTGCCGTTGAGTTAACCCTGTGAAAAATCAAGCTGGCTTCACTCTCGTCGAATTAATGATCTCACTTGCTCTGGGGTTAGTGATTTCTGCTTCAGTTATTCAAGTGATGATCAGTAACAATGCCACGGAGCGATTAAACCGAGGTTTAGCCTCTGTCCAAGAAAATGGGCGATTTATTGTTTCTCGATTGCGCAATGAACTACTCATGGCTGGACGTTATGACATGCTGTCACCAGCACTCAATCAAGATATTGATTTGGTCAGCGAGGCGTATTTTGTGACTAATTCCCCCGTTCCAGCCCCTGGAGATTTTGCTGGCAATGCTGCAATTGGGGCAATTGAAGGAGTGGATGGTGCTAGCGATACCTTAGTCGTTGCAATGCAAGGTGCACAGGATTGTCGGGGGGTAACCCATGGCTATGTTGACGAGCAAGAGTTTTTTGTGGTGAATCAATATTTTCTCGATGCCAACTCCCTCAAATGCAGAGGGTTTGACGGGCGCGTTTTACAGGGACTGAAAGTCGCAGTGGATAATGATGCCGATAGGGCTTATACCTTGCTTGATGACGTGTACAGTTTTCAGGTGCAATATGGGATCAGTGCTGATTTCAGTTCTTCTGATAATAGTGCCAGACCCGTTCAATTCATTACAGCCGATGCCTTGGATGCAGCCAAAGCATCGGGTGCACAGGTTGTGGCGATTCGTATTGCATTATTGTTGAAGGCCGATGCGGATATCGAAATTGCCCAATCTACCGGTTTTAAACTGCTCGATGAGGCTGTGTTCACGCCGAGTGAATCACGGTTATTTAAACAATTTGAAGTCACTGTGACCTTACGTAACA
The DNA here is from genome assembly GCA_947498355.1 of uncultured Paraglaciecola sp. Lineage (GTDB taxonomy): Bacteria > Pseudomonadota > Gammaproteobacteria > Enterobacterales > Alteromonadaceae > Paraglaciecola. The sequence goes on along the minus strand of CANMKA010000010.1, from coordinate 8,312 downwards.
GTAAAAATACAGTGCGGAGTAGAAATTTATGAGTTGCCCATATCCCTCTAAGCAATCCGGTCTGGTAATGGTTTTTGCCTTACTGGTGTTACTGAGCTTAACTATCTTGGGGGTATCATCGGTATCCAGTAGCTTGTTGCAGAGTAAGATGGCCAGTTCAATGGAACGCCGCTCTATGGCATTTGATGCTGCAGAGTCAGCGATAGGTGCTGTGTTATTTGAATCTGAAGACAAAGCTTTGCTCAGTAACGACGCCTTAAATGATCCCTTGTCTGATGCCAGAGCCGGTATTCAATACGATCCTGGTGTGCAAGACCTAAGCTGTTTTGATGGCGACAATTGGACCAATAGAACCCTAACGGCGGCTGGCTTGCAAAAAAACACGCAACATACGCAAGCAGGTAATTTTCGTGATTCTCCGCAAACGCAAAGTTGGTCGAGAACGGCGTTTGTCCGAGAGCAGGCATGTATTGGTTCGAGCAATGTGATTGGTGGCAGTAATATTAGTTGTCATGTGTTTATCATCAGAGGATGTGGTCGAGTACAAGATAGTAAATACGTAGTTGCTAATAGCCAAACTGCGTCGGTATTTGCCCCAGCATCTCAATAACAGGAGAGAAGTAATGGGAGTTCTTCTGAATAGAAAATGGTTGATAGCCCTTTTGTTGAGCATTTTTATCACGAGTGCGCATGCAGACGATCTTGAAATTTATTTGGGTACCGCAAGCAGCTCAGTAACCTACGACCCCAATGTGTTATTCATTATGGATACGTCTGGTAGTATGGATGCTAAGGACGGTGGCTCTGAAACCCGTATGCTCAGAGTACAAAGAGCCTTGCAGCAAACGCTAAACTCGGTAACCAATATCAATGCTGGTCTTATGCGTTTTTCTGATTTTGGTGGGCCTATTCTCTATCCTGTTCGACCTATCGATGATGCAGTGTCGCCAGAAATTATTACCTCTATCTCTCAGTCTCAAGATGATGCTTATGAAGTGGATACCCTTGTTACGACTGATAGCGACAATTTAACTTTGTCTCAAGGCACGAATCTTGTCACAACGGGATTGAGGTTTAGTGGGCTAAATATTCCTCAGGGGGCGGTGATTACTCGTGCGTATATTCGATTCACCTCGAACTTGGCAAATGCAGGGGCGACGGATTTAACCTTACGTGCCGAGTTGACTAATAATGCCTCGGCTTTTGCAACAAGTGCAGGCAATTTAACGAGCCGTACCACCGGATCTCAGTCCGTATTGTGGAATACGGATAATGACTTCCCTTTATCGGGTGAAAGCATCATCACCCCTGATATTAGTTCGGTAATTCAAGAAGTTGTAGATCGAAGTGCTTGGTGTGGGGGCAATGCAATCAACGTATTAATTGAAGGGCAGGGCAGTTCTTCAAGCAGTGCTAGGGTAGTTGATGGTTTTGATGAAGGAACTGGGCTGTCGCCGCAACTTGTAGTGATCTACGACGAAACCAGTGCGACTGGATGTATTCGTGGCCAAGCAACGTACCAGGTTAATGCTCAGGCAAATAATGCCGAAGAGCGTTCTGATGGTTATCAAGCTACAGGTTCTGAGCTTACTTTTCGCGCTACATCAAACCGTTTTCTTGGGGTTAGGTTTAATAACGTTAACATTCCCCAAGGTGCGACCATTACGCAAGCTTACTTAGAGTTTACTGCTTATCAAAATAGCGATTCAGGCTTCGCATCTTTTACCATATCGGGTGTTGCTGAAGATGATCCCAACAGTTTTTCGCCTTACCGTAGATATTTGTTAAGAGATAAACCTAAAACGTCTGGGGTGACGTGGAACAACATTCCTCAGTGGTTCCGAAATGCTGACTATCGTAGTCCGTCAGTTGTCTCTATCGTTGAGGCCTTGGTGGGGCGTTCAGGTTGGCAACCCGGTAACGATATGATGTTTGTGTTTTCAGATTTGGTGGGGGTGAGAGGGGCTTACACCTATAATGGGCGGCCGTCGGATGCCGTAAGGTTAGTTGTTGAGTATCAGGGGCAAGCCACCCCTGGCAGCACCTCAACTGTGAGGCAGCATTTAATTAGTCAAGTCGATACTCTGTCTCCTAATGGTTTTACCCCTATCGTTGATACCTTATACGAAGCGGCCAGTTACTATGGCGGATTGGATGTCTTGTACGGTAAACAGCGAGGCCAAAGCTCGGTGTCGTCAAATGTTAGGCGAAGCACTCGAGTTAGCCATAGGTTGTCGTACTCTGGCGCCGATTCGGTTTTACCCGCGGGTTGCAATTCGGATGATTTGAGCAACATAAACTGCATGAATGAGTATATTCCCGGTGAACCGCGTTACATTAGCCCGGTATCAGATCGAGTATGTCAAACCAATAATCACATAGTACTTTTGTCTGATGGTATTGCTAACAACAATCATAGCGTGTCTGAAATAGAGAGCTTGTTGGGTAAATCTTGCCGTGGTGATGACGGTGAAAAATGTGGATTAGATTTAGTGCAAAATATAGCTGATGGTGACGAGTCAGCCATCAACTCCCGCGTATTTACGCATACGATTGGTTTTTCTGCAGGCTCGACAGCTAATGCATTCTTAAATGACTTGGCTATTAATGGCGGCGGCGATTTTTATACCGCAGACAACAGTGACGATTTAGTCGAAGTGTTCCAAACGATTCTTAAAACAGTAAAGGATGTCAATGCCACCTTTGTGTCTCCTGGGGTCGCAGTTAATCAGTTGAATCGACTCACTCATAACGATGAATTGTATTTTGCGCTGTTTAAACCTGCCGAGGGGACCTTATGGCCGGGAAATGTTAAACGCTACCGTTTAGAAGGGGCCGAGGTGTTAGATAAAAACGGATTAAACGCGGTAGACAGTGTTACTGGATTTTTTAACGACAGCGCCCATAGCTTTTGGTCTTTATTGGCAGATGGCAATGATGTCAGAAACGGTGGGGTGGCCGAACAAATGGGCTTGCCTCGTAATACCTATGTTCTCTCTACGCCGGGCAATATCGTTCAACCCAGCAATTTATTGCATGAATCAAATTCAGATTTGAGTATCTCAGATTTGCTTATTGCGTCTGAACCAGAACCCGAAAATTTACGAGATACATTATTGCAGTGGGCTAGAGGCGTAGACGTAAGAGATGAAGATGGTGATGGCTTAGTCAACGATGTTAGGCGCACCTTAGGTGATCCTATTCATTCTCAGCCCGTCATTGTTAATTACTCCTTGACCGATAGCGTGGTTTTTGTGGCGACCAATCATGGTTTTTTACACTCTTTTGACACAGCTACCGGCAATGAGAATTGGGCCATTATGCCTCGCGAATTATTAGCCAACGTGTATGACTTGTATCGGGACTCGTCTACTTTTTCGCACATATACGGTTTAGACGGTGACATGGTACTGCGCACGGTAGGCGCCAATAAGTATCTCTATTTGGGGATGCGCCGCGGAGGAAATAACTACTATGCCTTTGATATTACCGACAAACACTCTCCTAAATTGATGTTTAAAATTGATGGAGGCACCGCAGAATTTGCCAACCTAGGACAAACTTGGTCTAGACCTACTCTGACTAAAATTCGTGTGGGCTCGGTCACTCGAAATGTCATGATTTTTGGTGGAGGCTATGATGAAGATCAAGATAGCAAACTCAATCGTAGTCCAGATTCTGTGGGGAACTCTGTGTTTATCGTCGACGCTGACACCGGAGAGTTAATTTGGTCAGCGAGTCGCACTGGAGCAAACTTAAACTTACCTGAAATGCAGTATAGTATTCCCGCAAGAATTTCTGTTATTGACCGTGATAGCGATGGCTTTGCTGATCACATGTACGTGGCAGACATGGGTGGGCAGTTATTTCGACTTGATATTATCAATGGTGAATCTGTGACTGATTTAGTTCGTGGGGGGCTACTCGCTGATTTTGCTGGAGATCTAGATATTGATAATCGTCGCTTCTATTACGGCCCAGATGTGTCTGAAATTAGATTAGGCGATGAGCACTACTACGCGGTCGCCATAGGCTCGGGCTTTAGAGCACATCCATTAAATACCACGATTAATGACCATTTTTATATGATTAAAGATGCAGGCGTATTTAAGTTTGACGAGGAAGGGTATGCCACCTTGCCTAGCACTCCCTATGGTTTAGGAAGTTTATATGATGCATCCCAACATTTGCTTACCTCAAGTAATGAGAGCGCTCAAACCCTAGAAAGTAAACAATTTTCAAACGCTAATGGCTGGTTTATTCGGTTAACCGAAGGCGGAGAAAAGGTATTGGCTTCGCCTTTGATACTCGATTATCAAATTGTTTTTACTACTTACTTACCTGCATCGGCAAGTACTAGTGCCTGCGCGCCGCCTACGGGGAATAGTCGAGCCTATCTGGTGCAGCTAGTAAATGGCAATGCCGTGACAGATTTAAATAATAATGAACAACGGGAGCATACGGATCGCTTTGCTCAGTTAAAGCAAACCGGCATAGCCCCAGAAACTAAAATTTTAATTGAAGATATTATTAAACCTATCATTTGCTTAGGTACTGAATGTGCCTCTACGGTGAAAACCCTAGAAGATGACGGAACTCAACAGGCATGTGGTTCAGACTTTGAGTGTTTGGCTGAGAATATCCACAGTAATTTTGAGCGCGTACAAAAGAGTAGTTGGAAAACCGAAACAGAGAGGCAGTAATGAGCAAACGAGTGACTTTTTCCGGTCAAGTTCAAGCAGGCTTCACCTTGCTTGAACTTATGATAGTTGTGGCAATTGTTGGGTTACTCACAGTTGTCGGCTATCCAAGTTATCAAGGCTTCATAAAAGACAGCAATCGTTCGGCAGTACAGGCTGATTTGATGAGCTTTGCTGCAGCATTGGAACGCCACAAAGCGGCGTCTTTTAGTTACCTAGGGGCGGCCGAAGCAGGTGAAAACACAGGAAAGCCCGCTATTTTTCATGGTCATTCACCTTCTGCTGAGCCTTATGCTAACCGTCGTTATGATTTGACAATTTCAGAGGCATCTAATGGCACGTACGTACTTCAAGCTAAACCTATTACTGGCAGTATTCAGCAAGATGATGGCAGTGTGTTTTTGTTCGGTGATGGAAGGCGTGCATGGGACGTAAATAACGATGGCAGTCTATCTTCGAGTGAGTTTTGTTGGCGTTGTTAATATTTACCTAAGATAAGGTGGGCTACTCTCCAACACTTAGCCACGGAGATAAGCAGAATTGACTTTATACTTATTGGTACAAACAGTGAGTGCCATCAAAATTAGGATGATGGCACTGGCTGTAAACAAGTTAAATCTGTTACTAAACCAATTTAGATAGGCTTTCGGTTAGTAACTTTTTAGCTTGCTGACCTTGCGGGGTATCGAGATAGCTTTTAGCTTGCTGAATGAAGCTAGCAATCATTTGTGGCGATAAACCCAAGGCTTCAAATTGTTGTTTTACAGTATTGATGCTTTTTAAGGTTTGGTTGTACTCAGCGGCTTTATTTAACAAGCCTGCAACGCCATCTTGATTGGCTGAAACGCTTGGCGCAGCACTTAATACTTGTTTAAGGCCGGGGATAGCTGAAGACAAGGCTGAGAATTGCTCGCTCGAACCACTGCTTTTCACATAGCTCATCAAAGATCCCAATCCACCTTTTGCTTGTTCAGGTGTTACGCCTAAGTTTTCAGTGATTGAGTTGATCATGCCGGTCATGCTAGGCGCTTGCTCTGTAGTACTCGCTGCTGGTTCACCCATGCCGAATAAACTTTTAACTGAGTCTAACCACCCGCCTTCAGCGTGAGAAGTTGCAGAAAAGGCCAGACTTGAGGCTAACAAGAGTGCGGTGAACTTTTTCATAAGTATCCTTTTTTCGTAAAGAGTAATAATTCGCCGCAGTATATGCCAATGGCTAGACCTAAGGTACTGTTAATTTTTAGGCGCATCTGTCAGAAAGGCTACCCACTGCGCTTTCCATTATAAAATGCAGTGTTGGGTGAAGTCTTTTGCTTCTGTGACTGTCCAATCTGCTTTGGGTTTATCTTTCATTTTTTCGCACCATTTTGGGCTGCCAATTTCGGGCGCGCAGGCAACGAGTAACAGGCTAATAGCCAAAAGACTTAATAATTTTTTCATGCATACTCCTGTGTGGGTTTAAACCCAGTTTTAGTAATCCGCTCAATGTATTCGTCGACATTTGTCTGTTGTTTTTCGGTTAAGGTTTCTACCGCTAATTTTTCGAAACATTCGGTAATATGCGGCTTTACCTCTTCTTCTAAGGTATCTTGTTCGGCTAAATAGGCCAATATTTTTAAATGGCTAATGGTCAAATTTATATTGTTGGGGCTAAGTTCTCTGGCTTGTACCAGCAAATTATGAGCAGGTTTATAGCGCCTGTGCTTGTAGTGTACCGAAGCCATTTCTCCCAGCTCTTTAGGACTGTAGCGAATATGCCTACGTTCTTTGGACTCTTGTTCTAAATACTCTGCTAACACTTTACCCGTGAACGAATCATGCTCGAAATTATCTTTTAACTGATCAAGCAACAGCATGGACTGTTCCCACATACCGACTTCATGAAAAGCTTTGATTTTGTCTAGGCTATCTTCAAAGGTTTTGGCTACTCTCACTTTTACTTGGCTTTGCATTAACTCTTCAGCGTCTTGTTTTTTATCTCTTAGGTTAAGTAACCTAGCTTGAATGACATGCAGCTGCTCAGTGAGTTCTTTGCTCGATGGGTACTCGTGAAGCATTCTTGCAATTTTGCTTTCGGTTATAGCCAGTATTTTTGCGGCCTCGCCTTCGGTCACAGACGAGGCTAAATCGAGTGACGACCGGATCACGTTCATGCTTAAAGAAGGGCAGTCGTGTATCGAATTTTTGGCATACTTTGCCATGTTTTTGGTTGCGATATATTGGCCCAATTTGTCGTGATTAAGCCTAGCTAGATTCCAAGATTTTTTGTTACGTTCTATACTACGAGGCGCTAATTTAGTGGCTTCTTGAATAATTTCGTAACCCACTTGATAGTCTTCTCGAGTGATATGGTATTCAGCGAGTAAATCGTACGTGGCAAATTTTGTATCTTCTCGCTCCAATAACGTTGCGGCTAATTCGTTGGCTTGGTCTACTTGCTGCAACTTTAAGAGTGTGGCCACCAACCCAACCTGAACCCAAGCGTATTTGTAGCTTAACGCCAGCTTAGAGTAAAAATCGTACGCGCCTTGATACTCTTGTAAATTGAACAGGCTCCGGCCAATAATTCGATTAATATGAGGGTGATAGTGAGCCAAGGCCTGGTCTTTTAGCTGACGCTCTGCGTAATAAATTGCGGTCGGGTATTCTTCTTGGTCAAAACAATAACGCAGTGCGTACAGCTTTTTCTCAATGAGGAGTATTTGCTTAATCCGCTTTTCAACTTTGGACTTGTCTAGTGGTTTTACCCAAAAATCTGTGGGTTCCATTTCTACCACGCAATTAACCAAACCTTGAGTTGTATCTGCACTTAAAAATATGACACAGGTAGTTTTACTGATTTGTCCTTTAAACTTCATTTCTTCAAGAAGGTTAAATCCGTCTTTGTCACTTTTTACATCAAATGCAATCAGTACAATGTCAAAATCATTCACATCGCATAGTCTTGAGGCGGCATAAGCGTCGTAAGCACTTTTTACATTGTGGATCCCCGCATCTAAAAAAGCATCTCGTATTACAGTATGAACTAAGGCTTGCCCGTCTATGATTAACACTGACATGTCTGCGTAGGGCTTTTGCTGCGGAATTTTGATCAAATTATCGTCCCTTATATAAAAGACCAAGAGGTCCTAGTCAATTTATTCTTGAGTAAGGGGAAAGTCCAGTTTTGTCTTTCTTAATACAACTCGTTTTCAAAAAAAAGCCCACAACATTTGACTGTTATGGGCCTTATTTGGTTAATTGGGAGCTTAGTTGAGTTCCATTTCCTGAATAATGTCTACTGCAATTTCAGGGGCATTGGTTTCGGGTTTTTTGTGTAAATCGCCTTTCAATTGACCTTTTCGGTGCATCAGTGCTGCGTCGAGTTTTTTCGCTGCTTTGGCGATGGATGGGTACATAACCTTGTCTTCACCTGAGGTAGCAATACGTGTTCCTTCATAGGTGGTGACAAGCTCTACTTGAAAATCACCATGTTCTTTTCGAATGATGCAATCTATGGCAATAAGAGATGGAAAATGGCTGGCGACTTTAGATAACTTTTGTTCGATATGCTCTTTGACACTAGGGCTAACTTCTACGTGATGACCTGAAATGTTTATTTTCATAGTTTTT